>JAXHNR010000002.1:684871-1027307 GCA_034520215.1 Candidatus Krumholzibacteriota bacterium | reverse complement strand
CGCGAACCCGCCCTACAGCTGGCTCACACCCCCATCACCAACTGGTCCCCTCTCCTCCATGGGAGGAGGGTTAGGGAGAGGAGGTCGCCGCCACTGTCGAGGTCGCGGGCAACCTCCTCCCCTCGCCCTCCTCCCACTGGAGGAGGGAAATCAGGTTTGTTGGCGTAGGGGCCAGGCTCACGAGAGCAAGCTCGTCGCCGGCGACCCCGCCCCGCGCGTGAGCGAGGCCTAGAACCCGCTTTCCCGGATCACCACGGCGGCGGCGCTGCGCCAGGCGCGGGCGAGCAGGCTGCGCGCTTCGCCCGCGACCATCACCGTGCCGGGCACGACTTGGGCGGGCGCGGGCAGCGGCGTGGCCGGGCTGAGCTCGACGCGGTAGACCGGGGTGCGCGGGACCAGGCCGAAGCCCGCGATCTGGGCGGCGCTGTCGCCGGCCTGGCGGGTCTGCGTCTATCCGCCGCCGTACGCCGCGGCGAGGTAGGGCAGGTCCAGGCGGCGGGCGTTGACCGTCTCGCGCGCGGTGACCGTGACGTCGAGCGGCGGGCGCGCCGAGTACTGCGGCCGAAGCGGCCGTGCGCGCCCACCGCGAAGCGGCTGAGGTCCGCGCCGCGGACGTAGCCGCGCAGGCGCGCCGGCTGGTCGCCGACGACCCGGCCGACGGCTGGGTCACGGCGATCCACTGCCCGGCCCGCAGCTCCGGCGGCACGTCTCTCAGCCGGCCCGCCTTGGGCGCGCGCACGGTCAGGCGCGCCTGCTGGGCCTGCAGGCCGGCCAGCCGGGTGCGGTCGGCGGCGAGCTCCTCTTCCAGCACGCTCAGCCGGTCCAGGGCCTCCGCGCTCGCCGCCTGGCGGCGCAGCAAGCCCTCCGCCATGGCGATCCGGCGCCCGGTCTGGCGCAGCGCGTGGGTCAGGTCGGGGGAGTCGACCTATACAGCACCTCGCCGTCCGCCACGCGCCGGCCGTCGGCGGCGTTGACCGCGACGATGCGCGCGGCCACCGGCGGGTAGAGCGCGCTGTGCTGGCCGGCCTCGAGCACGGCCGGCACCGAGACCCGGGCGACTTCCAGGGCCAGGCCAGCAGGCCGATCAGGCCGGCCAGCACGGCCAGCGTCGCGAGGCTGTTGCGGTTGAGGCGCATGGCGTGTCTCCGTCGCCACCACTGGCGAGTTCCTCGGCGATCGGGCGGCCGATGAACCAGGCGAGTTCGACGATCATCAGGAACAGGCCCAGCACCTTGAAGAACGGTGATAGACCAGAAGCGCGATGCCCAGGAACAGCAGAAAGCGCCAGATCCAGGTGCTGTACGCGTACACCAGGGCAGCGCGCATTCGTGCCACATCCGATCCGGCGGCGGCTCGCCCAGCCCGAACAACAGGCTCGCGCAGCCGCCACGGCCGAGCGCGAAGCCCCGGGTCTGCAGGTTCTCACGCCCAGCCAGTCGGACAGCAGGTAATAGCCGTCGAAGCATGAACGGGTTGAGGTTGACCAGCAGGGTCATCGTCCAGGTCACGGTCGCCAGCAGGAAGGCGGCGGACCGGATCGGCCCGTCGGGCAGGAACGACCAGGCGAAGGTCACCAGGAGCACCAGCAGGACCTCCGCCAGCGTGCCCGCCGCGCCGATCAGCAGCCGCTACCGGCGGGAGACCAGCCGCCAGGCGTCCGTGGTGTCGGTGTAGAGCACCGGATAGAACACCAGGAACGCGATCCCCATGGTGCGCACCCGGCAGCCGTACGCCTTGGCCATGTAGCCGTGCGCCAGCTCGTGCAGCGCCTTGGTCGCCGCAGGGTGGCGGCGAACGCCGACGCGCCCTGCCAGGTCAGGAAGCTCATGAAGGTGTGGGTGAAGGTCTCCCACTGCCGCAGCGCCAGCAGCACGCCCAGCGCGCCCCAGCACCAGGCAGATCCGGCCGCCAGAAGCCGCGCGTCATCAGCCGCACCAGGTGCAGCGTGGCGCCCAGGACCGCGTCGGGGCGGACCAGCGGCACCCGGAAGAACAGGTAGCGGTGCAGCAGCCACTGCCACGGCCGGGTCCGCCGCCGGTCGAGGCGCGCCAGGTGGTCGGCGAGGCCCTGCGGGCCCGCCGCCTCGATCAGCTGGTTGGCGGCCAGGAAGCGCAGCAGCTGCTCCAGCTGGCGCGCGGTGACCGGCGCGCTCTGCGCAGCCCGGTTGGCGCGCGCCAGCACCGCCTCCGGCGCGCCCAGCGCCCAGTTGGACAGCAGCCGGAAGGCGCTGTCGCCGATCCGGTAGAAGCTGTTCAGGACGGGATCGTGGATCGTCCAGCAGGGGCTGCCGTCGGCGGCCCGCGGCGCCTCCAGCAGCTCCAGGTCGGCGCGCAGCGGCGGCAGCCGTTCGGGCAGCTCGCCGGCCGCCGCGCCGGCGCCGGGCAGGGTCAGCGCGGGCGCGCTCACAGGCCGACCACGCTGCCGCACGGCGCTGACCGGCCGGCGGAACAGGTAGAGCGCCAGCGGCACCTCCGGCCCGAACAGCTTCGCCGTGCCCTTGAGGCCCGGCCGGCGGGGCGCCGCGTCGGCGGCGAAGTCGGCGTAGACCCGGTAGGCGAGCACGTCGTCCGGGGTCGTCGTCGCCTCGTAGCTCGCCCGGGTCAGGGTCGCGGGCACCCGCTCCAGCGGTGCCACGTCCAGGAACAGCGCGACCCGGGCGCCGGGGTCCAGCTGCACCGCCTCGGCCACCGGCAGGTCGATCCGCAGGCGGGTGTCGCCCAGGTCGGCCACCTGCATCAGCCCGTTCGCCGGCGCGCCGGGCGGCCGATCCAGTCGTTCGGGTCGGTGGAGATCGCCACCCCGGCCTGCTCGGCCGTGACGACCACGCGCGACAGCCGCTCCTACCGCCTGCGCCAGCTCGGCCGGCGCGCAGGTCGCGCTTGGTCTCCAAGCACCTGGCAGCTTGGCCGTCTCCTCGCGGTCGGCGAACGCGCCCCGGCTCGCCCGCCGGAGCTCCGCCTCGGCGATCGCCAGCGCCCGGCGCGCGACCGCCGGCGTGGCTCTCCAGGTCGGTGGCGCCGCAGGCGAACAGCCGCTGCCCGGCCTCGACCGGCTGGTTCGGCTCGACCTGGACGTCGGCGATCACCCCGTCCATCGGCGCGGCGACCACCCGCGGGTTGGCGGCGACCACCTCCGCCGGGGCCAGCGCGCTCTGCGGCACCGGGATGCGCGAGCGCGCGCGACCAGGCCGACCGCCGCCGCGCCGGCCGCGATCCGCGGCCAGCGGCGCTTGCGCCGGCACCGCCTTGCGCCCAGGCGAGCGCGCGCCAGGCGTCGGGCGTAGCAGTCCGCCAGCCGCTCGGCGAGCACGGCGTCGCTCTCGCTCCACTCCGCCGGCCGGCTCAGCCACGGCGCGCCCAGCAGCTCGCCGTCGGGCGCGATCAGCGGGACGTCGAGCCCGTGGCCGATCTGCCATTCCGTCCAGCCCGGCCGCAGGCCCTCCGGCAGGTCGTCCGCGGTCAGCCGCCGGACGGTGCGCGCCTCCGCCCCGCGGGCGAGCGCGGCCAGCGCCGTCTCGTGCCAGCGCAGGAAGGGGGCGTCGCGCTCCAGGACGGACACGCCGGAGATCGCCCGGACGCGCGGGCTGGTGCCGCTCACCGCCGGCCGCCAGCACGGCCTGGCGATAGCTCGGCCGCCGGCGGGTCTCGTTGACCGCGACGTAGGTGAGCGCGTCGACGCTCTCGGCGCGCCGGGCGGCGCGCTCCAGCTGCAGGAAGGTGGGAAAAGCCGCGGAGCTTGGGATCGGGTTGCGGCATCGGGTCTCGCGACCGGCCGGCCGCGGCGGCGGCTGCCGCCAGCGTCGGGATTGGGTCAGCCGTTGGGCGGGTCGAACCGGGCGGTGCCGCTCATCCCCGGCAGCAGGGCGGCCGGCGTTTCGCCGACCAGCTGGCCGCGCAGCGGCACGGTCTGGCTGACCGGGTCGATCCGCGCGCCGATCGTGGCGACTTCGGCCTGACGGGTTGCGCCGGGCTCGTCGATCTCGAGCTCGAAGCGCGTCCCCGGCGCCAGCCAGGGCCAGCCAGCTGGACGGCACGATCAGGCGCACCCGCAGGCCGCCGCTGGCGATCACGCTCATCAGCTCCTGGCTCCTTGCCGACCGTCTCGATGTCCACCGGCCGACCGGCCGCCCGGCCGTCGTAGGGCGCGCGGATCCGGCAGCGCTCGACGTAGAGCGAGCGGGTGCGCACCTGCGCGTTTGCCTTGGCGACGTCCGCCTCGGCCAGGGCGACGTCGAGCTCGGCCGATCGAGTTCAGCTGCGCCAGCTGCCGGGCGTCGGCGAGCACGCGCCGCGCGCGGGTCAACTCCGCCACCGCGCCGCGGCCAGCTCGGCCTGGTGGAAGCTGCAGCTCCAAGCCGGACCAGCAGGTCGCCCTTGGCGAAGCGCTCGCCGGAGTCGACCGGGAGCTCCAGGATCCGGCCGCCGATCTCGCTCGACAGCACCGCCTCCGCCCTGGGCTCGATCAGCGCGCGCGCCTCGTGCGGGGCGAGCCCGCCGTCCGGCCCGACCTTGCCGCCCTCGGGGGCGAGCAGGGACTTCAGCTGCGGCTCAGCGTCCAGCGCGCGGCTGCCGCGCGGCCCGCGCCGTCGGGGGCCGCGCCGTCGGGGGCCGCGCCGTCGGCTGCGTCCTGCGCCGCCGCGGGGCCGGTCCCGGCGCACAGCAGCGCGGGCCGCCAGGGCGAGCCCTGCCGCGATGCGCGCGCCGCGCCCGGCCGGGCGGTTGATCGTTTGCAGGCCCATCGCCCGTCTCCGACTCCATCGCGCCTTGCCGCCGACCGCCCGCCGCCCCGGCGGCGCCGGTGTAGGCACCGCGCGGCGGCGGGTCCCCCTCTCCTCCCAGCGGAGGAAGAGGGGACCCGCGTAGCCGGTCGTCGCCCGCCGCCCCGGCGGCGCCGGGTGTGGCACCGCGTCGCGGCGGGTTCCCCTCCCGCCATCTGGGGGCGCGGGACCGGGAGAGGTGGCGTGCACGCCGTCGAGGTCCCGCGGCCCACCTCCTCTCCCTAACCCTCTCCTCCCAGTGGAGGAGAGGGGGACCGCGTCGCCCGGTCGTCGTCCACCGCCCCGCCGTGCGCCGGGTTCGGCACCGCGTGGCGGCGGGTCCCCTCTCGCCATCGGGGGAGAGGGCCAGGGAGAGGTGGCGTGCACGCCGTCGAGGTCCGCGGCCGGACCTCCTCACCCCTGGCCTTCTCCTCCCAGCGGAGGAGAGGGGGACCCGCGTCGTCCGCCGCCCCGGCGGCGCCGGGTGTGGCACCGCGTGGCGGCGGGTTCCCTCTCCGCCATCGGGGGCGCGGGACAGGGCGAGGTGGCGTGCACGCCTGTCGAGGTCTGCGGCCACCTCCCTCACCTGAGCCCTCTCCTCCCAGCGGAGGAGAGGGGACCCGTGTCGCCGTTCGGTCTGTCGTCCGCCGCCCTGGCGGTGCCGGGCGTGGCACCGCGTGGCGGCGGGTCCCCTCCTGCCATTGGGGTGGGGACCGGGGAGAGGTGGCGTGCACGGCCGTCGAAGGTCCGCGGCGACCTCCTCACCTTAAGCCCTCTTCGCCCAGCGGAGGAGAGGGGACCCGTGTCGCCGGCGGTTCGGGCGGCAGATCCGCGGCGTGTCCGGCGTCGCCAGCTAGAAGACGCCCGCTAGAAGATGCCCAGGACCTTGTCGTCAGCCGTCTCCGGCAGGCCCTGCTCCGCGCCCACCTGCAGCATGGTGGAGCGCATGAACAGATCGCCCGTCTGCCAGCCCTTCAGGGTGGTCTGGATCGCCTCGGCCAGGGTGCCGACGGAGGCCTCCTCGATCGTCTCCGGCAGCGGGTCGGCGCCGACCGTGACGTAGATCTGCCCCGAGCGCGTTCTGCGCCCGGGCGAAGGCGAGGTCGCGGCGCAGGTCGGCGACCAGGGCGTTGAGTTCGCCGCGGATCACCGCCAGCCGGCCGTTCGACTGCGCGCGCTCGCTGCGGCGCAGCTGCTCCAGGATGTCGCCCTCGACCGTCGCGACCGCCTGGTTGGTCTGGTACAGGTCGTCCGCCTGGCGGTAGGCGGTGTAGGCGACGTACAGCTGGCTCAGCACCGCCATGGACAGCGCCTGGCGCCGGGCGATCGCGACCTTCTCCTGGCTCTCCGCCTGCTCCAGGCGGGCCGGCGCGGACAGCAGGTTGATCAGGTTCCAGCTGACCCGCACGCCGTAGTCCGCCCAGTTCTGGTTCACCAGGAACTCGTCGGAGTCGTAGTGCAGGCCGGTGAACACCTCCAGGCCGGGCAGGAAGCGGACCAGCGCCTTGCGCGTCTCGGTCGCCGACACCCGGGCCTGGAGTCCTCCTCGCGCAGCTCCGGCCGGTAGGCGAGCGCGATCTGCTCCAGTTCCTGCGGGCTCAGCGCCAATTCGCCCAGGGCGATCTCGCTCGCCGGCATCGCCAGCTCGAAGTCGCGGTCCGGCGGCAGGTTCATCAGCGTCGCCAGTCTCCACCTTCGCCAGCGCCAGGTCCTGGCGCAGGGTCTGCAGCTGGCGCTTGGCGTCCAGCACGGTGCGCTGGTAGCTGAGCGCGTCCAGCGGCGACTGCAGGCGCAGCTGCTCGATCCGCTGGGAGTTCCTGGCGCGCGCCTTCCACCCGCTCCAATAGCGGCCCGACCCGCGCCTGCAGGCGCTGGGCGGCGACCGCCCGCCAGTAGGCGGCAGCGGACGTCCTGGATGATGCCGTGGATCACCTTGCGCCGGCGCTCGTAGGCGATCATCGCCCGGTCGGCCTGCTGCTGCGCGGTGAAGTAGTTCACGCCGAAGTCGAGCACGTTCCACGCCAGGTTCAGGTCGGCGGTGAAGACGTCCCGCTCCGTCGAGGTCGAGGGGGCGAGCGACTGCCGGCCGGTCTCGACGTTCTGGACGACGAGGCGTTCTCGTTGGAGCGGCCGCGGTAGCCCGATTCCGGCGACCAGGCTGGGCAGCAGGTCGTAGCGCGCGACGTCGAGCTGGTGCTGGCTCACGGCCTGGCTCATCACCTCGACCCGGTGGTCGAGGTTGTACATGATCGCCCGGGCCATCGCCTCGTACAGCGTGACCGGCCCGTCGATCGGCTCCTGCTCGGAGAACATCGCCTGCAGGTCGCCCTGGATCGCGCGCCTCCGTCTCGGCCTGCGTCAGCGGCGCCGGCTGGATCGCGCACGCGCCCAGCATCAGCCCCGCCAGCACCGCGGCCACGCCGCCGCGCAACCGCCGCCGGCGCCCCGCCGCCTCAATCCCCACTCGTTTCACAGCTTTCCTAGGCCCCCGATTCCGGCGTGTCAAGCGTAACACCTGCTTGTGCCACTTTCTCGCCCCAGAAGCAAATCAAGCTTTGACCGCAAGTTGCAGTTTTCGCGAATGAATTGCTGCAACACGGCGCCGCGGCCTGACCGGCCGCGCGTGTGCGGCGCCCGCCGGCGCGCGCGTGATAAGCGAAGCGGACGCCAGGGCCGGACTGGACCCGAGGCCGGGCTGGACCCGAAGCGGGGAGTGCACCCGAAGCGGGGCAGGACCCGAAGCGCGAGTGGAGCAGGGAGGGCACAGAGAGCACAGAGAGAGCGCGAGAGAGCGAACGGCGCGCCGCGCGCGCGTGCCGGTTCAAGACGCGCTGCGTATGTGCCAAGTCCAGGCGCGCTTCGCGCGCGAGCCCGGTCCAGGCGCGCTTCGCGCGCGAGCCCGGTCCAGGCGCGCTTCGCGCGCGAGCCCGGTCCAGGCGCGCTTCGCGTGCGAGCCAGGTCCAGGCGCGCCTTGGGCGCGGGGCAGTTTCACCGCATGCGCATGGCCCGATCGCCCGCCTGGATCGCGCGGTCGATCTCCGTGCCCGCTGTGTTCTCGGTGGGGCCCTGTCCAGATCCGCGCGGCCGCCGCTAGAGCACAATCGATGAAAGCCGAACCGGCCTTCCATCGTCGAATTTTGCTCTGAACTCCTTGAAGAGAGGGCAAGATGCTGAAACGCTGAGTCCACGTTTCAGCATCTTGCCCTGAGGCACTGCCCCGCCGGCCGGTGGCCGAACGGGTAGGTCTCGGCCGGGTTCGGGGCGGACGCCGCCCCCGCGGCGCGGGGGCCGCGGGCGGGCGGCGGGGCGGCGCGCAGCCGCATGGGGCTACGTCCGCGCGCCCGCGCCCGCCTGAACCGCGGCCGCGCCGGCAACCCCCCGGTCCGGCCCGGCCGCGGTGTGCCGGCTTATGCGCGCTCGACCACCGCCACGGCTGGCGGCCAGCAGGCGGGCGTCGCGGTCGAACGCGTCGGCGCGCTGGCGCAGCTGCTGGGCGAAGTCGCCCGCCCGGTGCCCGGCGGGCAGACCGCCGTCCGGCGCCGGCGCGCCGCCCGCCCAGAGGTCGCCACCGTCCGCCAGGCCCGTCGGCCAGGCCGTCGGCCTCGGCGAGCGCGGCGATCGCCTGCTCGATCCAGAGGTCGCGGGTCGCCTGGCGCAGCCCGGCCAGGGTGGCCTCGCGCTCGGCGGGTGCGGCTGCCGGCGCCGCGGCGAGGGCGGTCGGCCCGGCGTCCGCCGGCGCGGTGCCGGCCAGCGCGGACGTCCCGGCCGGGGCATCCCCGCTCACGGCCGCGCTCTGCAGCAGGTCTCCAGGTCGAGCGGACGCCACTCGCCGTTCTGGAAGATCAGCGTCTCGCCGCCGATCGCCTCGATGTCGGCCAGGATGCCCCGGGTCGTCGAATCGCCGAGGGCTGTCTGCAGCGTCTCGCTGGGCTCGCCGGACAGGTTGGCCGCGGCCGCGCGGAACGTCTGGGCGAGTGGCGAGTTGCCCCGGTCGAAGGTGCCCAGGATCGCCTCGAACGCCCGGCCGCTGACGACGCCGCTGTTGGCGACCAGGACGTTCTCCCCGCCGATCTCGATCACCGTGACCCGGACCGGCCCGCGGTCCAGGGTGGTGACGGTGGGGGTCACCGGATCGTCGTCGTCGTCCCCGTCGCTGGGCGGCGGCACCGGATCGTCGTCGCCTTCGGCCGCCTCGACGCTCAGCTCGAAGCTGGCGGTCGCCGTGGCGCCCGCGCCGTCCTGGGCCGTCACCCGCAGGCTGAGCGTGCCGGTGTCGCCGTCGCCGGGCGTGCCGGAGAAGGTCCGCGTGGCGGCGTCGAAGCTGAGCCACGCGGGCAGGGAGGCGCCGCTGGCGGAGCGTGGCCGACAGCGCAGCAGGGTCGCTCCGGCGTCCGGATCGGCGAAGGTGTTCGCGGGCAGCTGGTAGCTGAACGCATCGCCCGCCGTGGCGGTCTGGTCGACCGGCGCGCTCGCCACCGTCGGCGCCGCTGTTCGGTCACGGTCAGGTCGAAGGTGGTCGTCGCCGTGGTGTTCGACGGGTCGGCGGCCGTCACCTGCAGGCTGATCGGTACCGACCTCGCCCTCGCCCGGCGTGCCGGAGAAGGTTCGGGTCGCCGCGTCGAACGTCAGCCAGCTTGGCAGGGCGCCGCCGCCGGCCGAAGTCGCCGTATAGGTCGAGGCAGTCGCCGCTGTCGACGTCGGCGAAGGTGCCGGCCGGCAGTTCCGGTAGCTGAAGGACCTGTCCGCGGCCGTCGTCTGGTCGGCCGGGGCGTTCGCCACCGTGGGCGCGTCGTTGACGGCCGCGATGTCGATCTGGGCGCTGCCCAGCGCGACGTTGGTGCCGCCGCCGGAGCCGGTGTTGCCCTGGTCGTTGAGCGTGAAGGTGAGCGTCGCCGCGCCGGTGCCGTTGGCGTTGGCCGCGGAGGTGTACTGCACCGCCGTGGCGTCGCCCAGGAAGGCGTTCAGGTTGGCCGCGCTGCCGGTCAGGGTGAGCGTGCCGGTGCCGGTACCGCCCACCGTCACCCCGCCGCCGCCGGCTCGCCGAGAGCGTGCCCGCGTCGACGCGCGAGGGTGAGGACGATCGGGTTGGCCCCGGCGTCGACGTCGGCCAGGGCGAGCCCGGTCAGGTCGATGTTGGCGGCGACGTCCTCGGTCGCGGTGATCGTGGCCGGCACACCGGTTCCGGTCGGCGTCGTTGACGGCCGCCACCTGCACGGTGACGTCGGCGGGATCGCCGGCGCCCGCCGTGGTGCCGTCGTCGACCGTGACGCGGATCGTCCGGTCGCCGCCCGTGGGCGTGTCGCCGGCGGCGTTGTCGTAGCCGATCGCCGCGATCAGCGTGGCGACGGTCGTGGGTGTCGCGCCGGCGTCGAGGCTGATCGTCAGGCCCTCGCTGGTCACCGCCGGTCGCGCCCGCCTG
The DNA here is from genome assembly GCA_034520215.1 of Candidatus Krumholzibacteriota bacterium. Taxonomy (NCBI): domain Bacteria; phylum Candidatus Krumholzibacteriota; species Candidatus Krumholzibacteriota bacterium. The sequence continues at coordinate 1,017,132 of JAXHNR010000002.1, read as the reverse complement.
GATCGTCCCCACGGCCGTGCCGCCGACCGAGACGGTGCTGCCCGCGGTCTGGCCGGCGGACAGGGTCACCGTGCCGCTGGTGTCGATCACCAGCCGGTCTTCCGCCTGCTGGCCGGCCTGGTAGGTGACGGCCAGGCTGCCGCCGTTGAAGTTGGCGCTGTCGCTGTCGCTCAGCGCCACCGCGGTGCCGCCTGTCGAGCGCCACCGGGCCGCCCTGCTGGCTGTAGCCGACCGTGTCGCCGTCGAGGTTGGCCAGCGTCGGCCGGTCGACGACGGTGACCGCGATGGTGTCGCTGTCGGTGTTCGGGCCGCCGGTCGAGGCCGAGCCGTCGCTCGTGGTGACCGTGATCGTCTGCGCGCCGGCGGCGTTCACCGCGGGCGTGTAGGTCAGGCTGGCCAGCGTGGCGTTCACATCCGTGAGCGTACCGGCGATCTGCACGCTGTTCGTGCCCGTGCCGGTCACGCTTGCCACGCCGCTGGCGGTCGCCTGGAAGGTTCCGGCCCCGCCCGGCACGCTCACCGTGGTGGTCACGCCGGCGCTGTCGGCGTCCGCGAGCCCAGATCGCCGGGGAGGGCGAGCGCCTGCCCGTCGGTGGCGGTCTGCGCCCCCGGCACGGTGTTCACCGGGACGGCGTCGACAGCGACGGTCAAGCCGGCGGCGGTGGAGGTGGCGGCATTGCTGCCGGCGTCGGTCACCGTCAGGTCGAAGGTGTGGCTGCCAGCGGCCGTCGAGGCGTACCGCAGCGCCTGGATGACTGTCGCGACACGGGCCGCGGTGGCGTCGGCGTCGAAGGTGATCACCAGGTTGTTGCTGCCCTGGCCGTCGGTGGTGACGTCGCCGATGTCGGTCCCGTCGACGTAGATGTTGTCCGCGGCGGCGATGGTGCCGTCGGCGTCGCCGGTGGTCGTGCCGGCGCTAACCCCGGTCCCGGCCGAGCCGCTCACCGAGAAGTCGCCGGCCAGGCCGGAGGTGCGCGCGACCGTCAGGTTGCCGCCGTCGAAATTGGCCGAATCCGGATCGCCGACGCTGGCGGCGGCGCCCTGGTCGATCGCCACGACCGCGCCGGTGGCGGCGGTCACGCTGTCGCCGTCCAGGTTGGAGATCACCGGCGGGTTGGGCGTGCCGGTGATCGAGAAGGTGGCCGTGGTGACCGCGTCGTCCGGCGCCGTGTTCGCGTCGCCGTCGTTCAGGGTCAGCTCGGTAGTTCGCGGGTGGTGAGAGCCGCTCGACACGTCGGCGCTTAGTGCGCGCAGGAGGATCTGGACGCGCGCGTTGGTCGCTTGGTTGTTGAAGGTGATGACCAGATCGTTGCCCGCCTGGCCGGCCTCGGTGCCGTCGACCGTGCCGATGGCGACGAAGCCGCTGACCCCGCCGTCGTCCACTTCGATCGTCGCGCCGGCGCCGATCCCGGCAAGGAGCCGTTCCGATCGAGGGCCTGCACGTTCGCCGCGTCGACGCCGACCGAGACCGCGCTGGGCATTGGCGCCGCCGGTGTTCGCGATCCGCAGCGTGCCGCCGTCGGTAGTCGCCGCTGCTCCGGGTCGGTGACGGTGGCGTCGTCGAACCCGCTCAGGGGCAGCAACCCGCCGCCGGCGACGACCTCGTTGTCCTCGCCCGCGAACGCCGCCGATCACGGGCGGGTCGTTGACCGCCAGTACCGTCACGGTGAGCGTCGCGGTGTCGGTGGTGCTGCCGTCCGAGCAGGGTGTAGGTGACTCGCCGTCGCCCGGCTGCCGGTCAAGAGGTCGTCGAAGTCGCCGTTCGGGTCGAAGGTCGTAGGATCCGTTCGGCGTTGATCGTGAACGTGCCGCCGTTGGTGCCGGTCACCGAACTGCCGACGCCCGTGCCGCCGGTCACGGCCCCGGTCGGGTGCACGCCGACGACGTTCAGGCTCGCGTTCGTGTCGGCGTCGGTGTCGTTGAGGTCGATCACGCCGGCCGCGGCGTTGCGGCTGATCGCCGTGTCCTCGTCGGTCGTGTCGGTGTCGTCGTTGGCGACCGGCGGGTTGTCGTTGACCAGCGTCACCGCGACAGACGCGCTCTGCCCGGTCAGCACGTTGCCGGCCGTGTCGGTGATGGTGAAGGCGAAGCTGCCCGAGGCCGTCTCGGTGTCGTCGTGACGGAACGCCACGTTACCGGCGTTGATGTCGGCCTGCGTGAACGTCTGGCCGTTCGAGCAGGTCGCCGCCGTTCAGCACCACGGTACCGTTGGTGGTGCCGTTCAGGGTGTAGAGAAGGTTGGTATCGGTGTCGATCGCGTCGATGAACGCGAGGTCGGTGCTCGTCACCGTCACGCTGGCGCCCTCGTCGACCGCGACGCCCGTGTTGGCGCCGACGGTGGGCGCAGCCGGTGTCGAGGGTGGCGGTGTCGGTGACGGCGCCGGCGGCGTTGCCGGCCGGATCGGTCAGGACGACGAATAGGTGAGCGTGCCGTCGGCGCAGGCCGGAGACGTCGATGCCGGTGATCTGCTGGGTGGCGCTGGAGACCGTGCCGGTCGCGGTGACCGAGCCGCCGCCGCCGGAGCTGGTGACGGTGAGGTCGTAGGTGGCCCCGACCTCCGCGCCGGCGAAGGTGAAGCTGGTGCTGCTGGCCTCGGCCGCGTTGATCAGGCCGTCGTCGGCGCTGATCGTCTGGCCGCTGGGCGCGGTGGTGTCGAGGGTGGCGGTGTCGGTGACGGCGCCGGCAGCGTTGCCGGCCGGGTCGGTCAGGACAGACGAATAGGTGAGCGTGCCGTCGGGCAGGCCGGAGACGTCGATGCCGGTGATCTGCTCGGTGGCGCTGGTGATTGTGCCGGTTGCGGTGGCAGAGCCGCCGCCGCCGGAGCTGGTGACGGTGAGGTCGTAGGTGGCCCCGACCTCCGCGCCGGCGAAGGTGAAGCTGGTGCTGCTGGCCTCGGCCGCGTTGATCAGGCCGTCGTCGGCGCTGATCGTCTGGCCGCTGGGCGCGGTGGTGTCGATCGTCACGGACAGATCGAGGAGGCGCCGGAGACGTTGTTGGCAGCGTCTTCGACTTGCCCGGATGTTGCGCGTGCCTTCGGCGAGCGTGCTCGAGGTGATCGACCAGGTGCCGCCGGTAACGGTGACCGAACCCACGCTCTTCGCCGCTGTCGAGCACCCCGTCGCTGTCGGCATCGTCGAACAGGGTGACGATGGCGCCGCTCGCCGCTGCCGGTAAAGGTAGGCGTGGTGACGTTGGTGATGTCGTCGGTATCGGGAATCGCCGCGGTCATCCGACGTGACGCATGTCCGGCGTCGAGGGCGCGGCCGGCGCCACGTCGTCGACGACGGTGACGGTAAACGCCTCCTCGTAGGTGGCCGACTGGCCGTCGGTCACGCGCACGCGCACGAACTGGTCCCGGCGGCGAGCGCCGCGGCGTCGTTGGCGCGCAGGTCGGCGCCGGAGATGTTGAACGACCCGTTGTTCGTGTCGCCAGCGCCGGTCACCAGCGTGAAGGTGGCGGTGTCGCCGGTATCCGGGTCCACGGCGCCGAGCGCTGCCCACGACCGCGTCCGTCCCGCCGGACTGGTTCACGCTATTGGACGACAACGTGATGTCGGTCGGCGCGTCGTTGACCGAGGTCGCGGTGACGACCGTGGTCGCTGTTCGCCGTGCCGCCGAGGCTGCCGTCGTTCGGGGTCAGGGTGAAGGTGGTCTGGACCGTGCTGGCTCGGCGCGACCTGGTTGGTCGTCGGCGTGAACACCAGCGCCTGCAGCCGGCTGGTCAACTCCGCCGCTGTGCTGCCCGCCACCGTGTAGTTGCCGCTGGCGTGTGCCGGTCAGCCCGGTGCCGCTCAGCGTGCCGTTGGCGCCGGTGTAGGTGATCGCGATCGGTGCCGCCGTCGCCCTCCGGATCGCTGAAGCTGAGCGGCGAGAAGGGCGTGGTCGTCGCGGTGTCGTCGATCGTCGGAGTTGCCGCCGTGCCGGCGATCGCCGGCGCCTCGTTCACGTCGGTGACGGTGACGGTGATCGTCTGGTCGTCGAGCTGGCCGGTGCCGTCCGGTCGCGCGGACCGTGATGGCTGTAGGACTGGCGTGGTCGTGGTCGATCGTCGCGCGTCGTCGCACGGTGATCGCGCCGTGTTCGTGCTGTCGATCGGCGAACGCTCCGCCCGTGTCGCCGGCTGACGACGCGTAGGTCAGCGTGCCCTCGTCCGTCCGCGCCGCCGACGTTGGCGTTGACGTCGATCACCGCGCTGCCGTTGCCGGCGGTTTCGGCCGCCGAATCGATGGCGCGTCGCTGGCGGACGTGACGGTCATGGCGACCTCGTCGACGTCGGTGACCGTGATCGCGATCGCCGTCCTCGACGGTGAAGGCGAAGTGAATCGCTCGGTTGCCTCCGAGCCGTCGTCGGCCGTCACCGCGGATTGCGTAGCTGTCGCTGGCGTCGGCGTCGGCCTGCGTGATTCAGGTATGGGGCGAGCCGGGTTGGACCTGATTTCGCCGTCCAGCGTCGTCCATCGATGCCGAAGCCGCCGCTGCCGTCGACGAACAGCGCGCCGTTGGCCATCGGTCAGGTCGACGGCGTAGGTGAGCGCCGCGTCCGCCGTCGCCGGATCGTCCGCGTCGACGTCCGGCGCCACCGTGGATGATCTTGCCGTGTTCGACTCCCTCGCTGAGCACTGGCCGTCGCCGAGCTGGTGAAGCCCGGTCGGCGGTGTTGCCGCTCGTAAAGTTGTCGCCGGTGGATTCGAACAAGCAGAAGTCGTAGGGGGAGGTTCCAGGGACCGCATGGACTGTCAGCGTGCCGCTGGTTGTTTGTTTGCCTGCGAAGTCCCCAAATTCACGGAGCTCCCCAAACGGGTCACCGGAGAAGCTGGTACTAGCTGACCCGCGCTACCAGTCGCCGGGTCGGCGGCTGTTACCGGTCAGCGTGGCGCCGTCGCTCGCACGGATGGCGGTCAGCCCCAGTGGCGACCATGCAGTGCCATCGATGAACTCCTTGAGGCCTGTACACCGGTCAATTCCCCCGAGCTGACGTGCGGTCCATCGACAGTCGACCGTGATCAAGACCCATCCGCCCATCGGTCGTATTGCTGACGCGGCCGCGTGCCGCTTCGCCAAAATCGCCAAGACCGCCTGGAACTTCGTCTCCAGCGCCCGTTATCGAGATCCGGCGCAAAAGCCGGTACCGCAGATGGTGAAGTCACCGAAAGTCCCGAGCTCCTGACTGACCCGCCTTCGCGCCGTTCGATCGGTCCAAGTTCGCCAGCGATCAGGCCGTGGTCGTTTACAGTCTGGCCAGGCAACGAGTTGGAATTCTGGTCGAGCACGCCATCAGACGCTCGAGTGAAAGCACGACGCCGCCAACGGCTGCGACCGCCTGGCTGGTTTCGATCTGTCCGGTCTCGAGGCTTCCAGCGTCCATCCACCGCCCAGTTGTCGGCGCCCGCCCAGGTGCAGGTCGGCTCGAGCGCGGCGACGTCCGCGCCGGTCGCTGTCGCGAGCGCGTCCAGGAAGGCCGCACCCTCGCCGTCGGCGCCGACGTAACAGCCGTACAAGAGCATGCGGCGTCGGCGCCCAAGGCGCTTTCGATAAAGCTGCCAAGTTCGGCCCGGTGAGTTTCAAGGCTATCGGCGTCAAGCTCACACTGCCGAGCGTGAAGAACGCGCCGGCGCCGCCGTGGCCCAGGACGTGCACCGACTGGACGTCGCTGCGGCGCGCCAGCGATGTCGGCCATCGACGCGCATGCCGTCGCTCGTTCGCCCCCACCAGCACGAGCTGCGCGGACGGGGTCGACGCCGTCGGCCAGCGTCTGCCACCCCTCCACCCCGGTGTCGACGAACACGACGGCGGACCGCGCATACGCCGCCGCCGCCGTCCGCCGAGGGCCTGGCCGCGGCCAGGTCGTCCGCCGGCCTTGCGGTCGGCGGTGCCGCGTCGCCGCCGGTCAGGTCGCCGCCGGGCCCGGCTCGGCGCCGTCGTCGCCGTAGCGCCTCGGCGCCCGGTGGCCGCGGCCGCCGCGTCCCAGCAGCAGGCGCGGTTTCCAGCGCGAGCGCCGAACAGCGGGTCCGCGGCTTCGGCCGGCGCGGTTGCGGCCGCCGCGTTCTGGTTTTCCCCGCGTGGTCCCGCCGCGCGCATCCTGGGTCGAACACCAGCGCGAAGATCGTCCTGGTCATCGCCGTATCAACCCAAATGCGCACACACCCCGGCGCCAGGCGACGCCTCTTCAAGCCCACCGGAGACAATACGCCGGCCGGACCAGAAATAAAATCCTTTATTGTGTCGGATGAAAATCCCGTGGACGTAGGCGAACTCGGAGTGGATTTTATGACTCCGCCCATAAGATATACGGCCCCAAGGGTATCGGAGCTTTGTACATCAAAAAGAACACCCCCTTCTGCCCGATGATACACGGGGGCCACCAGGAAAAAGGAAGAAGAGCTGGAACAGAAAACAGCCTTGGTATTATTGCATTTGCCAAAGCGATAGAGATGAGAAAAGCAGAAATGGATGAGGAAGCGAAACGACTGATTAGGTTTAAATCGATACTCAGAGAGGGGATCAAGGATAACATCCCCGACATTAAATTCATCGGCCATCCCACTGAATCTATCCCCGGGACTCTGAATGTTTCTTTCGCAGGAGTAGAAGGTGAATCAATTATGCTGTACCTGGATCTTGAAGGGATTGCTGTTTCAACGGGGTCGGCGTGTTCTTCCGGTTCACTCGGAGCTTCACATGTCATCCTCGCGACCGGGGTCCCTGAAGAATTTGCCAATGGATCGATCAGGATAAGTCTGGGCAGAGGGACAACCAAAAAAGATATCGAATACACTTTAGAAGCTTTTACCAAGATCATTCCAAAATTGAGAAAGATTTCTTCTCGCTATTAAAATGGAGAATTAAAATGAAAGATTTAAACTGGGTTTACACAGAAAATGTAAAAGACCACTTCATGAATCCTCGGAATGTATTAGAAGACCTCGACTCCTATGAACATGACGGATACGGAAAAACCGGGAACGTTAAATGCGGCGATGAGATGCTTTTCGTGATCAAGGTTGACAGCGAAAAACAGATTATCACAGACTGCAAGTGGAAAACTTACGGCTGCGCGAGCGCTATTGCCACTACTTCTAAATTATCGGAGCTTGTAATCGGAATGTCACTGGAAGACGCGTACAAAATTTCTCCGAAAGATATCGTTGAAGAGCTGGGAGGGCTTCCAGACAACAAAATCCACTGCTCTGTTATCGGAGACAAGGCACTCAGGGCTGCGATAGACGATTACTACCGCCGCAATAACATGGAAGATAAAATAGAAAAAGAGGAAACCAGAATCGTATGTGAATGTATGAACGTTTCAGAACACGAGATAGAGGATGCTGTTCTGGAGGGAGCCCGGAGTTATCAAAGAATTCAGGAAATGACAAAAGCGGGAACGGTTTGCGGCGAATGCAAGGATGATGTGATAAAAGTTATGAATAAATATTTGAGGCTCCATTTTGACTCACCCGGAACTTAGAATATTCAACTTTTTTTAATAAAACAAATTTGATGGAACAAATTAATATATTATAACTACAAAAAAAAGGAGGTGAAAACAAATGAGGAAATTCAAATTATGCAGCGAGGGAAAATGCTGTCCCGAAGTAACCGTAAGGGACGATCAAGTTATTATAACTGACGATTTCGGCGGCAAGGTAACATTGACAAGAGAGCAGTTCCGTATCCTGAGAGACATCTCTAAGTAAATCTGCTATGAAACGGGTGAACTGGTTTCCTAACCGATTCACCCGTTATTTTTTATGCGTAATAATTATAAAATAATAAACTTCCCGCATTCTCCACAGAGACGGGAGTAACAACAAGTTGAGCAGTTCTGCTTTCAGCAGATCGGCCTTAATGCTTCCCCTTTATGATATTTTCAAAACACCGGCTTGCTGTTTTTCACGCCCTGCTTTCGGGATAAATAATATTTTTTAACTTTAATAGAACCGGAATAATATGTTATAATGTTTGATTAGGTAAAAGAAAGCTGCGCTTAAAAATAACAGCACTGGATATCATGAAACTCAAACATCTTGCGATTATTTGCGCGGCTGCTTTTCTACTCGCCGGAAACGCGCTCGCAAAGGAATTATCGAAGAATTTTCAATTTAGTAAGCCTCAAATAGTCCGGGTTTCGAATGGGGTTATACTGAAACTGGATGGATGCGGAAGAACATCCGAACCGGGAAAGCCCGTAATCCCTGTTTACAGAGCCTGTTTTCTGCTGCCCCCCGGCGAGACCCTTTCAGAGATCATTATAGAGTCTGAGGAATATACCCTGCTGAATGATTCTCTCCGGATTGCCCCCGCCCCCTATCAAAAACCAATCGGCTTCAGCTCATATAAAGTACCCGGGAAAGACAAAAGTGTCTACGCTTTGAACACACTCTACCCCGAAGAGAAGGGAAAATTCGTAACAGAACAGATAATTTCAGGCATCCACCTTGTTTTTGTAAATATATACCCCTGCAGAATAATACCATCGACAGGGTCGGTATCGTACACAAACTCTGTACGCGTCACAGTGGAAACAAAATTTATAAACAAACCTCAACCTGTTCATCCTCAAAGGGCTGTTTCCACCGCCCGCGATAAAATTTCTCGATTTATCGATAATAAAGAGGATCTAACAGTCGAGACAAAAGCAATACAGTCGGAGGGCGTTTACGGGGATGAAATCCGCTTCCCCTATATAATTATCACATCAAATGAGCTAAGTGAATATTTCCAGCCTCTGGCAGACCTGAAAACGGATATGGGATTAAAAGCGAATATCGTCACTTTAGACTGGATACATTCGTCATTTGTCGGAATCGACACCCAGGAGAAGATAAGAAACTTCATCTCGCACGCTTATTTCAACTGGGAGGCTGAATATATCCTGCTTGGCGGCGATGATGAATTGATCCCTCACCGGGGTCTGTACGTCAACGCGGGCAGTGAAATCGAGCCCGACATTCCATCCGATCTCTATTACGCGGCTCTTGACGGCAACTGGAATTCTGACGGAGATCAATACTACGGCGAACCGGGAGAAGAAGACCTCATACCTGAAGTCACCCTCGGCAGACTGCCTGTTAACAATCAAGCGGATATTGAAAACTTTATCGCTAAACTGATCGCCTATACTCTCCAACCGCAATCAGAACAATGCATAAAGTCGCTTATGCTTGGAGAGCTTCTCTGGTCTGAAGACAGTGTTGACACATGGGGCGGGGATTATAAAAATGAAGTGCTTAGCGGGTCGAACAATTTTGACCTTGAAACAGCCGGTCTATCAGAGAATTTTAATTGTCAGACACTGTATGATAAGGACCTTCCTCTGCCGTGGAATGAAACAGATTTGATACCACTCTTTAACGGCGGAGTAAATCTGGTTAATCACCTCGGCCACACCGGGCTTCATAATGCCATGCATATCACAGAGAACACCATCACACTACTTGAAAACAACGGCACAGAAGCAATACCCTCTGTCATATATTCTCAGGGATGTTATACTTCGGCTTTTGACAACAGAGACTATGTCGGAACGACATACTCAGAGGACGCGATCGCCGAGCAATTCATCACTTCGAACGGAGGCGCCGTTGCTTTTATCGGCAATACCAGATTCGGCTGGAACGCCCCGGGATCAACATGCGGAGTTTCCCAGTTTTTCGACAGACAATTCTTTGACGCTCTTTTTGGTGAATCCATAAAGACAATCGGCCGCGCTTTTGACAAATCCCGTATCGACAATATTCCATATATCACTTATCCCCTCTTCCGCTATGTTATGTACGAAATGTGCTTACTTGGCGATCCGGCTATGATGATTTGGACATCTGAACCCTCAGAACTCAGCGTGCTTTACGACTCAACGGTTCCCCCTGGAAACAACAACATCACTATCGAAACAAGATCCGGATTCAATCCCGTAAGCGGTTCTTTCGTATCGATTTACAAAACCGGTTCGAATCTATACGAAACCGCCTTCACGGATAAAAACGGAATAGCCGTTCTCTCTCCTTCTATATCCGACACGGGGTTTGTTCAGCTTAGAGTAAAATCTGCTGATCATTACCTCTACCGCGACTCGATTCTTATTGATCAAACGCCGGATGCCCTGGCAGAACTTGAAGGTATCCATATTGACGACAACTCACTCGGAGAGAGCTTTGGAGACGGAGACGGTATTGTTGAAAGCGGTGAAAGGATCAGTATAGGGATTACCGTTTCAAATCAGGGGTCATCAGCCATCAACGATTGTCACGTCACCCTCAGCTGTAATGCACCCTTTACATGGAATATTGACAGTCTAAGCGACACATTTTCTCTTCCGGAACGAACCTGTATAATTCTTGAAAAGGAGTTTCTAATCGAATTCTCCACGGATGTTCAAGACGGTTACACGGTCGAATTGGACTTTAATATCTCCTCTTCAGACAGAGAATGGAATTCACGCCGTCTCCTCACGGTAAGTTCCCCAGTTATAAAGCTTGAAAGTTGGGCTACAAGCGACACTCTTCTTGGAAACGGCAACGGATGCGTTGAAGCCTGGGAATTCATCAATCTTACGAGCTTCTGGACAAATAAAGGGAGCGTGGATATTCCGCCCTCTGTTCTCACTCTTTCTATGCCGGACCTTGAAAACGCAAGACCGTATAAAGACAGAACAGAACTTCCATCCATCCCAACGGGATCGACCGTTACTTCGAACAACAGTCTTTCCTTCTTTGTAAAACCCGAAGCGCCCCCCTTCTTTGAATTCCCGATAATCCTCAAACTTGAAAAAGAAAACTTCGCCTCTCACAGCGAAACATTGCTCGTCACGACATGCGGCCACATGATTGATGACCCCGTTGATTCTGTCAGTTTCTTCGATCATAGGGCTATCGTAGGTGTTGACGGCTGGCACATTAGCGGCAGTGAATCCTATTCCTCGCCAAATAGCTGGAAATGCGGGGCAGCAACGCCGGAAGATTATCCGAATATGATGGAAGCGGTTCTTGTCTCCCCGCCCCTCTGTCTTGGCGAGAATTCACAACTCAGTTTCCGCCATAAAATCGATGCGGAAGCCGAATCGGTTTATCCCTACTGGGCCGAGGACGGAGGAATTGTAGAAATAACAACGGACGGAGGAGATTCCTGGACGGCTATTTCTCCTGTTTATAACTACCCCTGCAGGGCGAGCGGTTCAAACACAATATTCTTAGATCCATACCAGAGATGCTATTCAGGCCGGACCGGCTGGGAATACCAGGAGTTCGATCTTTCCGCCTTCAGCGGCCAGGTTATGATCAGATTCCATTTCGCGAGTAATGAACAGTACGGATTCGAGGGGTGGTATATAGACGATATAAACATCTCAACTGAAAGATATACAGACATTGACGACGGGGAGGAACATCCGCCGATTCTTGCCAACAGCCTATACCCCGCCTACCCTAATCCATTTAACCCGACGACCGTCATTCCTTTCGAAGTTGCTGAAAAATCGCCTGTGACTATGAGGATTTACGACGTATCGGGGCGTTCAATCCGGACATTGGTCAACAAGATTCTTCCCGAGGGGAAACATCAAACCGTATGGGACGGAAAAGACAAGACCGGCAGAAACGCTGCCAGTAATATATATTTCTGCAGATTACAAATCGGTTCATTTACCTCTACGGAGCGGCTTATTCTACTTCGCTGACTACCCGGGGTTAATCATAATTTCTATTAAATTATTGCGCGCGCCGACAATCTGTTGTATTGATGGATATACAGACGGGCAAAGAGTGTATCTGACTCGTTCTTATTATAATAACTATACTTGAAACGAATTGAAGTAAATGAAAGAGATAAAAACAGCCGTTTTAGGATCCACGGGGCTGGTGGGACAGACATTCATATGGCTGCTTTCCAGACACAAATGGTTTTCCCCCGTCCTGCTTACAGCCTCTGATTCAAAAGCGGGTATACCGTATGAATCAGGAGTAGTGGCGTGAAAATACAGAGATAAAATAATATCTCGTTGTGAATCTTCAAAATTATCAGAACTCGGAATAAAAATCGCCTTCAGTGCCCTTCCTTCGGAAATAGCCGCTTCCGTGGAACCGGAACTTAGAGAGAGGGGGATCGCCGTTTTCTCAAATGCCGGCGCGATGAGATATTTCGAAGATGTACCCATCCTTATACCGGAAGTAAACTCAGGGGAGATCGAATTAATATCCGAACAGGGATATCCGGAAAAGGGTTTTGTTGTAACCAACGCCAATTGCTCGACAACCGGACTTGCGGTCGCGCTCGCGCCGCTTAGAAAATTCGGCATCCTGAAGGTGTTTGTTTCAACTTACCAGGCGCTTTCCGGAGCCGGATCTGGCGCCCTCAATTCCGGCAGGCTGCGCCGCAACGCCCTTCCCTGGATAGAAGGGGAAGAAGAAAAGATCAAGAAAGAGCTTACAAAGATACTTCGGATAGATGCTGATATTATGCCCTTCTGCGTTCGCGTGGACGTACCTTTCGGACACCTCGAAACTGTCTGGGTTGAGTTCGAAACCAAACCGGATACGGCAGAGATCGTAAAGGCATGGAACAACTTTTCTTTTAATGAATTCGACCTTCCCAGCATGCCTGACAGACCCGTAAAATATCTGGGAGACCGGATTCCGCCGGAGTCAAAAATGAGTTTCGAAGGAAATCCCCCGGGCATGCAGGTTTTTACGGGAAGGCTTAAAGAAGAAGGCGGTCTTACGGGTTTCGTGCTGCTATCGAACAACCTCGTAAAGGGCGCGGCTGGAGGATCTATTCAGAATGCCGAACTGTTTATCGAAAAATATGGAGAGAATATATGAAGAGAACTGTCGTTAAATTCGGTGGCTCAAACCTTAAATCCAGAGAAGATATTTTAAAAGTAATTAACGCGATAAAGAATTACAGGGAACCTATTATAATAGTTGTCTCCGCTCTTTACGGTGTCACAAACCGGTTGATCAAAAGTGTAACCAGTGTAAAGCAGGACAAAAAAGCTATTAATGTTATCCTTAAAGATCTTAATAATTCACACAGACGAATTATAGAAGAATATATCAAGGATAAGGATATAAGGGAAGATACCCTTTTAAAGCTGGATTATAGGATAGAAAAACTCGGCAAGTATCTTCTCGGGATTCACTGCCTTGAAGACATTCCGAATTGCGCTGAAGATATGCTCCTCAGCTACGGTGAAAGACTCTCATCTTTGCTTTTAGGGTCAATCCTTAAGTACATGGATATAGATTGCCGGGAACTGCTTCCGGAAAATATTGGACTCGTTACTGACGGAGAATATGGGAATGCCACTATTGATCTGGAGCAGTCAAAGAAGAATATCAAGAATATTTTTTCTAAGAATACAACTTATATAATCCCCGGTTTCTACGGCATCTCAACCGAGTATAGGATCACCACTCTAGGCCGAGGCGGAAGTGACTATTCAGCATCGGCTATAGCTTACTGCGTCAATGCTTCTTCGGTTGATATCTGGAAAGATGTCTCCGGATTTCTCAGGCGCGGATCCGGATATTGTCAAACACCCGGTCGGCATAAAAGAACTGAGCTACAATGAAGCCGCTGAATTGTCATATTTCGGAGCAAAGATATTTCACCCTCTAACCTTCGAGCCGCTGCTCGACAATAAAATACCCGTTAAAGTATTCGATATAAACAACCAGAAGGGCAAAAGATCCCCCCTTACCGTTATAAGCAGTAAATCCATTATAAAGAGGACTGTAGTAAAAAGTGTCGCCTGTATCGACAATATAGGAGTAATAAGACTGGGAAATCCCGGCATTGGAATAAAAAGTAATATTCTAAGTAAAGCAATAGATCAAATAGCCGAACTTGGAGTAAATATAAAAACCATGATTTCATCAATGACTTCCATGAATATCCTCGTCTCCAAATCCGATCTCAATAAGTGCTGCGGAAAGATTAAATCCCTTAAACTTCCCACAATCGATACGATAGAATGTTACGATGACAGTTCTCTGATCGCACTTGTCGGAGAAGGAATGGACAAAAGACGCGGTATAGCGGTAAGAGCTCTGAGAGCGGTTTCAGAAAAAAAAATAAACATACAGCTCATAGCTTCCGGAACATCCAGAGTCGCGATATATTTCCTCATTGACAGCAGGGACAGAGCTAAGACAATCAGGGCGATACACGGCGAATTTTTCGGAAAAAAATAGTTTACTTTTCTTCAATGAAATCTAACAGCTTCGGGCCGGCTTCCTTCGCGGCTCTATATCCGAGATCAATTATTTCCTCGGCTTTGTCAAAATCGAAATTCTTATATCTTCCGACTTGGGGATTTATCAAGAAATGCGGCCCCGCGAACTGTGTCTTAAAATCCATAATCCTTGAAGAAACAATAGCAAGACTTTCCGTTATTACATTATAAAATTTCATTCCGCCAAGATCTAATCGATTTAAATCAGGATGAGGTAATTTATTATAGAGTTCAGCAAGAGGACCGGGAACCTTCTCGAGCATCTCTCCGAACCAATCATCCATTTTTTCGACAAATGAACTCTCCTGGACCTCCGGCGACCTATTTTCACCTTGCAGAGAACGGCAGGTATTCACGCCTATAACAAGATCTGCCCCCAGCTCAAAAGCAATATCCATTGGAACAGGATTTACAAGCTCCCCGTCAACAAAAAGTCTCCCCAAAATTTCGACCGGAGGAAAAACCCCCGGTATACTACTTGAAGCACTGACTGCGGTTACTACTTTTCCCTTCTTGAAGACAAATTCCCGGCCGCTGTTTATATCAGCCGCAACACAGGCGAAAGGAATATTCAGGTCTTCAATTCGCTTATGCCCCAGATCTTCATTCAGGAATTTAGAAATCCTGCTCCAGTCAAATATACTTCTAACGGAAAAAGAAACCTTCAGATATTTGAGAATATCTGTCCATTTTATACCGAGAACTATATCTTTTAACTGCTCGGGTGTAAATCCGGCGCAGTAATAGGCTCCTATAATAGACCCCATAGAACATCCCGAAACATACGATATCTCCACATTATTTTCCTTCAGCCACAGAAGAACACCTATCTCGCTTAAACCTCTGGAACCACCGGAGCCGAGCGAAAGCCCAATCTTTTTTCCCATCTTCGAAAAACCTCCGCGGAAGAAATAATATTCCGCCACTGCTCTAAGTTATCTGCTGAAAATTAGAGTTCCCAGTTCTCTCTTTATTTCATTGTTACTCATATTCGCAAAGCCCTCAATAAACGAAATAATTTTTGTATTCCGCGATGGTATCCACAAACGCGAGTTTCACTTATTCAATTTTCCGTCTATCATCCAGTCCGATAAGCCCCGGGAATTTTACAACAAAAATGAGAAAAAGTAATATTGGAAGAAGGAGGAGCACAACGAGCGCCGGGTTGTTTGAAGCAAGCCGGGGATCTATTAATATCGATACAACAACTCCGGCAATTGCGCCTCCCAGGTGAGCTTCATGCCCTATATTCCCGAACCTGGATTTAATCCCGTAAATCGATATCAGGACAAACCCGATACCGAAGAGCCATGAAGGTATTCCTATCGGGAGAAAAAGTAAATAGATCGAACTGTCTGGAAAAAGCAGGATACTCGAAAATATCACTCCGCACACAGCCCCCGAAGCCCCGAGAGCCCTGTATTCGGGATCCCTTCTATGTATAAAAAGGGCCAGCAGGTTTCCCGCTGTCAAGCTTACGAAATAGATTATTATATACTTTCCAAAACCGAATACTGTTCCTACGCCAATACTGAATGAATAGAGAGCAAACATATTAAATAACAGGTGCCCCCACCCGGCGTGAAGAAACCCCGATGTCAGTATTCTAAAAATCTGTCGATCCCGCAGCACTTTCCTTACCCAGAATATATGCTTGTCGAAAAAGAGTCTTGATCTAAAACCCCTGTATGAAAAAATACAGTTAGCTATAATAAGCATTACTGTAAATGCTTCATTAGCCTGTTCCATATACTCTCCTCACTTATCAACAACCATCTGAATTGTTATCGGAGAAAAAAAATAATATATTTACTAACACAAATCACTGAATAAATATATTTCCTTCCGATATATTCTTTAATTCGGCGTTACAGCTCTTAAGATTTGGTTCGGGCACAGTTCCTGTTATAGCTATTATATCAGTAAAATCCTTTTTCTCAATTTTCCCCCCCGCCCCTTTAATTATCATCGCCACCTTCTCGTAGAGATTATAAGGTACTTTAATAGAAAAGGAAGTTCGGCAAACGAACTTAACTACGGGAAGTTCATCTATCGCCCTTTTCGCGGATTCTGAATAGGCGCTCACAAGTCCCCCGGTGCCCAGCTTGGTACCGCCAAAATACCTAACTACTGTGACTAGAACATTGAATATACCACTTCCTTTGACAACGTCCATAACGGGCTTTCCCGCCGTTCCGGAGGGTTCTCCGTCATCACTCATACCACCCGCTTCAGTATGAGGATCGCCTGATATAAAAGCGTACACTACATGGCTGCATTGAGGATGTTCTTCCCTCTTATTTTTTATCTTTGCCCTGGCATCTTCTGAGGACGATACAGAAACCGCCTCTGCTATAAACCTGGACCTCTTTCTTACGATCTCAGCTCTGCCGACACCGTCGGGGATCAGATAATTCTCATTCACTATAAGTAATCACCAACCATCCAGGCTTTACTAATGATTTAATTCTGAATATTCATTTCCTGAATACTCATAAGCATATACAAGACTGTCATAAGCTGAAGCTAGAGTCATCGAAATAAGCGGGGTAATTACAATATTGTATACAAACAGGGTAACCATCCCGATTTGCTGATGTCCGGAAAGAACTGGAAAGGCCGCCATAAAATACAGTCCACCCGTAATTATGTATAAAACGGCAAGCTGCCATCTGTGTCCCTCGGTAATAGCGCTGCTTGATTCAAAAGAACTTACAGGTGGCTTTTTCTTATCCAGAACCACGAGGATAGAAAGACCATACCTGACCATAATATAGATCCCCGGGATTATAAAAAAGATCGCGCCTGCAAATGTAAAAACGGAAAGAAGTACAGAGACAATCCATACATCCCTGAACCTGCCGAAAGCGTCAAGTATTACAGCTGTTGTCACCTTCTGGCCTCTTACAATTCTCAGGCAGTAGTTGAGCCAGCCGGCCGATAAAACAAACCCCGCGGACAGCTGAAGCAAAAGGGTTAAAAATACCCCGCCGGGCATAAACCCTACCAGGTATAAAAGGATCTGATAACCTAGTAAAACAACTACTCCCCTGTAAACATCCGAAGCTCTTTTTGTGATTGTATTCAGTGCGAATGAAAACCATCCGTCAACTGATAAAGGGTAACCCTCCCGCATTGCTCTCTGCTCCCGTATTTAATTAATAGCTGAGCCCTCCCCGCAGCCATTTATTTACCGGCATAATACAGCTACGAATCCTATAACAGCTTTAGGGGTTGAACAACAATAATCTCTGATTCCGCTTAACAATTATTACGCGCTTACCCTCAGTGACCGTCTCAGCAGTAAAAACAGACCGGCCAAGATTAAAATTTCCCCGGCGGCAAACGTGTACCAACTGAAACTTGAGGGGATAAACCCTGAAACGGCCAGTCTGAATTCGCTGTTTTCCGCTATGTTCAAAAAATCTCTCCAGAATCCGCCCCGGACTATAATAAGCAGATAATCTTTCATAAATGACCATAATATCATAAAGGCGCCGGAAATAACAAACAACCACTCCAGACCGGTCATCCTGACTCTATACCCTCTATCCTGAGGATAAATAATACAAATTGTCATAAATATCATTGTTATTGAGCAAATAACAGGAGCCAGCACGGGACCGGTCCATGTTACCGGAATCAGAAAAAGAATGTCCCATGTAAGAATGGAAGGGGGCCATCCAATTAACATTTTGAGAAACAAATAATAAAATATATCCCATACCGCGAAAATATATAAAAACCACGCCAGCCGTTTAAGGGCGTCTCGGGCCGATAAAAAGGCTACGGAGACAATCATCAGGATCGTTGAAAACTCCCTTAATAACTCAATCGAAAGCATCTTGGAGGAAAACAGCTTCAATGGAAATTCAAACCCTTCGGGGTAGTAGATTCTCCTGAGATATATAACTACTATTGCCTCAAAAGCTCCCATGGCTACAGCAAAAACGGCCAGTATAAGAAACTTTTTACCGGAATCAGTGAGTTTTTGTTCCATTTTTCCTGTCTCCTTATTTTTTGAATTTAACATAAAATTTCCTGTTCTTGAAATTTTTTCCCTCTGAGCAACTCATTTTTTTCAACTCAGGTAAATTAAAAAAATATAATCTCAGAATAAACTATATTTAACATGAAACCGGGATAAAAGAAACTCGGGGGCAACCCGTCTCTTAACAATAAAGCCGTAACTTTGATTACTTCGGAAGCTTAACTCTTAACGAGTAAATGTATAATCTGAAAAGCAGAGATTGTATATAGTGGTTCTTTATCAGATTAAACTCCATAAGAAAGTGTTCTTTCTTCTTTCTTTGTAAAATAAATTCAAATTTCCCGCATCTATCCCGCACCCCAAGAATATTCCGAGCCGCGTGAGCTCCGCTCACAAACGCCGTTGATATTCCCTCTCCGGTAAGTGGGAAAGCAAGCCCCGCGGCGTCTCCGCATAGATAGATATTATCGAATTTAAAACCGCTGTAGAGGCAATTTACGGGGAACGCCTTTAATTGTTTCCCCCTGTAATCCAACCCGTATTCGTCAAGCATATCGCAAAGAACTTTCCTTGAATTGGAATAAGAAACACGGTCAGGGTCGTAATAAACCCCGCAGGATGTAAACTTGGAATGGGGGAAAATCCAGCAATATCCCAGGCCCAGTTTTTCAGGATTCAAATACCACAAGACCCTGTCGAAAACAAAAGGGATTCTATAATGAGCTCCAATATAATACCTGTTTTCAAGACCGAGAAACTTCCTGGTTAACGATTGAGAGCCGTCCGCTCCGACAAGAAAATCAAAACCAGCCCTTTCTCCGTCTGAAGTAACAATATATCCACCTCTTTCATGGTATTGATTCTCATCGATTGAATTAGTATCGGCACCTTTTACAATCCGGACTACTCTCGTGCCGGTTTTAACCTTTACGTTACTATAACCCTCGAGCAATCCAAGCTGAAACTCCCCAAGAGCAGTCCTGTCAATTATCCTCAGGGGATCATCGGGTTCAATAACAAACCTTTTTCCGTTCAGAACTACGTGATGCCTGGTAAAAGAAACAGCTTCCCTCAGAAGATCATCGGGTATGTCAAAAATCGATGTAATACCGCCCGCGCATTCCTTCGGCCCCACTACTTGAGATTTTTCGTAAATGGCTACTTTAAGGTCCGTTCCTCCGAGAAGTTCAGCACATTTAAGCCCGGCGGGACCGGCTCCTAATATTATAACATCAAAATGCTCCACAAAAGACCCCTTTTGCTTCCAGCCGCTTCATTCCCTCAGATCAGCTTACTCCGATCTAAATAAATATTTATCATTATGTCATAAAGAAAATCCTCCGTCATCGGTTGTATCTTTGAGCCTGTGGATTTTCCTGTCCAGCCACCCGATTCTTACTTTTTCCCTGTTGTCAAAACCGGGGACATAGGGTTTAATATCGAGAAGAGGTGTTCCCTCGGGACTCTTAAATTCTGAATGAATAACCCCTATAGGTTTGAATACTATTTGCACCCCCAAAGAAAAATCGTATAGCTCAGCATAGAAACAAAACTGTTTTAAGACGGACTTAAGCCGGCTTGCAGCGCTATCTCCTGATAAGCCAAAGGATCAGAGAAAGAAGAACACTCAGCAGCACCATTGTTGTTATCGGAATAATAATCCTGACGCCCGGCCTGTTAATAACAATATCCCCCGGAAACCTAACTATTGGTATCCTGCTGATCCAAGGCCATAAAATGCCGGCTCCAATTATTACCAGACCGGTGTAAATTAGCACTTTTCGCATTGTTAACTCCGTCTGAAACCGCCTTTTGCGTCAACATAAAACACTCCGCGGCAATTCTGCCTATTAATAATATACCCTGCAGCTGAATTTTACAAGCGGGATAGGAAATTGGAGTTCCCCCAATTTTTAACATTCCTTTGTATATCCGGCTATTGGTATTTCAAAACCCTCTCGGAAGACGAGCGGGCATGGTTTTCCCATTTCCCCCAAGGAAATGGGAAAGAGCGAGTCTGAGAGCGGGAGACGCTATTTCCTCGCAGGGGAAATAGACGGCGTTTTTGACAATACCAATAGCCGGATAGAAACTAAATATCAATTGCACTTATCAATATGGGTAATTACTTGATAGTTATGCCGTTACTAAAATATTGCCCTGATTTCGAGGAATGTCCTGGGATAGGAAATGGTTTTGATGCGCCGCGGTTTTTATAGATTTTTTTAAAATTCGGCGGTCGGCATTTTTAAATTCACGGTAGAACTGGAATTGCCAAACTGTCAGGTGATATCTCCCTAAAAAATTTCGCTTGATTTCACACTTGTCTGTTATATTTTTTAAACTCAGTCCCTTGCTATAATAACCTCGGAAGAGAGAGGGGTATAAAATATGCCGACATACCATTACGCCTGCGATAAATGCGGTAATGAATTTGAGGTTTTCCAGAATATTTCCGATACTCCAAAAAAACGCTGCCCCAAATGCCGAGGCAAAATATATAGAGTTATCCATCCTGTTAACCATATCCTTAAAGGTTCAGGATTCTATAAAACAGACTACAGAGATGAAGATTTCTCAAAAAAGGAAAAAGAGGAAAAAGAGCAGGGAGCTGGAAAAAGAAAAGAAGAAAAGGGATCTGAAGAATCAGCTAAAGAAGCAGCTAAAGAGACTAAACCGGATAATTCAACAAAGAAAACTGAATTAAAATAAAAAAAGCCCCCCGGCAGGGAGGCTTCAGAGCTTTATAATTTTTCTCGAGACAATCAATCGATAAGCGCGGCTTATTAAACCCCGCTAGAATTGATACAACAAGGAAAGAACATAAACGCGAATCCTTTGTTATTTTATATCCTCTATTGTGGCCGCGAGAATCTCTAACGCCTTATCAATTTCTTCCTCACTTACGTTGAGCGGAGGACGGAATCTTATCGTAGACGGTCCGCATTTTAGAATAAACAGACCTTTCTCGAACAGCTTATCAACCACCTTATCTCTCGTCTCGCCGTCTTTAAGATCAAAAGCGCAAAACAGCCCGAGTCCCCTCGCGTTTAAGATTACATTCGGGTTTTCAGACTGAACCTTTTCTAAACCCTTCTGAAGCAAAGTACCCATTTTAGAAGCATTTTCCACAAGTTTATCTTGTTCTATGACTTCCAAAATCCTTTTGGCTCTGTACATATCCACAATGTTACCGCCCCAAGTAGAATTAATTCTGCCGGAAACCTTAAAAACTCCGTCAACTTCATTAAGCCGGTTGCCGGCCATTATTCCACACACCTGAGTCTTTTTTCCAAAAGCAAGAATATCGGGGTTTACGCCATAATGCTGATGCGCCCACATTTTCCCTGTAATACCAAGTCCGGTCTGAACTTCGTCGAAGATCAAAATTATCTCATTATCATCAGCGATCCTTCTGAGTTGCTGAAAGAACTCTCGGCGGAAATGATTGTCCCCGCCTTCGCCCTGTATCGGCTCGATAATAATAGCTGCTATATCATCGGCGTCATCGGCCACAAACTTCTCGATTGAATCGATTGCCCGTTTTTCCGCGGCTTTAATCTCATCAATATTCTCTTCGAGGGGGAATTTGACTTTCGGATTCTCAACCCGGGGCCAATCGAATTTAGGAAAGAATCTTATTTTAGTAGGATCGGTATTCGTAAGGGACATCGTATATCCTGTACGGCCGTGGAAAGCCTCCTTGAAGTGAATTACCTTCTGGCCTATTTCTCCTTCGATCCCCTTTTCTTTATTCTTCTGAACTTTCCAGTCAAAAGCCGCCTTTAGAGCATTTTCCACGGCAAGTGCACCGCCGCTTACAAAGAAGAGGTTAGGGAGATAATCAGGAGCCGCTATTTCTGAAAATGTCTCTACGAACTCCGCCATTTGCGTAGTATATAAATCAGAGTTAGAAACCTTATTTACCGCAACTTTAGTCAGTTCATTTAAAAAATCATCCTCAAAAAGCCCAGGATGATTATGACCAATAGCGCCGGAGGCAAAAAATGTGAAAAAATCAAGATACTCTTTACCGTCAAGTGAGTTCACCAGCCAGCTTCCATGACTCTTATCAAGATCAAAAACTATGGGATAGCCGTCGATCAGCATATGCTTATCTAGCACATCGTGTACCTCTTCAGGTGAAACCCTCTTACCTTTACCGTAGCTTGTATCACTCATCTGACACCTCTCAATTATAATTTATTGAAGCACAACGATTTATGGGCTCACGCTACACTGCCTGCAATTAAGCATTGCAAATATATAAACTTTACCTGAATTTATCAACCCTATTTACTTTATTTTAGTGAAAAGTGCTCAGTAGAATGATACTTTATGTAAAAAAAGGGAAAAAGGACGAAATGTTTTAACTTACTTAAAAAATTCCGTCCTTTTAACCCAGATGAGGTGACCTTAATGCCACTTCACGCTCCCAAAACAATCCTGCCCCTCCTCAGAACTTAAAACCGCTTGAATCTTTCCCGTCTGTCCTCCGGCCAGAAATGCCTTGTTTTTACAATCCGGGATTCATCGTCAAACACAAATTCAATTCCAAGTTTATAGTATTTCCAGTGTTCTCTAACACGCCCGTAACCATACACTCTGTAGCGATGTCTGGGGAAACCGTGCTTATGGTAAACATCGAGTTTATCATTTGTCCATTGTTTTATGAGATACTGGTGACGCATAAGTCTGCGTCCCCTCACCCCCCGGATGACAGCAGCTTCTGAGGCGGAAACCATCAGGGCTAACAGGGCTAACATTGCCAAGCCAAAAATAACTCGCCTGACCATCATAATCACTTCCTTTCCCGTTGCAAATCCAAAGTTGTTGCATCATCGACCCTGCTGTGCTTTATTATACCATAAAATTGACTATGATTTCAAGTATGATGACAAAATTCCGAAAGGTTTCCTGTTATGCCATATAATTCCTCAAAGGGTCAAATACCTCTGCCTGTTGTAAGATCTCTACTCGTCCTGCTCTTCGTATTCTGGTCTAATTCCTTTACGGCTATTATGCATCTTCGGGAACTTTTCGCTCCTTCCGGACTGCTGCTTGCCCGTTTCTTTCCCGTTTCCCTAATTTGCACAGCTTACCTGGCTTTCAGCAGAGAAAGGAGAAGAATAACCCTCGAAATCCTGAAGAAATTCCCCGTAAGGATAATCGCTATGGGAGGATTTGGAATTGCCGGATACAATATCTTCCTCTATCTGGGACAAAGCGAAATCAAACCCGGCGCGGCAGCCCTTATAACGACTCTTTCTCCCCTCTTTACTATGATCTTTTCTGTTATCCTGCTTAAGGTGAAAGTCCCTCTAAAGAGAATTATCGGTGTCGTAATAGCATTTGCCGGTCTGTACTTCGTTGTCATGTGGGGAGGAATCGGTCTTGGAAATGTAACTGATATTTCCAACGCGGAAATGACGTACGCGCTGATTACCGGGCTTGCCCCTGTATCCTGGTCATTATACACAATAATCGGAAAATCACTAACCAAACATTATACGCCTTCAATGATAAGCAGCCTTTCACTTGTAATAGGAACTATCCCTTTTATTTTTGCGGCTGACAGTGATTTCTTCGGAGCTGTAGCGGAAATGAACTCAACACACTGGCTCGCGCTTGCCCACCTGAGCGTTCTTTGTACAATAGCCGGGTACTGGATATGGAACACGGGACTAAAGTATCTGCCGGCTACGTCAGTTGCCTCGTTTATTTATCTTAACCCCCCTATGGCCGCGATATTCGGCTGGTTCTTATACGGCGAAGAGATCACTCTTTTCTTTATCACGGGCAGCGCGGTAATCCTGACGGGGCTCTGGCTGGCACAGAAAAACGGTAACTGAAGATGAAATATAATAACATTCAGCACAATAAAAAAATCATTGCTTCCGCGAAGAGGTATGATATAGGGTATTACAAACGCGATTACTTGAGTTTAAGCCGGATCTCATTATTATAAGCTGAAGGGGTATAAATGACGGCAGGCAAGGTTTTAAAGCGGGATCAATGGGGATCTAATATCGGTTTTATTCTAGCCGCGGCAGGTTCCGCCATAGGCCTTGGGAATATATGGAGATTTCCATACGTAGTGGGAGAGAATGGCGGAGGAGCTTTCCTCATTATATATCTCATCTGTATACTGCTTTTGGGACTGCCTGTTATGCTCGGGGAACTCACTCTCGGAAGATACAGCCGCAAAAATCCAGTTGGAGCATTTGAATCAATCAAACCCCGAACTCCTTGGAAGATCGTCGGCTTTCTTGGTGTCATCACCGGAATATGCATTCTCTCATACTATTCCGTTATCGCGGGATATACTCTGGGATACATCGGAAAAACGCTCGCCGGCAATCATGCTGACTTTGAGTCGTTCTCATCAAATCCCCTCCCCGCAATTTCACTATTTATCATCTTTACGGTAATTACTGTACTTGTAGTACAGGGTGGAATCAAAAACGGAATCGAAAGATGGGCAAAGATTCTAATGCCCATCCTGCTTTTTCTCATGATCGCTCTTATAATACGTTCTGTAACACTGGAGGGCGCGGGTAAAGGTCTCGTTTTCTACTTCAAACCCGATTTCAGCAAAGTTACAGGACAGACGGTTCTCGCGGCTATGGGACAGGCTTTCTTTTCACTCAGTCTCGGAATGGGCTGTATGATAACATACGGCAGCTACCTTTCGGAGAATTCCAATCTGTTACTTAACGGCACCTCTGTCGCCCTATTTGACACACTTATAGCTGTTATGGCGGGGCTTTTGATATTTCCAGCCCTCTTCGCTTCCGGCATGGATCCGGCAGCGGGGCCCAGCCTTGTTTTCGAGGTTCTCCCGAAGATATTTTCATCTATTCCCGGTGGAAGTTTCATAGGCGCCTCCTTCTTTCTGCTCCTGTCTATAGCGGCGTTAACGTCGACGATATCCCTTCTCGAAGTTGCTACAGCATATTTTGTCGATGAAAAGGGATGGGTCAGAAAAAAAGCCGTGTGGGTTATAGCCCTTATCGTTCTAATACTCGGCCTGCCCTCAGCTCTTTCACAGGGAATAGTTCCCCGGTTAAATTATCTTCCCTTTATACATATGGGGTTTCTTGACCTTATGGATTGGATTTTCGGTAACATTATGCTGGCGGTGGGAGCGCTGTTTCTTTCAATATTTATAGCCTGGGTTTGGAAAACAGAAAACGCGATAAATGAAATAAGAAAGAGCGGAACTAAATTCAAATTTACGGGGGTAATATTCAGCATACTTATCAAGTTTTTCTGCCCGGCTGTTATTTTGGCATTGATCTTTTTCTTAGTTACTAAATAGATATGTCAGTTTGAATCTTTGTATTAGATAAAACAGAATAAGGGGTATAAAATATGGACGCGGTCAAAGGTTTCATTGATATCATATACCGGTATATCTGGGAATTTCCAAGTTCTTTCCCATACTTTCTTGTTCTATTGCTCGGAACCGGTATCTTTTTGACAATACGAATGCGCTTTATTCAGGTGCGTAAGATCAGACACAGCCTCAAGGTAATAGCCGGAAAATACGACAATCCCGAAGATTCCGGTGAGATAAACCATTTTCAGGCCCTCTCGGCAGCGCTCTCAGCAACGATTGGCATAGGCAATATCGCCGGTGTGGCAACCGCAATCCACTACGGCGGGCCGGGAGCGTTATTCTGGATGTGGGTTACAGCCATCCTGGGTACAGCATCAAAATTCACTGAATGTACTTTGAGCACACATTTCAGGAAGGTAAACCCCGACGGTGTAGTCTCCGGCGGGCCTATGTACTACATTGAAAAGGGTATGGGCGGCAAATGGAAATTCCTGGCGATTATCTTCGCCGTGTGCGCTGTTATTTCATCATTTGGAAGTGGTAACAGCGTACAGGCCTTTACCGTAGCGGACTCCTTTAGAAGTGATTTTGGAATACCAACATGGATTACCGGCTCTGTAATGGCTACATTAATAGGGCTGGTTATCATAGGGGGAATTCGGCGAATCGGAAAAGTCGCTAGCAAGCTTGTTCCATTTATGGCGACTATGTATTTTACCGGAGCCATTATTATCCTATTTATGCACGCCGGAAGTATTCCGGGGGCATTTACGACAATTTTTTACGACGCGTTCAACGCAAAGGCCGGTGTTGGCGGTTTCTTCGGTTCAAGCTTTATGTTCATGCTTATATGGGGAGTAAAGCGCGGGATATTCTCCAACGAAGCGGGGCAGGGAAGCGCTCCTATAGCTCACGCTGCGGCTAAGACCAGCGAACCCGCCCGCGAGGGGCTTGTAGCTATGCTGGGACCTTATATTGATACAATTCTGGTTTGTACTCTAACCGGTCTTACAATTGTAACTCTCGGAGTGTGGAAAGACAAAATGCTCGAAACGATTCCATTTGTTGAACAATCTCAGATTACTATAATGAAAGACAGCGGCAAGATTCACCCTGACGGCATCATTCTGGAAAAGGATATAGCAGATGAGGGCTATTACAAAGTAACTGACGGAAAGGCTGAAGGGGTTATTTTTGTCAGAAACAACAGCACAATCGATTCTCCCCTGCTCTTAAAGGGGAACAATGAATTCAACGGATTAATCGAAAAGAAAGCCGGCGGTGCTATTCATTTCATCGACAGCAGCGAGGCGATTATCGACGGCCACGAAATTCAACTGACGGGCAAGGCTCTTCAAAACGGATCTCCCCTTACAGCCTGGGCGTTTAAAAAGGGAATGTCTCCCCTCTTTGGTGGCGGCAATTATATCGTTACAATCGCCGTCTTTTTATTCGCTCTTTCAACAGCTATTTCATGGTCATATTACGGAGACAGAAGTGTAGAGTATCTATTCGGAACAAAGGCCATCTTGCCTTATAGAATAATATTCTGTGTAATTCACTTTCTGGGAGCGATATTCTCTCTTGAATTGGTTTGGGCTTTCGGAGATACCGCCCTTGGGCTTATGGCGATACCAAACCTCATAGCTATTCTTGTTCTTTCAGGAAAAGCCAAAAAGATTGCCGGTGACTATTTTTCACGTTTCTAAGATATTCAACGTCAGCACTCTTGACAGTTAATACTTCTGCCGGCTCTATAAAGTAAAATTTCTATTTCTTCAAAACGCGCTATTAATTATTTGATATGAGAAGAAACATGTTGAAAAATAAAATTTATAAGATAAACACGAAAAAAGTAAACAATAAATGTTTTCCGTGTTTGACAGAATAAGAATATTTAGGTATACTTTTAGTAGAGTCCCTGCTGAAATGGTGAGAGGATGGTTCTGAAAAGAATCGCGGGCTCATAATTTGTTTGAGTTTTCAGAATAATCCGGCTCCACGTTTCGCGCGGGGGCTTTCATTAATATTAAAGGAAGACGAATTTCCCTCGCGGAAAAGCCTTAAACTATTCACTCCACTCGCTTACCCTGCCGTTAACAAAAATTATTGTAGATTTATTCAGTTTATCACGGGGATCTATGTAAACCCACTGAACCGCGTTATCCTCTGATGTCTGACTCTCTTTGACAATCTCATCGGGAGGCCCCCATGATTCAAGCGCGGCCTCCTCGCTCATACCTTCTAAGAGCTGATGATTAAAGATCGCTTCGGCAATCTCTTTACCATACTGCCACAGATTCTCCCTATATCTTTTCGTTGGTTTATCGAACCATAAGAGTTCGTTAATAGCTTTCTCGTAGCTTTCCTTTGTAATTGGTCTTTCCAACTCTAAAGCGTGTCTGTATTTGTGATTATTAGGCGCTCTAACACCAATAGCTCCACTCCAGTGCATGTCAAGCTCGACGATCTCCACCTTTGTATCCTGCTCTAGAACACCATTTTGCCCGATATCGACAAAATAGGTTTTTGTCCATGCAGTCCTGCCTTTATATTTATCCTCCAGATAATCCATGTCCTGTATGGGGATATCTTTCTTTACAAGATTTGCAGCTTTACATCCCGCAAGAACAAGCATAAAACAACAAATTAGAATGGAAAATCCTTTTACTTTCACGCGAAGTCCTCCTTATTGATTATCAACTATCCTCAATACTAAAATAGAAACGGATATTAACTAAATCAAGTTATTTCTAGGCCACATCTTTAAGATGCTGTAAAACCATTTTATCGCATGAGAACTCAACATCAATAGCGACAAAATCCAGTCTGAACTTGCAAATACCCGTACTCTTTTCTTCCTTCGTGATATAATTCAGCGCGGCTTTTCTGATATTTAAGACTTTCCAGTAAGGTAAAGATTCTATTGCCCTTCCGTAAGTGAAATTTTTCCTTGTCTTCACTTCTATAAACACAAGGCAGTTATTATCTCTTGCTATCAAATCAATCTCTAGGTGTCGGGCCCTGTAATTTCTTTCAAGGATTTCATACCCTCTAAGTTTCAGATAATCCGCCGCGATCTTTTCACCTAAAACTCCGTCATTGATTCTTCCCGCCGTCATAATCACCTCCACACAAATCAAATCGAACATTTGAAACTCTTTCTGTGAATCTTTGTAAAACCCTTTTCTTTAAGTACAGTTCTGTGTTCTTTTGTCCCGTACCCTTTGTTATTTAAAAATTTATATTCGGGATATATTAGCCCAAACTCTCTCATAATTCTGTCACGCGTAACTTTCGCCACTATAGACGCGGCAGCTATAACAAAACTCTTCCCGTCACCTCCCGGAATTGCCTGAGCTCGAATTTCGATATCAGGTGTATCCCGGCCGTCGACGATCACAAATTGAGGAGATATCGTCAACCCCTCAACTGCTTCTTTCATCGCCTTTAATGTAGCGTTAAGTATATTTACCCTGTCAATTACCTCAGGTTTCACTATCCCGACATTAAAGCACTCGCACCTGTCGATTATCAATTCATAAAGCTCTTCTCTCCTGTTTTCCTTCAGGAGTTTGCTGTCTCTTACATCAAATAAGTCTTCATGAAAATCACACACAAGAGCCGCGGCCACTACAGGACCCGCCAGAGCTCCGCGTCCAGCTTCATCCACCCCAGCCATGGTACCCCGAACACCGCGTTTTATATCTTTGTCAAACAAAGATAATTCATTAAAGGAACTGCTGCCGCCGGGGTTATTACTCATTTCTTACTTCTTCTTTTCCTTCACTCTAGCTGCTTTTCCTCTCAAATCACGGAGATAGTAAAGCTTTGACCTCTTAACGTGCCCTCTTCGTATAACCTCCAAAGATGTCAGGTTAGGTGAATGAAGAGGAAATACGCGCTCGACACCTATCCCCTGACTTACTTTACGCACAGTAAAAGTCGCACTCCCACCGGCTCCGCGGCGCTGTATAACTATGCCCTGAAACTTCTGGTTTCTAATACTGTCGCCTTCTCTAACTTTGATTTTCAGGCTGATTGTATCGCCAACTTTAAACTCCGGCAATTCATCTCTCATCTGTCCGGCAGATATATGGTTTAATATATCCATTCTTCCTCCTTATCATTTATCAAGTTCAAACTAATTATCCTAAAAAATAAAAAACCTAATTTTTTGATATTTATTATACTTTTCAGGTGAAAATCAATATCAAATTATCATTTATACCTTTTTTCTGAATTTTTCGCGGTAACGTGCCGTTCTATCTCTGGCGGATTGTTCTCTCCATTCTCTTATTCTTTTATGATTACCCGAAAGTAGTACTTCGGGAACCTGAAGCCCCCTGTATTCCGGCGGTCTTGTATAATAAGCGCTATCTATAAAATCTTCTCCCTCAAGGGAAGAGAATGAATCGGTATCCCTCGACATAGCGTCACCCAAAACACCCGGGATATATCGTATTACTGTATCGGCAACGATCATTGCCGGCAATTCTCCTCCACTGAGGATAAAATTACCGATTGATATTCTGTCAGTTACAACGAGTTCGCTGACACGTTCATCCAACCCTTTATAACGGCCGCATATAAAAATAACCTTCTTCTTTCCGGCCAGTCTGCTTGCTGTTTCCTGATTGTGGACCCTTCCGTAAGGTGATAGCAGGACAACAGCGGTATCATTTGAATCGTTCCCGCTCACAGCATCCTCTACTGCTTCGACAATGGGTGGAACCATAAGAATCATTCCGGGACCGCCTCCGTAGGGATAGTCATCAACAGAACCGTGCTTATCGACGGCATAATCCCTCAGGTTCACAACAGTATAGTCGGCCAGGCCTTCTTTGGATGCTATTTTGAAAACCCCCGTATTCAGGACACCTTCGAACATCTCGGGGAATATTGTTATAAAGAACACATTAATCATAATTTCATTTTACCATTCAAGTTCAAGCAATCCTTCAGGAGGATCAATCTCGATTTTATCGTTTTTATAATCTACGTCTGTTACAATACCGGAGACAAAAGGAATAATATAATTCTTTTCCCCTTCTACTATAAGCCGATCCTGTCCTCCGGAGCTTAAGAAGTTGACAACAATTCCCAATAAATCGCCATTCTTCATAAATATTCTTTTACCTAACGTCCGGCTTAGAAGTGTCTGGTCCGGATAAGACTCTGAATCGAGTTCTTCCATTGCTAATTCGAGTCTTTTGCCAACCGCCGTTTCCGCATCTTCTATGGACTGAAGAAAATCCAGCTTAATCACATATGTCCCGCCCTTTTTCCTGAATTTCTCGACATTTACCGATCTGCGAAATATATCGGTAACCAGATACAGTTTTCCAAATTTAAGAGCGCCCGGCCAGAAATCAGGTCCCGGCAAAAGCTTTATTTCACCTCTTAACCCAACTGTATTAACGATATCTCCAAGATTCGCGAATTCTTCCATTACAGCCGTCCCATACTCTCTTATTCTCTTATCTCCAGAAGTACCTTTTTCCCCATGCGCGTGGACGCGGCATTTACCAGAGCCCTGAGAGCCTTGGCAGTTTGGCCATTCTTTCCAATAATCTTACCGACATCATCCTTCGCCACGGAAATAACAACAATAACGGCATTATTCCGTTTCTCTTCAGTTATCGATATTTCCTTTGGTTCATCCACAAGCATAGCCGCAAGATCATGAACCATGGTTTTAATATTATCAACACTCATAACACTTCATCTTCCTTTTAAAAAGATCCTATCAAAATTGTTCAGGGAAGAAAGAGATTAATCCTCTTTTGTTTCCTCTTCAGAAGATTTATCGGATTCATCTGAGGAATCAGTTTTCTCATCTTTGCTTTCTTTCTCCTCAACCTTCTTCTTCACATTTTCCTTTTCGTTCTTTTCTTCCTTTTTCCCCTCAGCGGCCGATTCTTCCTTCTTTTCAGCTTCCGGGGATTCTTCTACTTGCGCCTTTTCCTCCGCTTTCCCCTCAGGGGCCGATTCTTCCTTCTTTTCAGCTTCCGGGGATTCTTCTACTTGCGCCTTTTCTTCCGCTTTTTCTTCAGCGGGCTTTGCTTCAACTTTCTCTATCTTTTCTGTTTTAGGCTTTTTGCGGGGTTGTTTTTTTCTTCTCTCCTCGATCACACTATCAAGTTCGGTGATCTTAACACCCTCTTTGAGAAGTCTCCATTTTTCGAAAACCCCTATTCGCTTGAACAAACTCGATACATTCTCAGAACATTGAGCGCCTTTATCGAGCCAGCTATAAACTTTGTCATAATCAATATTTATATCTTCCGGCTCGGTCATTGGATCATAATATCCCAACATTTCTATGAACCGTCCGTCTCTGGCTCTTCTTGAATCAGCGGCCACAAAACGATAGAAAGGCTTCTTTTTCTTGCCCATCCTTTTCAATCTTATCTTTACAGACAAATCCAACCTCCATTAAAACTGAAAAAATTAGTTCAAGGGAAACCCTAAGGGATTCCCTCCTTTTGTCAACTTTGAAAAACGTTTTACCATTTTTTTCATCTGAGCGAATTGTTTCAACAAACTATTGACTTCTCTCGGGCTGCTTCCACTGCCCTCGGCAATTCTTTTTCGACGTGATCCATTTATGATGTCAGCCGAACGTCTTTCTTCCAGGGTCATCGAGTTTATTATTGCCTCTATCCTTTTTATCCGGTTCTCATCAATATCGTCCGGCGATACTCCACACTTCATACCCGGAACCATGGCGGCAAGCTGTTCAATAGAACCCATCTTTTTAAGACCCTGAAGTTGGTCGAGGAAATCCTCCAGGGTAAAAGCGTTCTTCCTGAATTTACGTTCCAGCTCCTCCGCCTTTTTCTCATCCATAGCCTCCTGAGCTTTTTCGGCCAGGGACAGAATATCACCCATTCCAAGTATTCTGCCGGCCATCCTGTCAGGATAAAACCTTTCCAGATCCGCTACTTTCTCCCCCACAGTAACAAATTTAACTGGCACGCCTGTAACAGCCTTAACAGAAAGAGCGGCTCCGCCTCGGGCGTCTCCATCCAATTTGCTCAACACAATACCGGTGAAATCAATTTCTCTTTTAAACTCTCCGGCCACATTAACGGCTTCCTGCCCGGCCATGCTGTCAAGTACCAGCAGCGTTTCTGTGGGTTTTAAAACATTCTTTACAGCTTTGAGTTCATTCATCATCTCTCTGTCAATATGAAGTCTGCCTGCCGTATCGACAATCAGAGTATCAAACAGTTCCTTTTTCGCTTTCTTTACGGCGTCTCCGGCAATCTTTTCAGCCGGAATATCCACTCCCGGAGCGTAAACGGGAATTCCGGTCTGCTCTGCAAGGACACGAATCTGCTCCACAGCGGCAGGACGGTGAATATCGGCTGCAACAAGTAGAATTTTTCTTCCCTTTTTTTTCAAAGAAGCCCCGAGTTTGGCTGTAAAACTGGTTTTACCCGCCCCCTGAAGTCCGCAAACCATCACGCACGCGGGGGCTCCGGACAAATGAAAAGAAGAGACTTCACCGCCTAAGACTCTTACAAGTTCTTCGCGCACAATCTTGATTATCTGCTGATCGGGAGTAAGACTGTCAAGCACCTTTCGTCCCAGCGATCTTTCTCCCACTCGTTTAACTAACTCTTTGACAACTTTATAGTTAACGTCAGCTTCAAGAAGGGCTCTTCGAACCTGCTTCATCGCTTCCTGAATATCTTTCTCTCTTATTTTGCCGCGTCCTCGCAACTGCTTGAAAACACGCGCAAACTTATCGGTCAAACTCTGAAACAAACCGTTCTCCTATCAGTGCTGTAAATAGCTAAAATAACAGGATTATATTCTGTTAGCAAGTATAAATCAAACAGGTGAAAGGTATATATTATCCCCTGATAGACAGTATTGATGTATTATAATCTTTACTTTTAAAAATGGCGGTTCCAGCTACGAGGATCTGCCCCCCGTTTTCCCTTACAGAGGCGGCATTGGAACCTTTTATCCCTCCGTCAACTTCAATTACATAGCGCAAGCCGCTTTTTTCTCTGTAATCCGACACTTCCTTTAATTTTACAAGAACTTCATCAATAAGACCTTTCCCCCCAAAACCCGGATAAACAGTCATAACGAGCAGGAGATCAACACAGTCAAGCAGGTGTTTGAAAGCGGAGAAAGGGGTGTCAGGATTTACTGCCAGACCTGCCCGGCAACCAAGATCCCGTATCATCTTGACAACTTCCCGGTGACCGGACTCTAAAACTTCGAAATGGAACGTAACCGCACTGCTTCCCGCTTTTATAAAGCGCTCTATATATTTTTCGGGATCCGTTATCATCAGGTGTGTTAAAATCGGAACGGTCGCGAGTTTTGATATCGCCGTAACAATCATGGGACCAAATGTGATATTGGGAACAAAATGACCATCCATAACATCAATATGAAGAAAATCAGCGCCCGCTTCCTCAACACGGCGTATTTCACTTTCCAGAACGCTGAAGTCAGCTGCAAGAATAGACGGCGCTACGGCAACACCGCCCTTATCATTTAACAGTTGATACAGTGATTTCAACAGTTTCCCCTTCTTTTATAAACGAACCCGCGGGCGGCTTTTGAGCAAGAATCGCGTCCGGAAAATCCGCTTTCGCCCTCCGGTTGGTAACACGTCCTATCTCGAACCCGGATCTTTCCAGTCTATCCTTTACAAAAGGCATATCCATCCCAACAAGATCGGGCATGAGAAAGGTCCTTGGAATCCCATATATCATTAACAGCAGATCAACCTGTGATCCAACAGGAACTTCAGATCCGGTGCTTGGAGAAGATGCGATAACAGAATTCCTGCTGTCTTGATAAGAAAAAATCCTGGATACTTTACCTCTTCTTATGCCCGCTCCCTGCAATGTGAGCCATGCCTGCCTCAGGGACTGGCCTTCAAGATCAGGCACAACAGTCATTTCCCGCCCTTTGCTCACTACTACCTGAATCGTCCTTCTTTCCTTTAAGCCTTCGCCCGGCCCGGGAACCTGACTTATAACAGTCCCTTCAGACACACTCGGTGAATGTTCTTTCGCTGTTATCTTGATTCTGTATCCGGAATCTCTGCACTTCGATCTTGCAGATTCCACAGAAAGCCCTCTGACTTCAGGAATCAGCACTACATCCCTTCTGCCAACAAGTTTAGGCTTGATGAACGAATTAAAAACTATTATTCCGACCAGAAAAGCTGCAACAACCGCGAAACTGTAGAATAATATTTTTCTGAATAATCCTTTTTCTCTTTGCTTACTCATCTGATAAAAACTTCCCTCGATCTTTCCGCCGGTATAATAATTATAATAAATTTGTTCACTCAGGTCCGCGGAATCTTTCCCCTCTCTTCATGTCAAACCCCCTTAAGCAGGGCTCAGCTTCCAGAGACCGTCTTCCTTCTATCTGGAGTTTCTTTATCTCGAGAGCTCCCTTTCCGCAAGAGACAACGAGCCGATCTGAACACTGAAGAACAGTCCCCGGGGGGCAAGGCCTCTTAATCAAATCACAGGGCCAGGCATCTTTTACTTTTATGTACTTACCACGGAAGTACGAGAAACTGCCGGGCCAGGGATTCATCCCTCTTATATGATTGTAGACTTTTATAGCGTCTTTATCCCAGGGTATAAGCCCGTCTATTTTCTTAAGCGGGGGGGCAAAACTTTTCCCTTCCTCCCTCTGGGGCACAGGTTCTATCCTGCCGGCATCTATTCCGGAAAGAGTATCAATAAGCAAGGACGCGCCCGCGCCGGCAAGTCTGTCAAAAAGCTCACCAGCTGTTTCCTCAGGGTCAATTCCTACAACTTCCTGAAGATAAACAGGCCCCGCGTCAACTTTTTTCTCCATCGAGATAGTTGTTACTCCTGTAAAAGAATCCCCGTTTACAACAGCTCTGTTAATAGGACTCGCTCCCCTGTAAGAAGGAAGCAGAGAAGCGTGGAGATTCACACACCCCCTCGAGGGCATCTCAAGAACACTTTCGGGAAATATCAACCCAAACGCGACTACAACAAAAAAATCAGGCTTCAGACCGACAAGATCATTCTTAATATCACTGTCATTAAAACTGCTTATAGCCCTTACCGGAACATCGTTCTCTTCAGCCAACCTCTTTACCGGAGTTGAAACGAGTTTCTTCCCTCTTCCGGATACTCTGTCCGGTTGAGTTACAACAAGCGCCGGTCTGTAATCGGACCTCAGAAGCCGTTCCAGTGTTGGAAGAGAGAAATCAGGTGAACCGAAAAAAACAACCATTTTATCCCTTACTGGCGCTTTTCCGGGAAAGTTTCCTCAATTTACCCCGGATCATAGCTTTCTTGGCAAAAGAAAGGTGATCTATAAACAGTATCTTATTAATATGATCAACCTCATGCTGGATTATTCTGGCCGGAAGGTTATAAAACCTGCATCTTTGTTCTTTCCCCTCTAATGTCTGATACTTAACCTCCACTTCCAATGCCCTCTGAACATCCCCCCTTATATCAGGGATACTGAGGCAGCCCTCCTCCATCTTCTCAGATTCATCGGAAGAAGCGATTATCTCCGGATTAACCATTGCTTGAATCTTAGGTGAATTCTCAGGATCAGTATAAAAAACAATTATCCTTTTACATATACCAACCTGCGGAGCGGCAAGACCGACACCCCGCTCGGAAATCATTATGCTTTTCATTCTTCCGGCAAAATCTTCAAGTTCAAGACCAAAGTCCACTACAGCCTCGGCTCTGGTTCTTAATACCTCAGCGCCGTATGTTTTTATTTCCATAGATTTCATGAATTTGCCCTCCTTATCTCGACTACTTATAAGACAGGGGGTTATATTCTGGGTTATTCTTCCTTCTTCTCCAATACAGTAGCAACGGCAGTTTTAACAAGCTCCACCTTTACGTCATCTGAAATTTTTATGACGATAATATGATCTTTAACATCGACTACTTTTCCATGAAGCCCTCCATTGGTAACTATCCTGTCGCCTCTGCTTAGCTTCGAGACCATATCCCTGTGTTCTTTCTGCTTCTTCTGCTGAGGTCTGATAAGGATGAAGTAAAAAATTACGAAGATGGCTACAATTGGCAGAAGATTTACCAAAAGAGATCCGCCGCCTTCACTTCCTCCCGCGCCAGCACTGTACAAGAACATCAGATAGGACATCATTCCTCCCTTTTTAAAGTATAACTAGTGATTATCTTTCTTATTATAAAATTCCTCCCTCCACTGGAGGAAAGAACCTTCTTCAATAGATTGCCTTATTTCGGCAAGCAAATTCAAGTAAAAATAAAGATTATGGTATGTGGAAAGGCGCGGACCCAACAATTCGCCCGCCATAAAGAGGTGCCTGAGATAGCTGCGCGAATAATTCCTGCACACCTCACACTGGCATTCCGGGTCTAGCGGACCGAAATCATCCTTGTTAGCAGCGTTTTTAAGGACGACTTTGCCGGTCGATGTAAATACCGTTCCATTCCTGGCGTTTCGCGTAGGCATAACACAATCAAACATATCCACTCCTCGGGCAATTGCCTCAACGAGGTCTTCAGGAAAACCAACTCCCATTAGATACCTCGGTTTCTCTACAGGAAGAATATCAGCAACTAACCGGGTAATATCAAGTAATTCATTCTTTGGTTCGCCAACAGACAATCCTCCTATCGCGTATCCCGGAAAATCAAGGGCTGTTATTTCACTCACAGACCGCTCTCTCAAATCGGGAAAGACAGATCCCTGCACAATACCGAAAAGCGCCGGACGGCTGTCATCAACAATACCTGCGGAACTTATATGCTCGATACTTTTTCGGGCCCAGAGAGTAGTCCGTTCCAGGGCGTCTTCCGCCCTTTCCCTTCCGCACGGATATTCAACACACTGGTCTAATACCATAATAATATCCGCTCCTATATCAAGCTGTATATCCACTACCCTTTCCGGCGTGAACATGTGTCTTGATCCGTCTATATGGGATTGAAATTCTACTCCTTCGTCGCTGATACGGTTTAAATCAGCGAGACTGAAAACCTGATACCCGCCGCTATCGGTCAAAACCGGCCTGTTCCAGGACATAAACTTCCCGATACCGCCCCCGGCGGATATTATATCCTCGCCCGGTCTCAAATGAAGATGATATGTGTTGGCAAGAATTATATCCGCGCCAATCGCACGCAGATCCGCCGGCGAAAGGGTCTTTACAGTACCAAGAGTGCCAACCGGCATAAACACGGGAGTATCTATCCCTCCATGGTCTGTTTCTATATACCCCCTCCTCGCCCCATTATCCGTATTCAACAATTTAAAACTGAAGGACACCCTTTAAATCCCCTTTACTGGATAAACATCACGTCACCATAACTATAAAAGCGAATACCTCTTTTAGCGGCCCAATCGTAAGCATAAAGCATATTTTTCCTGCCCGCGAAAGCTGAGACAAGCACGAAGAGGCTCGATCGCGGTAAATGCAGATTCGTAATAAGAGCGTCTGTGATTCTGAATTTGAACCCGGGAGATATAAACAGTCTCGTGCCGCCGGTTATCCAGATCTCTCCGTCTTTTTCATCTTCCGTTCTATCTTCAATTACTCCCGCCGCGAGAGATTCCAGAACCCTCGTAGTGGTAGTACCAACGGCAATTACCCTGCGCTTATCCTTCTTAGCCTGTTTTATTTCATTCCAGACTTTCTTTCTTATTTTAATATATTCATATGATAATTCGTTTTCCTCAACGACCTCGTTCCTCAACGGCCTGAAAGTCCCCGGCCCCACATGAAGAGTCAAAGGCAGAACAGAACAACCCTTCCATTTGATCTTTTGTAAAAGTTCGTCCGTAAAGTGAAGCCCCGCCGTCGGCGCCGCGACAGACCCCTTATTAGAAGCGTAGACAGTTTGGTAACGTCTTCTGTCAATCTCCTCACTCTCCCTTTTTATATAAGGAGGAAGCGGCATCAAACCGTATCTCTCAATAAATTCCCATTCGGAGGTTTCTACCAATAGTTTTATTTCCCATTCCCCCCCTCCCACTTCCCTTACTATCACAACCGAATCCCCGTCCTCCCCCACAAGTATCCGGTCACCTTCCTTGATACGCTTCGAGGGCTTAACCAGAGCAGTCCAGGCTTTTTTACCGGTCTGTCTGATCAAGAATATTTCAACACGCGCCCCCGTTGGCTTTCTACCGTATATTCGAGCGGGGATTACTTCTGAATCATTAATCACCAGAAGGTCACCGACCCGCAGATACCTCGCAATATTAGCGAAACGGGTTTCTCTAATACCTCCGTGTCTCCTGCCGAATATAATCAATCTGCTCTCTTCGCGGCTTTGGGAAGGATACTGCGCAATAAGCTCGTTGGGTAAATTGTAATCAAAATCACTTAGTTTCATTCTATTATCTTCTACATATAAACTGATTAATCACTGAATATGTCGCCTTGTTTCCCATCCCGCCCCGCCCGGTCAAGCCCGAGATGTTTTATTCCAGCTTCGGTAATTACACGCCCTCTTGACGTTCTCTGCAGAAATCCCTTCTGAATCAGGAATGGTTCATATATATCCTCTATTGTATCGACTTCTTCAGATACCGCTACGGCTATGGAATTAATACCAACCGGCCCCCCGGAAAACTTTTTAGTGATAATTTCGAGAATATTTCTGTCCATTTCATTCAAGCCCAGGTTATCTATCTTAAGTTTATTCAGTCCGTATTCCACAATATCTTTATCAATACGACCGGTGCCCTCTACCTGCGAGAAATCTCTTACCCTTCTCAGAAGCCTATTTGTTATTCTCGGAGTACCTCGTGAACGGCGGGCTATTTCGGCCGCGCCTTCATCATCGATACTGATTTCCATAACACGCGCCGACCGCTTAGCTATAGATAATAAATCCTTCGTGGAATAATAGTCCAGTCTTGCTACGATTCCGAATCTGCTTCTCATTGGAGAAGTTATCATGCCCGCCCGGGTAGTTGCTCCGACAATCGTAAAAGGCTCTATGGAAAGTGAATAATATCTGGCGTGAGGTCCTTTATCAACAACCAGTTCGCATTTAAAATCTTCCATCGCGGGATAAAGATGCTCTTCGACTATAGTGTTTAACCTGTGAACCTCGTCTATAAACAACACATCTTTCCGCTCGAGCTGGGTAAGGATAGCTATCAACTCGGCGGGCTTCTGGAAAACAGGTCCTGATGAAACATTGATATTCACCCTGAGTTCTTTTGCGATGATATGAGCCAGTGTTGTTTTACCAAGTCCCGGGGGACCGTATAGCAGAACATGATCCAGCTGTTCATCTCTCTGCCTTGCGGCCTCGATAAATACGGCAATATTTTCTTTCAATTGCTTCTGACCGACAAACTCGGAAAGAGTTTCCGGCCTGAGCATCGATTCTACTCTTCTATCTTCAGGTGTCACTGAAGAATCTGTAAGTCCATTTTCAGTCAAAAACAAATCACCCCATTTAGTCCTATAAGCTTCTTCTAAGCAGCTCTCTTACAATATCTTCAACTCCCGGTAAATTGGAAATATCTTCGGATGAGAGACTGTTAATTGCCTTTTGAGCGGAAACTCTTGTAAATCCCAGAGAACACAGAGCGGCTGTTACTTCTTCTACCATATCATCATCCTCGGTAACAGCGCTTGCCCGGGAATCCGCACCGTATTCTCTCGCATCGATCTTATCTTTCAGCTCCAGAATGATTCTTTGAGCCGTTTTCTTTCCAATTCCCGGAAAAGCGGTCAGGGCGGAAGCCTTCTCCCTGCATATAAAACCGGCAAGTTCTGAAGCAGTGCTCGCCGAGACAATACCCATAGCCACCTTTGGGCCTACTCCGCTTACACCGAGCAGGGAAAGAAAAATCGAT
Organism: Candidatus Krumholzibacteriota bacterium; assembly: GCA_034520215.1. Lineage (NCBI taxonomy): Bacteria > Candidatus Krumholzibacteriota > Candidatus Krumholzibacteriota bacterium. Next base: position 976,715 of record JAXHNR010000002.1, on the reverse strand, counting down.
TTATCCTCTTCGCCGGCGAATCCATAGAGTACAATCGCGTCTTCACGGACATGCATATATGTAGAGAAAGATACAGTTTCGCCTTTAGGTCCCAGCTTCCTCAAAGTTCTCGAAGGAACGAAGAGCTCCAGCCCCACACCGCCGGTTTCAATGATAACACTCGCTTCTTTCTTCGCGGTTAATATCCCTTCAAGGGTTGCTATCAAATCAGTCCTCCCAGTTTGCTGGAAATTCTTAATATATGACAGAAGGCTATCGCTATTGCATCCGTTTCATCCGCCGTCTCAGGTTTATGTTTGAGCTTTAATAATTTATCAACCATCGCGGCAACCTGTCTCTTCGTGGCTGCTCCCGTTCCAACAACACCGCACTTAACTTCTCTGGGTGAATACTCAAAAATATTCTTGCCGGCCTGTACGGCTGAGAGTAAGATCACACCCCTGACTTCAGCTAGAGAAAAAACACTTTTAACATTTCTCGACATAAAAATACCTTCTACGGCAACGTCGTCAGGATCAAATTTACGGAGGATTTTATCCAGACCATTCTTCACCATCAAAAGCCGTTCGGGACGAGGAGTTTTTCTCTTTACTCTAATAATACCCGAACCCAGACATACAATTTCACGTCCCCGCTTTTCCAGCAGACCGTATCCGGTCACGTAGCTTCCGGGATCAATGCCAACTGTTATGGGCACAATTTAACTCCTATCAAGCAACTCAACCGCCTTAAATGCTTCTGGGTTGGCAGACAATACCCGGTCAAATCTATTTGTCAGATTTCTTCTTCAACTTCACTTAGGATTTCATCAGGAATATCAAAATTCGCGCTTACCCTCTGCACATCATCCTGATCCTCCAGGGAATTGATTAATTTCAATACACTGACGGCATGGTTTCTGTCCAGCTCAACAGTAGTGTTTGGTATCAGGGAAATCGCGGCCTCCTGACATTCTATTCCTTCTTTAACAATTTCTTTATGAAGTTTTTCGAAATTCTCCACGGGAGATATTAATTCATAAACGTCCTCATTTGATTCAATATCTTCAGCTCCGTTTTCGAGGGCAATTTCATATATCCGCTCTTCATCAGCCTGGGATTTATCGATCACGATCACCCCTTTCTTCTTGAACAGATAAGATACGGAATGGGGTTCCCCGAGGTGACCGCCGTATTTTGTAAAGAGATGCCTTACTTCAGCGCTTGTTCTATTTTTATTGTCAGAGAGACATGTCACAAAAACGGCCACTCCCCCCGGCGCATACCCTTCAAACGCGCAAGCTTCATATGTTACTCCGGGAAGTTCTCCGGTACCTCTCTTTACCGCCTTTTCAATATTATGCTTCGGCATATTATTGTCATTGGCGTTTTGGATGGCAGTTCTAAGAGCTGGGTTTGAATCCTCGTCTCCCCCGCCTTCCTTGGCGGCAACTACGATCTCCCTTATTATTTTTGTAAAGATCTTCGCTCTTTGAGCGTCAGCTTTCCCCTTTTTCCTCTTTATTGTACTCCATTTAGAATGTCCGGACACCGAATGCCTCCCGCAAAGTTATTAATCACTCTCTTCATTCTCCATCTCTGACTGAGCTATTACCTTCTGAGCCTGATCATGCGGAACAGTTTCATAATGAGAAAATTTTCTTGTGTGGCTGGCTCTGCCCTGAGTCATGGACCGAAGGGAAGTAGAATATCTGTATAAGTCAGCGAGTGGTACATGGGCCGTAATCTTCTGCCGCCCTTGTTCCTGTACAGTTCCCTGAATTTTACCTCTTCTCATTGAGAGATCACCCATCACATCACCCATATGTTCTTCAGGAACAAATACTTCAATTTCCATTATGGGCTCTAAAAGAACCGGCTTGGCTTCTTTCATAGCTAATTTAAAACCTTTTTTTCCCGCGGCCTTGAAAGCCGCGTCTGAAGAATCCACGCTGTGATACGATCCGTCATAGAGGGTCGCTCTCAGATCAACGATTTTATACCCCGCTAATACTCCGGCTTCCATAGCTTCTATAATCCCCTTTTCAACAGCTGGAATGTGCTTTGTCGGCACATTACCTCCCACTACTTCATTGGCAAACTCAAAACCTTCACCTCGGGAGCGGGGCTCAAGTTTCAAGTAGACATCACCATACTGACCTCTTCCGCCGCTTTGTTTCTTATGTTTCCCCCTTGCCGAGGCTGAAGCGGAGATTGTCTCAAGATACTCAACTTTCGGAGGAACCATCTCCACATCCACATTATATCTTTCCTTCAATCTGCTTAGTATTACGTCAAAATGCTGTTCACCCTGCCCGGAAAGTATAGTCTGTCTTAACTGCTGGTTGCTCTCGATAGTGAAGCTTATGTCTTCTTCGGCCAGTTTGTTCAGTCCCATACCAACCTTGTCCATTTCTCCCTTCACTTTCGGCACAATCCCGGTTCGTATCGAAGGAGAAGGACACTCAATTTCGGGAACCAGAACCGGGTCACTCTTGTCGCAAATTGTAGTATTTACCTTTGCTGATTTTAGTTTCACAGCCGCGCCAATATCACCGGTCGGGATAGAATCGGTATCCACTTTTTTCTTGCCATTCATAAAAAACAGCTGGCCTATCCGTTCAGAGGATTCCTCGTTCGCGTTGTACAAATCCTGGCTCCCCGCGACTTCTCCCGAGAAGACCTTAAGGTAGGACAAATCACCGATATCTTTCTCTGAGAAAGATTTAAAAACAAAAGATATAACAGGCGAATCCTCATCAGCTTTTACCGTTTTTATATCATCTGAAGAAGGAGTTTTCACCTCTATTTCACTTCGCCACTGAGGCGAGGGCAGCATTTCTATGATCAAATCAACAAGCTGTTTAACCCCAATATTGTCAGTTGCTGAAGTAACAACCATAGGCGCGAGAGTTCCCTGATTACAACCCGCTCTTAATCCTCGGACTAGTTCTTCATCGCTCAGCTCGCCGGATTCAAGAAACTTCTCAAGGAGAGAATCATCTGATTCAGCAGCAAAATCCTGAAGTTTCTCTCTCCACTTCTCGACCTCATCAGACATCTCGTCAGGAACATCCTCTTCCTTGAAATTTCCTGTCGAGTCCTTAGAATATACATAAGCCTTCTTATTCAATATATTTACAACACCTTTGAATTCCCCGCCCTGCCCAATCGGAAGCAGAATAGGCATAACTTTCTTGCCTAGCTCCTCATGCGCTTCATTTACACATTTTTTGAAATCGGCATGCTCTTTATCCATTTTGTTTACACATACTATTCTCGGAAGGTTGTTCTTCTCCAGATAACCCCAGGCCTTTTCTGTTCCAGCTTCGACGCCATGCTCGGCGCTGAGTACAACAACCACCCCTTCGACAACCTTCAGCGCGGCTATCATCTGACCTATAAAATCATCGTAACCCGGAGTATCAATAAGGTTTATCTTTTTCCCGTTATGATCAACCGCGGTAATATTAGAAGAAACCGAAATTTTTCTCTTAATCTCTTCCGGATCTGAATCCATCACAGTGTTGCCTTCTTCAACCTTACCCATTCTGTTAATAACACCCTCATTATAAAGAACTGCTTCACATAAAGAGGTCTTCCCCGATGATTGATGACCGACAAATGAAACATTCCTTAATTCATTGATATTGTATTTCTTCAAAGATAACCTCCAATTCTTACAATAATTAACTATGGATTTCTGTATTAATAATCAGTAATCAGCGCCGGATTAGAACAACAATTTGACCGGTCCTGTTTTGACCTGCCTGATCAAATTATCCGATACTACCAAGCACCTTACTTAAATATAAAAATAACATCGTAATTATCCAGAGAATAACAACGGGAATTACCGATTTTTTTATCTCTATTCTGAAAATAGCTGCTATTCCAAGTGTCAAAACAAAATAATACCAGATACCAAAAACACTCAGGCTCTCAAGAAAAGCAGCCCAGAATCCTTCCAGGTCCGGGAATAAAGCAGCTAAGCTTAGAGAAATTCTGGCCCCCTCTGACGATTCAATAGCCTCAAGCCCTCTTGACCTTATAATAATCACGCTGATAATCTGTTCAACAATGGCAATAAAACCGGTAAAAGTCACAAGGCTCAATGATTTCCTGTAATCTGAACGCGCGCTGAGCAGATTAACCCCTATATTAACTATCCAGGCGTAGATTAGATAAATAACAAGTATCCCTACCGGAGCTAATATTAAACCGTAAGGACCGAATTTATCCATATTCTGTAACGCCCTGCTCAACTGTTCTTCGTTAAATCCTCTTTCATTAAGAGATAATACGTGACGCTGAATGGGCAGGCTGAACCATCCGATAATAATCTGAATTACCCCTAAAACAATAAAAGCCTTCCACCACTGAAGTCCGGCATCTATCCGCTTGAAGACTTTATTTGGCTCAAGGAAGATATCTCCGATAGAGGCAAGCAGGCCGCCGTTCTGAGTCTGTATTTCAACTCCTTGAGGCGCGTCATTATTTTCCATTTCATCCATTTTATACTCCCCGATTTAAAGCTGGTTTCAAAAGGATCAATACATATCTGATTTTAGACAGACTAAACAATAGACTACTCTGCCCCTACTGTCAAAGGGTTTTCAACCGGGGATAAAGTAATATTTTAGGTAAAAAAACAGGGCCCGCTTTATACGGCGAGCCCTGTGGGGGGGGGTTGATATTAATTCTCTTAATCCTCAAGTTCTTTCAGACGGTTCTCAATATCTTTGATCCTCTTTTCAATATCCTCTAGATTCTTTCGCAAAGATTTCTCTGTTTTCTCCTTGAGGATAACAATTTCTTCATTTAAAGATTCAAGGTCTTTAAGCTTATCTTCAAAATCCATACACTCTTTTGTTATTATGCGAAATTTTCGTTCGCCATCGGGGACTTCAAGTTTGTAAATCTTTTTTTCTGGAATCCTAAAGCAATTGTGGTCGCCGAGGTCTTCGGGTGTGAAATGAAATTCTTTTTTCTCCCCGCGGCGAAGGATAATCAGTTTGAACTCTTCTCTGCAATCTCTAAGGACTTTGTGATATTCTTCGAGAGACTCTATCTCTTTACCAGACTCTATCTCTTTACCCTTTATCCCAACTATGATATCGCCACTCTTAATACCAGCTTTATCCGCCGAACTCCCTTCTTTAACACCAGTTACTAGAATACCTTCATCTTCATCCACGTCAAAATAATGGGCCATATCCTTATCCAGATCAGAGAGCTCAAGACCTTCAATGCTGCTTCCCCTAAAATACTTGTCTATAACGCCGCCTACAGACCTGCCGATTCGCTTGCCCATCTTTCCCATCTTCTCAGCATATTCATCCCAGTCGTAGTCAACGGTGTAAGAATTATGCTTCTTGCTTGTAAGCTCGACATCAACCCTTTTTCTGTCTCCCCCTCTGAAAAAAACAATCTCAACTCTGTCACCAGGGTTTTTTTCACTCACCATGCGGGAAAGCCCCTTTGTATCATCTACCTTGATGCCGTCAAAAATATAGATAATATCATCGCTTTTCAATCCGGCTTCCTCTGCCGGACTGTCATCGATTACATCCTTGATGAGAACACCCTTGCTGTAGGGATATCCTTCATCTTCGACGGTTTCTTCTGAGATATCTGACATATAGATACCAAGGAACGCCCTTTCACTGTCTTTATCCTCACCGGAAACAACAACGCTGCTTCTTTCGGCGTACGCGCAATTGGCAAAAGAAAGTGAAATTCCGATAAACAAGATAATACTTACTAACCCTGCACGCTTCATATCCTTTTCCTCCTTATTACTGATCGAACAACGGTTGATGAACACTTTTCCCATATCTTCTTCTATCCATATATATTCCCGAACTCGGAAAAAGTTTCAATTTCGGCTCTAAAAAGTAAAGAGGACACGCGCAGCACCCGCTTTAAAAGGTTTTTTTCGCAAAGCTCCTCCAGGGCGTGACAACCAGTCTCACATACAGAGGAATGCTATATAAGTTAATTTAGCCGGGGCGCGAATAGAGCTTTAATCGGCTTAGAAATCAAGTAGTCTTTTCAAACCTCTTGCTCCACTTTTTATCCCGGGATAGTGAAGAACTGTCTCTAGCGCTTAGAATCTCTGCATCCTTATCATAGGAGAGGGATTTTTGGATATCTCTTGTCGTTTCAGCTTTATCCCAGACCGAGAATCTCCTGCCGGAAATATATGTGACAATCGCTAAAAGAGCGGCTGTGTTTACCATAACGAAATAGAAGGGAATGTAGATGATCTTTTGCTGTTTTGCTTCTCCCTCAATAAAGAGCCCAGTAAATGCCAGAAGGTAAAAAAGAGACTGAAGTATAAAAAGACTTAAAAATAAAGGTTCATCGGCGAGAAATAGATTCACCGTAAATAAAACCGGGAGTATCGGCCCAATCCACCATCTCAACAATTTTCTTGAAACGAATTGAAAAATTTGGCCTGGTCCGCAAAAATTCTTCCTCAGATACCCAAAACCTGTCAATCCGCGTATTATTATCCGGTATTTTCTCTTAAATTCTTCAGTTAATAAAGTGCTTACCTTCTCAGTGGCAACTGCTTCGGGTTCATAAATCACTCCAAAACCTTGTGAAAGTATGTCGGCCGGTATCTGAAAATCATTCGCAATATCAACAGATACTGAGCGGTAGAGTCTCCTCCTAATTGCGAATATGGTCCCCGTTCCAACTAATACTGATTTCAATCTGCTCTCAAGCCTGTTAAGAAATGATTCATATCTCCAGTAAAGGCTTTCCCCTTTACCTACATTGGACTTACCGTCGATGTATGTCAAATTACCGATAACACATCCAATATCGGGGTCTTTAAAATTACGCACAAGTTTGCCGACAGCATCCTTCCTGTAGAAAGCATTGGCGTCTGAGAAGACGATAATATCATCTTCAAGCCCCACTATAGCTCTATTAAGAGTAGCGCTCTTGCCGCTCCTTTTTTCAAATGCCTTGAGGTGCACATTCCTGCCCGCGTATTCTCTGACAATTTCGTTAGTGCCGTCATCGGAAGCATCGCTGGCTATAACTATTTGCAGTTTATCCTCAGGGTAGTCAAGCTGGAGACTGTTTTCGATCTTATCTCTTATAATCCTGCTTTCGTTATGAGCCGAAATAATAAGGGCGACAGTCGGAATGTCATAACTGTTATCAGTCTTTGATCTTTTCCTGAAAAGGCCGGCGATAAAAAGTACAAGTGGATACCCGGCATATATATAAAGTATTACAGAAAGCAATGATACAAATACTATCTTTAAGAATAACTCCATCTTTTCTCCGAGGCATTAGCCGGCAAATGCTGATGCCACATTATAACTTATTGTTAAATAATATGAAAGCAGTGAACATAAAAAACACGCTATACTTTTCCTTTTTATAAAGCAAGTTTTATTTTTTCAACTTCAAAAAGAAAACTATAGCGAATTTTCTATACAGATACCTTTCTTATTCCGTTCATTAAATATATTCACAAAATATTAGGATGTCAACATCAGAAAAAGCCCTATGCTTTGAATTGAGTTTAGAACATCCTTAAAAGATTCGCCACATCAAAGGTTTACGCCTATTTTTAGTAACCGGAGGGAAACACTTTCATAAGAAACTTAGTTCGGCTTTTTGTTTTCCGCGTCGGGAAAATAGATAAACCTGCCGGCACCTTTACCGCGGGTACCTATCCAGATTCTACCGCTTGGATCTTCATGGAGCGAAAGAACCCCCTTGCCTGAAAACCCCGACAGAACTTTTAGATGCCGCCATTTATTTCCGCTTAGAATGAAAATCCCGTTTTCCTTCGTACCCAGCCACAAATCTGATCTTTCAGTTTCTATTAATGCTGACGGAGATATTTTATATCCCGTTTGAGGTAGATCAATTCTGGACCATTTACCTCTATAATTGAAATAGATTCCATCATCACCGGCGATTACCACATTCCCGGAATTATCCCTTCCCAGGCACCCGCCTCCGCTGGAGAAGGTTCTGCCGCCTGAGCCTGAAAGAAGATAAATATCAGGGTCATTTAAAATAGTTATATCTTTATTTATCCCTCCGCGAAAAACAGCTTTACCCGTACCGGGACCAAAACGCTGCCAGCCGCTGTCTGAATAACAGGCTGTTTCACCGGCAGCTGTAATAACCCACGGTTTTCCCGACCGGTCAAAAATAATATCTTTTATGGCGTTCCCCGGAAGTCCATTTTCAACTGTATAATGATACCATTTACCGCCGTTAAAGTTCAGGACTCCGCTTTCGAATGTTCCAAACCATACACCTTTTCCGGAATCAGCCGCCACAGAGGTGAAATACTCCGTCGGAAGCCCGCTCCGCCGGTCAAAAATCTTCCACGAATCTCCCGAGGACCGCAGAATTCCAAAGCGGGTAGTAATCCACATACGGCCCGTGTCTTCGACCGCGATATCCGTCACGGATTCTGAATAGTAGTTATCGGGCAGGGATAATCTGGTAAGGTGTTCCCCTAGCTTGAAAACACCGTTACATGTAACAAAATAAATCAGATCCTTATACCCGTATATCTCTGATACCCGCGAGGCTGGAAATCCCTGACGGAGCCTGAGCTCACGAGAACTGTCCCGGTCGAGAATTATTATTGTCCCATCGTCTGTTCCGAGATAAGTTCTGCCGGAAAGATCATGATGAATCGAAAGAATATTGTACTTGTTAAGAGGAATACCGGGAATCCTGTATCTCGTCCAGCCCGAACCGTCATAGTAACTCAACCCCTCACTCCCCCCGGCAATCAGTTTCCCGGTAAGATCGAGACTGAAGGAATTAATATCCCACCCTGGAAGTCCGTCCCTGTCTGTATAATTAGTGACACTGCCAAATTTATATCTGGAAACTCCCTGCCTGCAAACAGCTATAAAGAGATTTTTCCCTTCATCAAAAGCAAGGTCGTTTATCGAGCCGATCGGTATATTATTTCCGTACCGCATAGATTCCCATTTAAAACTGTCGGCGTAACAAATACCGCTTGCCGTTGCGAACCATATCCTGGAAGCTGTTTCTTCAACGATTTTCAACACCCTGTTATCCATAAGGGAATCTTTTTCGGTAAATACGGTCAGGGAATCCCCTGAAATATAACCGCACCCGTTTCCATAAGTGGATATCCATATCTTTCTGCTTCCGACCGTTAGATCTCTTATTCTCTCAAAGAACGGATGGGTATGTCTGGTATAGTAATTCCAGGTCTGATTTCTGAAGGCAACCCCTTCATCACAACCGACCCATAACCTTTCATAGTCATCCACAGCGAGAGCTCTTACCGATAGAAAGGGAAAGTCCTGGGCGGCAAAGAGAGAATCACTTAAAGTATCTAAGGCAAATAATCCTCCCTCGGTTCCTATCCAGAGAGTATCATTAAGTGTGACCATTGCCCTTATCCTGCTGGAAGGAGCAAATGAGGAAAATACACCTTCCTTATAAAGGGGATAATCGGTCTCCGGAGAGACAGAGGATATCGTGCCGCCTTTAAGCCATCCGGCCGTTTCAAACTGTTTTACACTTACAGCTTCATCCGGAAAGATGTCCGCCTGACAATAGGCGCAGTCTGTTATGCCGAGAAAACAAACAATAAGCAGAAATCCAAAAAATTTGGCCATAATCTGTTCTTCCGTCAGTAAACCCTTATAAAACAAACCTCTTTTAACCTTTCCCCCGAGCTTCTGAAACTTTAGTCGAATAATATTAATTTTTCAAGTAGATAGTAGAATAAAAGATATTCGTTAACAAGTATCAGTTAACGGCAATTATATCAAATGACCGCAAATACTGTTAAGTGGAAAGGGTCTTCAGGGCGCCGGGAAGTCTTTTCAACCGCTGATTGATATATAATAACCGGGGAAACCACCATAGCAAACACAATTGACCTTAACCGGTATCATTGCTATATTGTTATGGAAATTTATAAAAAGAATTCATAACCTCTATTAAATAATTATGAATGACTTAAAGACAGATATACTAATCGAAATAGCGGCTGAAGCCGGAAATAAGATCATGGAAATATACCGGTCGGGTGATCTAATGCGGGAGAAAAAATCAGACAACTCTCCTCTCACGCTTGCCGACCGAACGTCACACCATATAATAAAAAATCTTATCAACAAAAACTTTCCGGCAATCCCCATACTATCTGAGGAGGGCGTCTCAATCCCCTTTGAAAAGAGAAAGAGCTGGGACAAATTCTGGCTTATTGACCCTCTTGACGGGACGAAAGAATTTATCAAGGGGAATGGAGAATTTACTGTTAACATAGCCCTGATAGTCAAGAACCGGCCTGAAGCAGGTGTGATATACGCTCCCGCGCTGGATACTTTTTACTATACGGCCGAAGAGGGGGGCGCGAAGAAAATAGAGAATGGTAAAGGTCCCGTAAGTATAAGTGTTAACAAAAGCAATAATAAACCCCTTACAGCGGTTACGAGCAGATCTCATTCTTCAGAAGAAGAAAAACAGATTCTTACCGGTTATAACGTCGCAGAATCGATCGCAGTGGGAAGCTCTCTGAAATTCTGTATGGTAGCAGAGGGCAAGGCGCAAATCTACTATCGAGGGGGACCTACTATGGAATGGGATACCGCTGCGGGCCAGGCAGTGGCGGAACACGCGGGCGCTGAAGTTAAAGGATTAAGCTACAATAAGGAAGTGCTCAGAAACGGCCCTTTCCTCGTAACTTCCATAGACTTACCCGTGCGGTGAGGGATTTTCGGAAGATAGAGTAAATGAGAAAATATGCATAAGGATTCAAAATTTCGATCGATAATGAAATCCGCCTCCTATCGTTTCCTTACAACACTGACCACATTCTCGCTGGTATGGATATTTACCGGGAAATTGACGGTCGCCTTTGGAGTAGGCGCTCTGGAAGTAATAATAAAATTACTTATCTATTTCTTTCACGAACGCCTCTGGGAGAAGATAAAATGGGGCAAACAGGAGATCGAACCGTTCGTTGTCTGGATCAAGGGGTTATCCGGAGCCGGAAAGACTGAAGTGGCAAAAATCGTCGTGGAAAGACTGCGCGAAAGAGAACTTAAAACAGACCATCTTGACGGTAAAACAATCCGGAAAATTTTTCCGCGTACCGGTTTTACAAAACCGGAAGTCAACAGGCATATAAAGCGCGTGGGGCTGCTGGCAAGCAGGCTCGAGCAAAACGGCGTGTTTGTCATAGCATCATTTATTTCACCGTACCGCGAGTCGCGTGATTTTGTAAGAGATCTATGTAATAATTTTATTGAAGTCTATTTGTCTACTCCGCTTAAAGTCTGCGAAGACCGTGATCACAACAAAACTCTACAGTAGAGCAAGAAAGGGAGAGATAAAGAATCTGCCGGGGGTCGATGTGAGGTACGAAAAACCTGTAGGTCCAGACCTCGATATCGACGTAAGCAGCAGAGGAATTGAGAAAGCTGCAGATGATATAATTAAATACCTTAACCGTTTTATGTAAGGAGACTCAATAGTGAATATTTCATCGTTACAACCACACGGCGGCGGCCTTATAAACAGGATAATTCCGGAATTAACAAGAGAGCAACTCTTAAAGCAGACTGGCGATAATGTCTACAACATAAGTGACGCCGATCTGTCAATTTTTCATCGTATAGCTGACGGGGCTCTCTCTCCCCTGGAAGGCCCGATGGACTCGGAAACATTCAACAGAGTTCTAGACGAAGAGGTGATATTAAAGAACGGCGATAAATTCGCCTGGACAATTCCGATCTCATTTCCGGTCTCGAAGAAGAAGGCGGAAAGATTTCAGGCCGGCGAGACAGTTGCCGTAAAAAAGAGTAACGATGAAATAATAGGAGTACTTGAAATTTCAGACATCTTCCCTTTCGACAAGAAGCGTTATAACAGCATTATCTACGGCACCGACAGGGACGATCATCCCGGCGCCCGTATTTTCAACGAAGACAGCAGGGAATATCTGCTTGGAGGCAGGATATGGGCATTCCCCCAGCGCTTTGACAGAAGATTCAGCCGCTATATGATTACACCCGAAGAAGCGCGGAGTCTATTCAGGGTAAGAGGCTGGGAGAGGATAGTAGCTTTTCAGACAAGAAACGCCCTGCACAGAGCTCACGAATACGCTCTCCTCTACGCGGCGGAGAAGCTGACACGCGAAGGTTACTTTACGGGAGCTGTTCTCAACCCCTTAGTCGGCGCCACAAAATCGGATGATGTGCCCGCGGATGTGCGTATGCATACGTATGAAGCGCTCCTTGAGGCGGGAGTTCTAGGAGAGGGAGACAGAGACGAGAAACTATGGAAATCCAAGGGGTATGATTTTACAGATCAGGTGATAATGATAGGACTGGATATGAAGATGTTCTACGCGGGACCCAAAGAAGCGGTCATGCATTCTATTTATCGCCAAAATTACGGATTTACCGATATTGTCATTGGCAGAAAACACGCCGACGCACCATACGACGACGGAAGCGCGATATGGGGTGATTTCGACGCTCACGAAAAATTCGATCATCTCAGCGGCCAGCTCAATATACAGCCGGTAAAGGTTGGATTCGCCGCCTATTTTGATGAGATATCGAGAGTGGGTTTGATTGGGGAATTCAAACCGAAAGGATACAGCCCGGTTTTTATATCCGGCAAAGAGGTAAGAAGAACACTTAAAAACAACGAGCCCGTGGATGAGAGAATAATGCGTAAACCGGTAGCGGATATACTCGCGGGGTTTTATTCCGCCGAGTCTGATGAAGGCGCCGGCAAACAGAAAAGCTCCAATGTCACCTGGCACGATACAGGTATAGATAAAGAAGACAGGGAGCAGAAGAATGGCCACAAGGGATTTGTTCTCTGGCTTACCGGGCTATCAGGGTGCGGCAAATCAACGATTGCCACCGCGCTTCAGAAGAAGCTGTTTGAAACGGGACATCTGGTTTATATCCTGGACGGAGACAACGTCCGTCACGGCTTAAACGGCGACCTCGGCTTTTCTCCCGAGGACCGCGGAGAAAATATCCGGCGCATAGGTGAAGTGGCGCACCTCTTCGCAGAAGCTGGAACAATTGCAATAACTTCCTTTATATCACCATACAGGGAAGGAAGAGATCGCGCCAGAAAGCTCAATGCCGATGGGGATTTTATAGAAACCTACGTCAAAGCCCCTGTTTCTGTTTGTGAAGAGCGGGATCCTAAAGGGCTGTACAAAAAAGCCAGAGAGGGGATTATAAAGGAATTTACGGGAATATCAGCTCCCTATGAAGAGCCGGAAAATCCTGAGATAGTAGTAGAAACCGATAAAATGTCAGTTGAGAATTGCGCGGATGCAATAATAAAATACCTCGAGGAAAAGGGTATGCTGAGGAAATAGAGCGCCTGATTCTGCTCGGATTAAATAGAGGTATCTCTTAATTGTTATCTGTTGTTATTAACAAATAATTCTGAGGAATGTCAAGTTTTTCAATCTCTTTCTAGCGTCATTGCCGGAATCAGAACTAACTCGCTCTCTTTATTTTCTCATCACCGCCTAAAATAATATCAGGGGCGGTGGTATGAACAAGCATTCTAAGATACTCGGAGATATCATGCCCTGTAATTTCTTTCACTTCAGCTGTGAATCTCTTTTCGTCTATCTTTGTGCCGTATTTTCCATTGTTATATATATTACTTAATATATCTATCAACTCGGTCTTTCCTTCCGCCTCTTCTTGATGTCACAACAACACCTTCCATGTTATGGGATTGGCCGCTCAGGACGGATTTATCCGCCTGTTTCGTCGCAACTCGCAAAAATCGTACCACTCAGTTATTTTCGATGAATGTCCACTCGCGGCGGCCGCCGGTCGGATTGAACGATATGCTGGCCTCGCCCAGGCCGAAAGAACGCCTGTAAGTCATTATGCTGTCAGGATTTCCTTCAACTGTAAGTCCTGATAGCGCCTGTCCGGCATCGATGTCGATCGACCATCCCTGGAAGGTGAAGTCATTGACCAGTTCGGTATAGAAGCAGTCCGCCAGCAGGCTGGAAAGCATGCAGAACATGTTGTTGTACTCGACCACGTTATTGGTCAGAAGGGACCAGGTCCTGCCGTGAGCCTCGGCGAGCCACCCGTCTGCCTGGTTCTCCAGCAGTTTCTCTAAACCGGCACGGTCGGTGAGGCTCCATGTCATATTGGGAAACCACTCGTAGAAGATTCCGTTGAGGTACCCGGCGAGCTCGGCGTCCTCTTGAGGTACCTTTCCGTTGGCGATCTGTATGAAGTCCCTGCCCAGCCTTGATCTTATGGCCGCGGCGTAGTCCTTCTGCCAGCGGAGGAAAACGGCCCGCTCGTTCTCGTCGTTGCCGATCAGGATCCCGTTTCCATCGAGATCGAGGTCTCCGATGACGTTTTCGTTATTGGGGTTCACCCACGGCTGGTACATGAAGTAGTCGTGCATCACTCCGTCGAATGCGTCTGGCCAGGCGTTGTTGTACTCCTCAAGCAGGTCGACGATGCCGTCCATGAGTTCCCTGTCCGCCCGCCCATACTCGTCTATCGGATTGAGGAATATCGAACCGGGCCAGATAGAGAATGTGTCACCGGCGGTAGTCCAGGCCCAGTTGTCCTCGACAAGCCTGTAGAAGTCGAGTGTCCAGGGAAGCGATTTCTCGAGATAAGCCGTATCTGGGTAAAGCTCGGAGACCTGCAGGACACCCAGGTATCCAAGTATCTTTATATCGGGATTGATCTCTCTCAGGCGCGCGATTATCTCTACTGCCTCTGGAGAGAAACATCTATCGATCGGAAAGATGATCAGGCCCGCCCTGGCCGCCGATGCCGTCGTCGCTTCGTCCCATTCAAAGAAATTTGTCCAGTGGGCTATCCCGCGCATCGGTTGCTGCTCGAAGGGAGAAGTCGAATCCCGCGGCTCGGCAGGTTCCGATGGAGACTCGGAGCAGGCCAGGAAGACTGCGCATGCGGCGATGAGTATGATCACGAACGAGCGCATTATGCGATACCTCTAGTGCTTAAGAAAGGAACTATACTCCACTGCCGGGCATTACTGGATGCTACAGGGAATGCCCCGTGGCCGCCGGTCTCGGCCGGCTGTCACCTTGAAGGAAAGATGCAACGACGGTGCCGAAAAAGGCTTTCCCGGTGCGATTATTGTTTTCCATCCGGTTCCGCCCGTTGTAGAATTGTACCATTCTTTCTGTAAATTGTATTTGGACTGAGAAAAGCTTGCATCTGAGCAGCTTGGAAATGCAAAAAAGACTGCAATCAAGACGTTTTCAAGTTATTCAGTAAGCTCTAACATAATTATGTTTTCGGACAGATCATGATGGTATAATTTAATATAAATTTGATTTGAAGATCAACAGGGTTAGGTGAAGAGAAGGACGCTATGGGAAAAATCTTCAATAGATTCAAAGAGTATTTCTATGAAGAGGTATCTCTTAATTGTTATCTGTTGTTATTAACAAATAATTCTGAGGAATGTCAAGTTTTTCAATCTCTTTCTAGCGTCATTGCCGGAATCAGAACTAACTCGCTCTCTTTATTTTCTCCTCACCGCCTAAAATAATATCAGGGGCGGTGGTATGAACAAGCATTCTAAGATACCCGGAGATATCATGCCCTGTAATTTCTTTCACTTCAGCTGTGAATCTCTTTTCGTCTATCTTTGTGCCGTATTTTCCATTGTTATATATATTACTTAATATATCTATCAACTCGGTCTTTCCTTCAGAAACATCAATAAGATGCCTGTCGATTGCCCTTGCCGCCATAAATCCGCCGTCGTAGAGAAAGTTGACCAGATCTTTATCTCTCATATCACTGTTACCCGAAGAAGCAATTGGTATATCCCGCAGATACGGATTCAGCTTATATCTTTCCATGATAGAATCCATCTTACGCTTATACCGCCTTTCAGAAATAATTCCCAGATCGAGTAATATTTTATATGAATAATATACGGTAACACCCTCAGTAAACCACATAAAGCTGTCTGAGACGGGGCTGAGGGCCTTTCCATTCCAGTTATGAAAAAATTCATGTGAAATAACAGACATCTCTATATCAAAGAGATCACTTTCGTCCATCCGGGGATCGAACAGAAGCAGAATGTTCTGCCCAGAATGTGTTCCGTAATAATCGAACCCCTTACTTCCCAAAACGGGGTTTCTGTCGCATATAAAGAGATACCTGCTATCGGGAGCAGAACCAAACATTCCTATTTCATAGGAGACTATATCCCTGATCAAACCTAACATTCTTTCATCCTTAAAGGCCCAGCCTCCCACGCTGGCAAACAGCACCTCTGTCCCTCCCGCAGATGCCGTCAGGTAACTGTAGTCCCCTCCCGCGTACAAAGACATTGGCATATCATCCGCCCCGGGTAGTATCACCCTCGTACCTAAACCCTTGTAAACAGATCGAACCAAATCTTCGGGAAAGAAATTAAAATCAACAATAATGCCTTCACTGACATTAGAGGCCGGAACGAGAAAAATATCCCTACCAAGAACACGAAACCTGCTTTCGTCAAAGTGTGTAATCTTGCTCCTTATTCTGGATGAAAATCGATCCTCTCTCATAGTAATAACATCATAAGACAGGGAAAAATCCCTATTCCCGTTCTTAACCGTCCATTTTCCTTCATTTGCTTCAATTGGAAGTTTCTCATCGTCTTCCGTTACGGCAGTTATGTTCAAGGGGTCGGGATAGAGGCGCCCCCCCGACTTAACAGCTTGAAATGAATAATCTTCCTCATTTGCTCCGTGAACACTCGCGGTCACATTAACAAGATCCAACCCCTTATTTTTCATAGTTACTCTGTAGCTTATAAACGGAACTGAATTATTCCTGTTATTCATCCAGCTGCACGCCGCGAAGAATGTGAGGGATATAAGGATACACGAAAGCACGATCAGAGCTGTCTTTACCGGTACTCTGTTTGGTTTCTTCTTTAACATTCTGTCTGCTCCGGGCTGTCAGTTAAAATATGACAGCAAAAGCGCCCGCGGCACTATACGCAGATACCGCCGAATATCCTTTATCAGATAAATCAGCAAAGGGTATTCCATAAATGGAATATTATGTATTTTTTTCTCTGATTATAAGTGGCGGGCCCGAGGGTTATGCTAAGAAACTAATGTTTAATACAGAAAGTGAATATAACCCCCTGAGGATACTCTTCGCCGGACGCGCTGTCATTTTCAACTTTCGAAAAAACAATAAAATAGTCAACGTCCAGCTGAAACTGAAAATCGTATGTCCTGAAAGCGGCGAGACCAACTCCTCCGCAAAGAGAAAGCCCGGTGCCTGATCCTGTATCGTCCAAGAATATGCCGTTTTTCTCTATCTTTGCCCTGTTATACTGAATCCCTATTCCTCCGCTTATAAACGGGCTGAAATCACCGCGGCTCAGATATCTCCCTATCTTTGTTTCAAGAATGGTCAAATTAAGAGAGCTGTTATCCCCCCATTTAATCCCTCCTCTGCCTGAGAGAAAATAGTCTTTCATGTCGTGCTGGACAACAAAATCAATTGCGGTCATCCGGTCCGTCTTACCGAACGAATCGGCAGACGGCCACATAAATCCAGCTCTAAGCCCCTTACTCGTAAAAGACTTCCTTCTTCTGTCGGGCCTGGATTCAGATTCTGTAACCAGCCCGAGCTCAGCTGTTTCATCCATCTCCCTGCCACTGGAAATACTCTTCGCGAGACGTTTCAGAACAACATCGAGGTCTTCTTGAGTTTCCGAAACAGCTTCCACCGTTATATCGACTTCTCGGGCTCTAACATCAACGAGTTGAACATCAACGATATATTTACCGCCCAGCCTCGTAAGTTTCCCCGTAACGGCTTTGGGGAAACCGGCTTCCGCCGCGTAATCGACAGCACAGGAAAGATCGTAACATTCCACATTTCCCACAACATTTACAGCTGAAGAGACAAAATATTTCCCCTCACGCGTAAGAGCGCTTCCGAATATCTGTTCTGCCGCGTCTATAAGTTCCTCATCCACGCCGGTTCCCTTAAATCTAAAGAGAAGTGTTTCTTCGGCGGCTCTAAGAGTGCCGGTAAAGATAAATATAATAGACAGAAGAATTATCGTCTTTTTCATGATATTACCCCCCTCGCGGAGAAAAAAAAGATTCCAGGGCCCGCAGGCCATCGGCACTTCACCTTGCTCTCAAAGCGACTCTAGTTTTTCAGCCGCTTTCCTCAAATGAGGGATCACAATCGAACCGCCAACAATTAAAGCTACATTAAAGGCCTCGTAAATCTGTTCTTTTGTGGCTCCCGCTTCGTGTACTTTCTTCAAGTGATAGCTGACGCAGTCATCACATCTTAAGACCATGGAAGCTACAAGCCCCATAAGTTCTTTCGTCTGTTCATCAAGCGCCCCTCCGTGATAAGCCTGATCATCAAGCGCGAAAAATCTCTTTATACCAAGATGCTCGTTTGAGAAAATTAGTTCATTCTGCATTTCCCTTTCCTCAAAAAAATTCTTTTCCCATTTCTTTGCCATAACAAAAGCACCAGCCTTTCAACAGCTTACAGTAAAAATTAAATCATAAAAAATCCATAATCCGTTCCAACTAACATATGCTAACACCTCTTGAAGCTCAATACCTAGTTATCATTTCCAGGTACAACTCTCAAATACTTCTTCTTGCCGGCGCGAAGAAGCAGAGCGCCGTCTTTTATGTCATCCAGTGTAATCTTACGGTCAAAAGCTTCGATCCTTTCATCATTCAAATAAGCTCCACCCTGCTTTACAAGACGCCTCGCCTCACCCCTCGATTTTACTATTCCGGAATCAGCAAAAAGGATAAAAGCGGAGACACCCTCTTTCAGAACTTCTTTTCCAATCGTACAGGTCGGAACTGAGTCAGCGCCGCCGCCCTTTTTACCGGAAAAGAGAGCCCTGGCGGTTTCTCTGGCTTTTTGCGCTTCCAGCTCGCCGTGAAGTATCCTGGTGGTTTCAAAAGCGAGTTTTTCCTTGGCCTCTCTGATATCGGCCCCTTCAAGAGACCCTAGTTTTCTTACCCGGTCCATTGGAAGAAATGTAAAGAGAGCCAGGAACCTTTCTACATCTCTGTCATCGGTGTTTATCCAGTACTGATAATAATCATAGGGGGAGGTTTTCTCTGAATCGAGCCAGACAGCTCCCTTCTCTGTCTTTCCCATCTTCGCCCCAGAGGCAGTTTCAAGGAGCGGAAAAGTAAGCGCTTCAGCATTCCCCCTCTCCACTCTTCTTATAAGATCAGTGCCGGCGAGTATATTCCCCCACTGATCATTGCCGCCCATCTGTACACTGCAGTCGTAATTTCGATACAGATGCAGAAAATCATAAGACTGAAGCAGCATATAATTAAACTCAATAAAATTTAGTCCCGTTTCAAGACGCTGCCGGTAGCTCTCGGCGGCAAGCATTTTATTTACACTGAAATGACGGCCGATGTCCCGCAGGAAATTTATGTAATTTAACGGCCTCAGCCAATCCGCGTTGTCAAGAACAAGAGCCTTATCACTTGAAAGGTCCAGAAACTTCCCGAACTGCCATTTAAGCTTCCTCCCATTCTCGTCAATCAGCTCTGAGGAGATAATCTGACGCATCTCGCTCTTTCCGCTCGGATCCCCTATCATCGCCGTCCCTCCGCCCAGAAGAGCTATAACCCTGTGGCCGGCTCTCTGCATATGGGAAAGAGCCATTATCGGCACAAGACTCCCGCAATGAAAGCTGTCGGCAGTCGGATCGAACCCTATATAACATGTCGCGGGGCTGGAAAAGATCTTTCTAACTTCATCCTCATCGCTGCACTGCTCGATGAACCCGCGCTCTTTTAATATATCATAAATATTCATGTAGCAATTCTCCTTCACGAACGAAATTTTATATGCTTTTCTACTTAAAACATCATATATTTAGTATAATGGTAGTAGTTTATAATAAAGGCAATAACATTTTCTCATGATTGTCCAGCAAAGAAATGAGAATCCCGCGGTTAAAAGAAAGAATGATTTATGTTATAATATATTGCAGCATTGCCCCTGCCGGGAATCTCAGGGTAGAAGAATAAACTTCAAGACTACATACCCGGCAGATCTCATGAAAGGGATATGGCATTATGAAAATACAAAATATCTTTTCAGCATCGGTTTCGTTTCTTTTATTAACAGTATTTACCTTCAGCTTAAACGCGGCGGACAATACGGATCTGCAAAAAAGAATAGACGACCTGAACCGCAAGCTCGCCCAAGAGGGCAAACACTGGAGAGCCGGTATAACATCTATGAGCCGTCTCTCAGAGAGTGAGCTTAAGGGCCGACTCGGATACATCCCGACACCTCCTGAAGTAAAAAATAATATCCCTCTCTATAAGCCCTCATCCGCTTATTCGACAGATGATCCGGTCTTCGACTGGAGAGAAATGCAGGGAACAACAGCGGCCAGAGATCAAGGCAGCTGCGGATCCTGCTGGGCATTCGCCACGGTGGGTCAGCTTGAAGCGCATATAAGAATATATGCCAACTATACTGAAGACCTTTCCGAGCAGCAGGTAATCGACTGCAATTCGCGGGGGTACGGCTGCCCGGGGGGAACGCTGCCCGCCGCGTACGATCTCTTTGAAAGCTACGGAGTTGTCGCTGAAGACAGTATTGAATACTTAGAAGATGACGGATATATTTGTACTCAGGATCAATACCCCGCATTTGCTAGAATATCCGGCTACTCAAGATTAGTAAACACAATAGATAATGTTAAGCTCGCGCTGCAGTCCGGCCCGATAGCAACAGGTATGACCACACCGCCTGATTTTCAGAATTATTCAGGCGGCTGTATCGACACAGATTCAGAAAATCCTCTTAATCACGCCGTTTTGATTGTAGGCTGGGACGACACGGCCTGCGGAGGAGAAGGCGCGTGGATATGCAAGAACAGCTGGGGAACAGACTGGGGAATAGACGGATTTTTCTACATAAAATACGGATGTTGCGGAGTCGGAGAAGTAGACTCATACCAGATAGAATATAATCCCGCTGTAACTCTGACTTCACCGGGTGAATTCGGTAGAAGCTGGGCGGGCGACAATTTTAATATCAGCTGGGATACTGACGGCGAAGACCCGTATCTGGTTGATGTATTCCTTCGGAACAGAGACGATGATTCATTCGCCTATCAGATTACAGATAACGAAACTGACAGTACGGGGTCAGTAGAATCTGAATTTCCTTATCGTAATATGGAAAACGCCTATTTCCAACTGACAGCCGAAGCTGTGGGCTTAAATTTTATTGGAACCACCTGTTCGGAAACATTCAAGCTGTCTATCAAAAACATTATTATCTCCAACGCTCCCAACCCGTTTACTGAAAGCACAACCATTTCATACTCCATTTCAGAGGCATCCAGGGTTGTTATAGAAATATTTACCCCTCGCGGCGGGCTCGTAAAAAGAACCATAAGTTATAACACTCCGGATAAATATGATTTTACCTGGGATGGAAAGAATGATTCAGGCCGCCATGTCGCCCCCGGCCTTTATCTCTGCAGGATTAAAACTAATAATTTTTTTGAGGTAAAAAAACTTATCTATCTGAAATAATCTTCCTGCCCGTCCGCGATAGGAGGTACAGAATGCAAAGGATTTTAAGACTCACGGTGACTTGGCTTCTGTTGGGAACGACTCTTCTGTTGGGATCTGCCTGCATCGGGCCCGACGAAGAGTATCGGGACTACATCTCCACAGTTAGTACTGTCCTCCTTCCAGACAGCACCCAGGCCGGCAGCGACATTCCTCTCACGATAGAGACCACCGCCCCAAATGGGTGCTGGGAGAAAGGACACGATGACGTCCAGATCGTCGAGAGCGGGTACCTGGTCATCCCGTATGACCGGCTGGATACCGCATCTGTAGTCTGTCTCACTGTCTTAATGGGATTCACCCACACCGTTTCGCTTAGTACTTCTGAGCCGGGAGTCCATGAGATTGCGATCCGACACCGTCTCAGGAGCTCGACGGGAGTGGACTCAATCGCCACAATCACTAGAGAGGTAGTGGTCTACTGAGAATTGTGGACGAACAGCCCAACAGGCGTATGAACCTGTCAGTCGGCTTCGCCGCCTGCAGGTTATACGCAGTACGTTAGATTGATTAAAGAGGTAAATTTTGCATATCGCATACTACGATGAGTCAGGCGACGATGGATACCCGGATTATTCATCCAATCTTTTTATCCTTTCATCTTTATACCTTCATTATTCCCATTGGAATGAAGAATACCAACGAATTTATTCTTTTCGAAAAGAGCTGAAAGAGAAATATTCGATTCCGGTAAAACAAGAGATTCATTGCAAGCAATTAATATTAAATAAGAATCCATTTCGAGACTATGGTCTACCGAATGAAGAAAGAATAGAAATCATCGATGCATGTTGTGA
This sequence comes from Candidatus Krumholzibacteriota bacterium, assembly GCA_034520215.1. NCBI lineage: Bacteria > Candidatus Krumholzibacteriota > Candidatus Krumholzibacteriota bacterium. The sequence goes on along the minus strand of JAXHNR010000002.1, from coordinate 954,279 downwards.
ATTTATTGGTGGTTTGAATGCGAAAATTGTAAATGTAGTGATTGTTAAACCTAAAATTAAGATTAACGATTATGACATCCTTGATACAGCTCTGAAATACTCTGTTCAGAGGATTGAAAATGATCTTGATCCTCAAAAGAATCCAGACAGCAAATTTATGATTATCACAGATCCTGGCAGAGTTGGAAAAATGAAAAAAACTACAAGAAGGATACAGAGAATAAACTATATTCCGTCCAAGCTAAGTCCAACTCCTATCAGACGTGATATTCAATCCCTTATAGAAGATCCACTTCAAAAGGATTCAAAAGAGTCATACTTCATACAACTTGCAGATATTGTAACATATATTGTCTATCTATATTCCATTTCTAAGAGCAGAGAAAAGAAGTATCCCAATAGGCTACCCAAAGAAATTGATGGAAATACAATTATCGATTGGATGAATCTCTTAAAACCTAGTTTAAATACAGATGCATCAAGGAAGGACGAATTTGGAGTTAAATTTCACCCTTAAATACAAAAGGCGACCTGTTGGTCACCTTTTGTTCACCACCTACGATGCATTCGCACTTTCAGTGGTTCAAAAGGAAGTATATTGATGTTATAAAGTTTGTCAATAGGTAAATTCAGATTTTTGTGGAGCTTTATGGTATTTCTATAACATGAATAGACAATCTAACCATCATATCTGGACTCCTCTGTCAATAATTTGTTTAATTTAATGAACTGAACGGATCTGACTGCAAACGTATCTTCGGCCTCACTTAGTGGAGATTCTATTTTTCTCCAGGCCATGATGTAGAATGCGCGCACCGAGCCAATCGCTTTGCACGACCTCAAGGGGTCAGCAGAGTTATCGGCTTAACCCTGCGCCGGTACAGACCGGTCAGTCATCGATCATGCAACATCTTTTCTGTAAATTCTATCAACCGACCGTTCGTTTCCCATGTTTAAATACCTTCTGCTCGTGCATTTCTATAATATTCATAATGTTCATTTAAACCTTCAAGATGCTGCATGATCATACTTTTTGTTTGACAAAATAATTTAAAAGGAATGGAATAAAGCTAGTGAGGCTTTGAATTGTAATCAAAATTTGGGCGCTTTTCTTTCTTTCTTGCTTATTAAAGAAAGTATTGGTTACAAAGAGCAAGTAGCGCAACCGACACATCATAATTTGAATTATTATTGAAAGCCTCACTTTTGGAGACTTTTTTATAAATTAGTTCTTTAAAAGTTCATTTTTTCACCCTTGAGAAAAAGAGTTTGTTATGAAGTTCAGTCGTGTTTTAATACTGGTTTTAGTTATAGTTATAGTTGATACAGTTTCTGCGGAGGCTCTTTCCTGGCCTTGGGAATGGTTTAAGGGTAAAGAGAAAGATAATCGGCCTTTATATGTAGATGATTCTGGTTGGGAGATAAGAAGTGCTTTACCTGGCACAAGAATTGTGGAGAAATATGAAAGAGTCAAAAGTATGGGGCTTCTTTCTAGAATTCCAGATAGTCGAATACCAGAACATCAAAAATATATATCTTTTTCTGGCGCCGACAATTTCTATGGATTTTCATTAATTATTCCATCGAGTATAGTAACTTACTGGAATAAAAGTTGTGCTGTCATACTAGAATACACTTGTGATGGTGATACGCTTCAAGCTAGAAGCTATGAATATTTCTTTGCTGTTAGGTCGCCTAATAAATTGATATTTGGGTTGGATTTGGAAAATTATTTTTATATTCCTAATCCTTCTCTTGATCTTTGGAAAACAAGCAAGGGAAATCCAATACTTTTTGCTGGATTTGATTTTAAAGGAAATGAACCGGAAAGGTTGTTAAAATGTTTACCGGTGAATGTTCGCTCAAATTCAAAGGAGCTTCCTTAGCGCAGGAAGGGGGTCATGATCTCTCTTCCTATTCCCGAACTCCATTGTTCCCACTCATTGACATCCCAATCTGCACGTGTTATAATACGTGTATATTAAAGGAGGTGCTTCCAAATGCGAAAGAAGCTTACAGTGACCATAGACGAAGAGGTCTACGAAGGTCTGCGTACAGTCATCGGGCCACGAAAAATAAGTCGTTTTATTGAAGAACTGGTACGGCCTCATGTTTTAAAAAAAAATATGTACTCCGCTTATAAAGAGATGGCTGCTGATCAAATAAGGGAATCTGAAGCTCTTGAGTGGGCTGAAGGCACAATGGGAGATTTTGGCGATGAAGAGAGGTGAAGTATGGTGGATTAATTTCGAACCTTCCATCGGAGGCGAAATCCGCAAACAGAGGCCAGCCGTCATTGTAAGCAATGATGCCGCCAATCATTATCTTAACAGAGTTCAAGTTGTACCTTTAACGAGCAGTGTCGACAAACTTTACCCAAGTGAAGCCTATGTGACGTTCCGAGGTAAAAAAACCAAGGCGATGGCAGACCAGCTCACTACGGTAAGCAAGCAACGTTTAATCAATTCAGCCGGATCGGTCTCTTCTATTGAGATGGAAAGTATTGGCAAAGCGATTACTACTCAACTCGACCTATAAGGCAGAACCAGCCAGTCCACCGGACGGCAAAAAGCCGCCGCCGCTGAACCGGAGCTTAGGATTAAGAATCATCGTAGCTTAACAATCATTTCATTTCAATATTTTTAATATTTAAAAGGAGTCAGATCGGCCAAGCTTCTTTAAAGCGCATCAAGGACCGTTCAAATTGCTCTAAAAGCTTTTACTGATTTGAAGTCCAAATCCCGCACTGCCCTTATCGTCTGGGAAGATAATTGGGTCAACAACTAATCCTGTCTCTGTGTTCCTGTCATAGCTCAATGAACGGTGAAAACTCTTTATTCCTGCAATGGTGGTGATAGTCCCAACAATAGATACAGGAATTCCCAAAAGACGGTGTCCATGATCTTCAGTTAAAGGATCTTCATCCTCATCAAGGGTGGAAAGCAAATAAATCCCGCCAATAGTGACAGGAATACCCAGTAACACTCCGGCCGAACCCCAAAAATAGCTGCCATCTCCTTCTATCTGATGTGCATTTACTACACTTACGATTACACATGGAACTGTAGAAAACACAATAGAACCAGTTATAATAGCATCACCAATACCCTCAAGTCCTTGATTATAACTCGCAAATGCGGTATTTGGGCTCCATATACAAAAAGTTCCAAAAGTCACGATACATATAGCAATTATTATTTTAAGCCTATTTCCCCGCATATCTAAACATCTCCTCTCAATTTCACAATTATAAACTGTGGCCTTCCCCCATTTACTCAGCCACGTTCAAGGTTAATCTTTTTTCTTTAAGATGTCTAGTAGCAACCAGACTTGGGGGCATACCCCCAAGTGAACTATGTGGTCTGAATGTGTTATATTCGCACCTCTGATGCTCGGACCGGGCATCTCAGGTCGTTTCGTGCGTTTTCCCCATGCGTACGAGGATCCGGTGTTTTATCAGATCCCGGCTCAGCGGAATAACGCCATCCGGCATAAGCCGGCCATCCATCTCCACCCGTGACACGCCTCGCTCGCAACCTTCCGGGTTCTCTACCTGAATTTCATATACACCCTCGCCGTGACGATATCTCATCTGGAAACCCTTCCACCTTCCGGGTATAACAGGATCTATTCGCATACGATCTCCTCGTACCTTCAAGCCCAGGATCTCTTCAACCCAGGCCCGGTACATCAACGCCGCCGAACCCGTATACCAGGACCACCCGCCGTAACCTATCCGCCCGGGCAATCTGTACACATCGGCTGCGACAACGTAAGGCTCGACACTGTAGCGCCAGACCGTTTCAGGATCTCGCGCGCGCTCAATCGGGTTGAGCATGTGCAGAATTTTCGTCGCACGCGTGCCATCCCCCCGGCGTGCCATAGCCATGGCGAGCCACAGGGCGGCGTGGGTGTACTGGCCTCCGTTCTCACGAACTCCCGGAGGGTACCCCTTGATGTATCCGGGCGAAGAACCCGATTTGTCGAAGGGAGGGGCGAGGAGCAATACCAGGCCTTCGTCCTCGCGAACAAGATGTTTCCACGCCGATTCCAGGGCTGCATCAGCGCGTTCCGCGTCGGCGGCACCGCTCAGCCACGCCCAGGATTGAGGCAGGGAATCTATCTTCGCCTCATCATTCGCCGATGAACCAAGGGGCGTGCCATCGTCGAAAATCGCCCGGAGATACCATTCCCCGTCCCATGCCGCTCGTTCTGCGCGGTGAATCAGGGTCCTCCTGTACTTCCTATAGGTCCGGCTCAGATCCGTCCGATCGAGCAGGTCAGACAGCTCGGCCATACCCTGGAGCACATCCGCGATGAACCACGCCAGCCAAACGCTCTCCCCTCTGCCCCCGGCACCCACAAGGTTCATTCCGTCATTCCAGTCCCCCGTTCCCATCAGGGGCAACCCGTTGGTCCCGGCGGTAAGACCTCGTGCGACCGCACGCCGGCAGTGTTCGAACAGCGTGACTCGTTCGGGCGAAGCCTCCGGTGTTGATAAAGCCTCGAGCTGACCGTCTTCCAGCGCGGGAGCGTTGAGTAATGGGACCTCCATGTGCAGGATGTCCGCATCGCCGGTGGTCCGGATGTAGTGGGCGGTAACGTAGGGCAGCCACAGAAGGTCGTCGGAAATACGCGACCGGATACCCTCGCCGACCGGCGGGTGCCACCAGTGCTGTACATCGCCTTCCTCGAACTGACGGCTTGCTGCAAGAAGGATATGCTCTCGCGCCAGCCCGGGATACGCTAGTGTGAAGGCCATAACATCCTGCAATTGATCCCGGAAGCCGAATGCACCGCTGGACTGGTAAAAGGCGGAACGCCCCCAGATCCGGCAGCTGAGGCTTTGGTACAAGAGCCAGCGGTTGATCAGGAAGTCCGCCGCGAGCTCGGGTGTGTGCACTTCAATCGTTCCCAGCAAGTCGTCCCACCATGTTCTCGTTCTGGTCAACGCGTTTTCGAACGCCGGAATTTCCCGGTATGTTTGGATCAGTGTCCGGGCCTCGTCCACCGATCCGGCCTGTCCCAGTATGCATATTGTCTCGGAGCTCTCGCCGGGAGCCAGGTCGACGGTGATTTGCAGCGCTGAGCAGGGATCTAATCCAGCTCCTATCCGTTTCGAAAGACTGGTTCGCTCCATCGCCGCTGGTTTATCCATCGGGCGATTGCGCCCCATGAAGGAGGTGCGGTCGCCGGTGTACGACTCCGCCGGAGGGCTAACAGCCGCGAAAGCCACCCGATCCCCAAAGTCCGGGTGGTAACGATTTCGGGCGAACAGAGACTGGACTTCGTCATCCCAGGATGTCGTGACATGCATCTGGGATGATTCACGGTGCTCACCCAGGGTCCATTCAACATAATACGTGATCGACAGTTTGCGCTCCCGTGAGGAGTCGTTCCGTAACTGCAGCCTTTGCAGCTTGATAGGCTCGCCGCCGTTCTCGTCCACCGGAACGAAGACCGTCAGTTCCTGTTCGATCCCATGGCTGTTATGCTCGAATACGGTGTACCCCGCTCCATGCCTTGCCCGGTAGGCGGTTTCTTCAACGATCGGTGACGAAGTCGGCGTCCAGTAGATGCCGGTTTCCTCATCCCGGATATACAATGCCTCCGAGGGCGGGTCCATCACGGGATCGTTCGACCAGTGCGTCAGGCGATTGCGCTGGCTGTTTCCATACCAGGTAAACCCGGCCCCAGTTTCGCTGATCAATGTTCCGAATGTCGGATTGGCGATGACGTTGACCCAGGGCGCGGGCGTGTGGATACCGGGGCCGAGATAGATCACGTATTCGCGCCCGTCAGGGGTAAATCCGCCAAGGCTGTTGAAATAGGGTAACTCCATGAAAGGGAGCGAAGCCGAAGGGTCCCGGGGCGCGCGTTTCCTGACAATGGGTTCCGGCAGATCGGGCGCTTCCGTGGACACACCCAATTGCTGGGGCAAAGTTCCGCGGGCCGCCACCAGAACCACATCCGCCGCGGCTCTGAGCAGCATAAGGTCTTCCTCCGGTATAATATCCGCGCTGCGCAAATAGACTCCCCCCGGACGATCAACACCGGCATGCATCGAATGCGCCTGGATCAGGTTCTCGATTCGTTCACGCAGCGGCTGCTCATAGCCGCTCGCCTCTTCGTTGAGGATCACCAGGTCAGCAGTCAACCCGTGCATTCGCCAATAGGCGTGCGCCTGGAATAGTTGACGGACCAGGTTGATATCCCGTGCCTGACCTATAACGATCAGGACGATCGGCAGATCACCCGAGATTCCGTAAGGCCACAGGCCGGCTTGGCCCTTGCAATTCTTGTCAATGCATTCGGCGGGAGAACGCATAAGAGGGTTGGGGAACAACAAGTGGCTGGCCAACTGCTGGAACCGGCGGGCTTCGTCCGGTTGGATGCGAAGCAAACGCAGCTCGAGCTGGGCGGAGGCCCAGGCGATATCCATCGCCCGATCGATCGTATTGATATCGCTGTATTTACTCATTAGCTGCAAGACCTGCTGGCGTGTTTCGCCGGCGGCTAGAACAAGGGAAATTTCGACTCGCTTGCCTGGATCTATAGTCACGCTGCGCCTCAGGCTGAGGATCGGATCCAGGACAAACCCCTCGCTGTTGCCGGGTTCCTGGGAGACACCCATAGGGTTCGCGAGTGTCCGTCCCCTCCCGATGAACGGGCGCCGGTCCGTCTCGAACCGCATGGTTTTATCCCCGGCGTTTTTCAGAGTAAGGCGGTGCGCAATATAGATGGGCGGATCATTCTCCCCCCGGGGCCGGCGGTACGCGAGGAGTGCTTCATGTTCGGGAACCGCCTCGGTCTGAATGAACAGCTTATTGAAGGCCGGATGCTGCCGGTCCGCGTTGTGAGGCGCCATCGAGAGTTCAACATAGCTAGTTAGATCCAGGTGGCGGGTATGAATCGACCGGTTGAATAGAGTGATCCGCCTGATCTCCACGTCGTCTTCCGGCGAGACGATGATTTCCGTTTCGGTTTGAATGTCGTTATCGTCGCGCCGGAAGACGGCCCTGTCGAGCGCGAATTTGACTGAATATGCATCGGCCTTGCCGCCGGTCGGGTGATATGTATTGGACCATAATCGATTCGAATCGGCTTCATATATGTAGCAAAAGGTTCCCCATGGATCCCTGGTGCGATCTGACCGCCAACGGGTAATCTCGAAGTCGTTCCACCGGCTGTATCCACCGCCGGCGTTTGTGAGCATCAAACTATAACGGCCGTTGCAAAGCAATTGTGTTTTGGGCGTGGCGGTATGGGGCGTGTCGAATTTACTTGTTGATGGTGCCACCCCGCCTACGCTCATCACCGACGGCATTCTCTCCCTTGTGGGGATGTGGTGCAGTGGAGGAAGGCTGGGGATGCGTTCATGTAGCAGCGGCTCTACCGCGCGTACGCGCGGGTCGGCATGGAAACGGCGCTGGACGGGGTTGCCGTGAATGAAGTTGTTCAGCGACAAGAAACCCATGCCCTGATGATGGGCCATGTAAGTCCGCACAATCACTCCGCGCTCGCCGTCTCGGCGAGGTTGTCGGCCAAAGTCCATTGCTTCATAATAGCCGTGATCGCTTAAAAGCCCCAATTTGGTCAGTCGTTTTAGATTCTGTACGGCCTCTCCCGGCGCTATGTTCATCGACAGAAGGGTGGCATAGGGCGCTACGACGACCTCTTCCCGGATATCACGCTTTAAACCGAGCCCCGGTACGCCCAAGGCCTTGTACTGGTAAGTCTTATTGACGTCCAAATCTCCAAAAGCGGATTCCGAGATTCCCCACGGTATGCGGCGTTTGCGGCCGTACTCGATGTGGATCGCCACGGCTTCTCTGATCGCGTTATCCAGGAGGGAGTTCCCGTAAGAGCGTTGAAAGATCACCGGCATCAGATATTCAAATATGCTCCCCGCCCAGCTGAGCAGCACTCGGTGCCGGCCGATCGAGCCGTAGGGCCGACTCATGGAGAACCAATGTTCAATTGGGACGTCCCCCCGGGCGATAGCGATGAAACTTCCAAGTCGCGCCTCGCTCGCGAGAAGATCGTAGTAGGAGGTGTCCAGTCGACCTTCAGAGACGTTGTAGCCGATCGAAAAAAGCCGCCGCTCGGTGTCATACAAAAAGCGCACGTTGATCGATTCGGATAACTCGCGGGTGTCCTGGATAAGCTTCCTGCCTGACGCCAGCATTTCGCTGGCCAGCCATTTCGATTTTACGAAAGCCTGCATGAGGCGGTCGATCCATTCGAAGAGTGGATCTGCGTCTGCGGGAGCATCCTCCCGGGTTGAGCGGAGCAACTGAATGCACGCGATGTTTCCGTTGGCGAGATCGAGAAGCGAAGGTGCGTGACGCAGGTTCCCGCGGTACGCTGACAGGACATCCTGGCCCAGCCTGACGATTTCCTCTTCCGTCTTTTCATCGAGGATTTCAATCCATTCGAGGTAGCGATCCGCGATCCCGAGCCAGGCCGATGCCTGATTTTGCATCTGCCTCGCCCAGTATGTCGTACCCGTTTCTGCGCCGGTGGTCTCGCGTATCTCGTCGGCCAGAGCCCGTACACCGCCTTCCACCCGATGCAACAGGCTAATGGCGTCGGTGATCCGCTCCGGCGGGGTTTTCAGCGTATTCATCAGCTCGTCGAGGCCATGGGCTTGTAACCCAGAAACGCCTTCTTCCTCGATGGCCTGTTTCAGGATTCCCCAGGTGTCCCACAGGCCTTCAAAGGTGTTCACATCCAGAACGGGCGTCTGTATAAGCTCTTCGAGTCCTTGCTCCAGAGCCCACAAGCAGCCAAGGAGGTTTCCGCTGTCCACCATAGACACGTAGCGGGGCTCTAGAGGGGCCAGGGTTTCTATATCGTACCAATTCAGCAGGTGGCCCTCATAGCGCTCCAGTTTGCCGACCGTCTCCGCAGTACGCGCCAAATCTTCGATGACCCGGTCCACCGTCAGGTATCCGAAATCATGCGCGCCGATCGCGCTGAGCATCCAGAGGCCGATATTGGTCGGACTGGTACGCATTGACAGTTGATTCTTATGGGAGACCTGGTAATTATCGGGTGGCAGCCACGAGGTATCATCAGTAACAAATTCCGAGAAATAGCTCCAGGTTTGCCGGGCAACTCTCCTCAGGAATAGAAGGTCCTTTTCAGGAAGGCGGGTTTGCCTGGGCTTAGCGAACGGTCGAATGATCAAGAGCCAACCGACCAGAGGAGATACAAACCACAACAATAGCCAGGGGCCCGCTACTGGAAGGCCTGATGGCGCCCATCGCCGCATCACCCATACCGCTATCCCGCTAAAGACGCTCGCCAGACCCAGTGAAATGACGAATTTTCGCACTTTCCCGGGAGCGTTCCAATTCATTGCCTGGGCGGAGGTCCACTCGAGCAATCCCCGATGTGAAATGAGGCGGCGATACCATACCCGCAATATGGCATCCAAAGCAAGCCAGGCCTGGTGTGGAAGCAGAGCGGCCTCGACTATCGCCCGCAGAAGATCGTGTGATACTTTTGAGAACGAAAAGCCCTTCAGCCGTCGACCGGTGGTTGCCCATGTGAAAGGTTGCACCAAAGGGTGAAAGAGCAGCTGCATTGCTACCACACAGGTAGATACCAACACCATCCTGGAGGAGATCAGGCAAGAGGCTGCGAGCAAGCCCAGGCTGGTTGAAGGGACAAGGCTTCGGCGCAGGTTATCGAAGATCTTCCATCGGTCGAACCAGGAAAGCGGATTTTGCCCCCGCCGCCCAGCAGCTTGCGGAACACGCGGCAAGATCCACTCCGCGATTTGCCAATCGCCGCGGATCCATCGATGCTGCCGGCCAGTGTAGCTCAAGTAATCCTGCGGAAATTCATCATAAAGCTCGATATCGCTTGCAAGGCCCACTCGAACGTGAGCGCCTTCGATCAAATCATGGCTCAGCAAGCGTTCTTCAGGAAACCGTCCTGAAAGCACCCGGCTGAAGGCGCGCACATCGTAGATGCCTTTGCCATGGTAAGAACCCTCACCGGTGAGATCCTGATTGACGTCGGAAACAGCTCTCGTATAAGGATCGATTCCGACCGGGTCCGAGAAGAGCCGGCTGAAAAGCGATGCGTTCGTGCTCGGCAGCGAGGGGCTCACGCGCGGTTGGATGATGGCATAGGAGCCGGTTTTGATAGCGCCTTCGGTATCAAAGCGCGGTTGGTTGAGAGGATGTGCCAGGGTTTCGATCATCCTGCGGGCGGTGCCGTGAGGCAGTTGTGTGTCGCTGTCCAGCGTGATGATGAACCGTACGTCGGACAGACGGTCCGGATCGCCCACGTATACCAAACGACCGGCATCCTCAGGCCGCTTTCCATCAATCAGGCGATTGAGTTCTTCCAGTTTTCCGCGTTTGCGCTCCCAGCCTATGAATTTATGCTCGGATTCACTCCATCTTCTCTCACGATGGAAAAGGAAAAAACGCTCATTACCGTACCGATGATTGAGGGCCTCAATGCCTTCCGTCACCGTTCGGAGCAGAAGTTCGTCCTCCTCATCGTGTTCCTGATCAGAATCCACATAATCCGAGTAGAGGCCGAAGAGCAGGTTGGACTCTTTATTGGCTAGATATCTGATTTCAAGATTGTCCACCGCGGTCCGTATCGAATCCGTATTCACCAGCATCATGGGTACGACGACGAGCGTACGGAATTCATCGGGGATCCCAGAATCCTCGAAATCCATCTTTGGAAGGGAACGCGGCGGAAGCAGCCGCGTGATGATGTAATTTACAATCTGGAGCGAGAGCTGGCTGACAGGGATCAGCAAGAGGAGAACAATCAAAAGCAGGCCGGCTGGTGTTTGCCCGGGCATGCCGAGCATGACGAGCAACGTGATGAATGCGGCGGAGAAAAAACCAAGCGCTAAGAAGTACGCTACGGAATGGCGGCGGTAGATCCAATTCAGGGCGCGGAAGCGTTTAGTCTCACGGCATCGTACGAGACGCGCCAGTTCTTCTCTTCCTTCACCGATAAGATACATTCCGACATGGGTCCATCGTTCATCCTCTGCCGTTTCAGGGGTGGCGCGTGTCGCCATCTCGATGGCTTGCCGCGCAACCTGGTCCTCCGTCTGACCTGACCCGCGGGCGAGTTCTTCAATCATACGGCGATACCGGTCTCGCGTGTCGAAATCCATCCGGGGATAGATTCCCGAAGGATCGAGGAGAAGCAGCCGTTCCACCCGGCTGAGCTTCTCGAATATTTTTCTCCAATCCAGAAGGGCGAGTTGCCGCAAGCTGGTCAGCGCATTCCCGATCGATATCTGGTTTTTCATCTGATGGTTTTGCTCGCGCGGGGTTAGATCGCTCAGAGATTTCCGGAACGTGCGCTCTATCCATCCCTGGACCGGCACTAGGGCGGCTTCTTGGTCGTAGAGATTCTCTATCAGTTGAGAAGCGAAATAGGAACTCGGGGTCGGATGCATTTTGGCGAGTTCCGCAAGGGTCGAAAAGAGCTGACTGGGATCTCGCCGGCTGGTTGTAATCAGTCTGTTCGCCCAGAATCCCGCGATTTCACGCTCTCGCAGCTCTGTTAGCGCTTTTTCCGCGAGATTAGAGATACTCTCGATCAAAGCAGTGCGCAGCATCTGGGGAACGGCCCAGAGTTCGCCGATCGACAGCGCGCCGACGGATTGATATGACTCGATAAACGCGAGAATGTTTTCCTGATCCAGACGCAGATCCGTATGGGAGACGAGATTCCTCGCCAGGCCGTAAATTCGCGGCAGGCCGCGGTAGGGTTCGTCAGCGAGTGACGGCAGCTCCCGGTAATAGCGCCGGGGAAGGTTTATCTGAATTTCACGGACGTTGCTCTCGATGATGTACTCGTTGTCCAAGAGCCATTCGGCGGTCGGTGGTGTACTCAGTCCCAGGTGACTCGCTTCAGCGAGATCCATGCATACCCGATGTATCCCTTGCCATGTATGTTCGAGCTGTTTGAGTAGTCTGAAGTCCCGGCGGACATCCGGGTTCACCCGCTGGTCCCCGGCTAGACGCTCCGCGTATTCCGCGATCTGCCCTGCAGGTAGCGGACTTACGGGTTTCTCCGCTTCTCCGGCTAGGTTCTCTCGCTTCGGGTGCAGGATGAATAATGCAGGAGAGATCTCGCCGCTCTCCCGCATTATTGCTACCGGGGAACGCATCGTTTCGATAGACGTCCGGAGCAGCAGAACGGTCTCCTCCGAAACCAGCCATCGTGCGTGATCCTCGAGCAGGCTTCTTTCCAAGCCGAACCTTGATCGCCTTATCCATGCTGCGCTGAAGAGGATTCCCGTGAATCCAGCCGCAATACTCGGAATCAGAGCAGAGAGGATTCCACTAAGAATCGGTTCCGGCCGCTGAAGACTTACCGATATGACTGCGGCGAGGGCTCCAAACAGCATAAAAGCAATGGCCGCTCCGAAAATCCTGTACCACCGGAAGGGGTCCCATGTATGTACATTCCCATCCGCGGTCTTGCTCACCAACGCAGTGCGGCGGAAACCTCTCCTACGCAACTCCTTGAGAACCGAGCGGGCTTCACCTCGTTTTGCGAAATAACCTATGAGGATACCTGTTTTCATTCTCTATCTAGCATTCTTGTATAGATACCCACGGGCAAGCCCGTGGCACTCTGCCCTGCGGGTTATTAGATAATTTCTAAAATTGTGTGATTCACCAATATTCCCGGATATTATCCAGGCATCAACATCGATCTCAGAAAGTTCGTTCACAAACTCTAAGATCTCGCCGCTTTCAAGGAAATTTATGTGTATGTCCGAAAACGACCGTCCAAATTCGATTGCGGTTTGAGCCTCCGCGTGCTTTCACCAAATTATAAGAAATTCGATTTTTTCTGTCAACGGGGGAAGTGCGGACAAGAGGGGTTTTGCGCCACATTTATGCTGTGCTTCGTCGCAATTATCCTGATTTCAGGGATGGAGAAATTTTCTTCAGCCATATTCTGGGCCCTTTTAGCGAAATTGGCTGTGGTGTGGGGGGATAAGGCCGAATCAGAGTATATTTCACCTAACTCCTCTCAGGAGGCAAAAAGGTTAACAATGAACTGCCCGGTTTCAGCAGAACGGTGAGCTGCAGAGCTGGGGAGGTAAAAAAGCTTATCTATCTTAAATAATCTTCTTACCCGTCTGTGTTATCAAGCGCGTCCATACGCTTTTCAAACATCTCTCTTTGCTTCTCATATTCAGAGCTCGCGCTTTCAAGCAGCTTGAAAGAACTCTCTATCCCCTCTTCACAGTTGTGGATCTTCCTGGACAGCTCCTCTATCGCGGCTCCGTCTCCGTTCTCTGAAGCCGCTATCATCTCCCCGTGGAGTTTCTTCAGCTTACCTTCACCACGTACGATCTTCTTCTCAAGTTCAGCGATCTTCTTCTGGGGCGGTTTAAGCGCCTTCGCCCTCTCGCGAACGAATTGTGAGCGCAGCCTTCTTAATTTCTTCCGATCTTTTTTCTTTCTGACCTTCTTTTCATCAACGCCTCCCGCCCGCTCTGTCTCTTCGTCATGCCAGCCTTCCTCCCTCAGAAAATCCTGATAACTCCCCTCAAAAAGATTTACCTTTTCATCGCTAAATACTATCAGTCTTTCCGCCAGCCCATGAAGAAGCATCTCGTTATGGGTAACCATAATAACGGCTCCGTCGAAATCGTTTATTGCCTCAAGCAGCGCATCGCAGGACTGCATATCCAGATGGTTAGTCGGCTCATCAAGAAGGAGGAAGTTTACAGGCTTAGCTATTACCTTCCCAAGCATAACCCTGCTCTTCTCCCCGCCTGAAAGCACCATAATCTTCTTCAGCGCCGCGTCTTCTTCAAACATCATCATTCCACTTATATTTCTCGCCTTCTGCTGATCGATGTCCGGATCAACGCTCATTATCTCTTCGACAACGCTTCTTTCATCTGCCAGATTGCTGACATTCCCCTGCTCGTAATAAGCATCTTCCGCTGTAATATTCTTCTTTATTTCTCCCGAAAGAGCATCGAGCTTTCCTGCCAGAACCTTTAAAAGTGTCGTCTTCCCCCTGCCGTTCTTTCCAACGACACAAATCCTGTCATAGGGACCGACAGAGAATGACAGGTCAGAAAACAGCATTTTGCCCGGATTATATCCAAATGATATACCCTTTGCCTCCATGACCGGTTTCCCGTTGAAAGGCCTTGAGGTGAAAGAAAAATCGAGATATTTCGGCTTTTCGAGTTTTTCGAGCCGCTTCTGTTTTTCAAGGGTCTTGATCCTCGACTGAACGAGGTTGGCAAGTCTGGCTTTGGCTCTGAACCGCTTTATAAACTGCTCGGTATCCTTCCTCTTCTTCTCTTCATTAATTCTTGTCTTTTCATACACCTCTTCTTCTTTGGCAAACTGGGAGTAAAGCTTGCCCGTGTCGCCCTCGATTTTCCGAAGCCCCTTTCTATAGATCCCCATTGTGTGAGTGACAACCTCGTCCATAAACCCTCTGTTGTGAGTAATAAGTATCAACTCGCCGCTTCTCTTTTTCAGATAGCGCGTCAGCCATCTGATAGATGTAATATCAAGATAGTTATCCGGTTCATCAAGCAGGAGGAGATCAACATCATGTACAAGGATCTTCGCAAGATTCAACCTTATCTGAAATCCCCCGGAAAGCTCAGAGGGGTGTTTTTCCTTATCCGGTTCACTGAAACCCAATCCCGCGAGGGCCTTTTCCACCTTCCAGAAATGATCGCTCTCACGCTCGGAGAGTCCCCTGCAGCCCTCCTTAAGAACTGTCTCTTCTGTAAACAATGGGTCCTGCCTCAAATACCCGTAGGTATACCCCTTCGGTATAGTTATCGTGCCCGAATCCGGCTCTTCATCTCCCACAAGAAGTCGCAGCAGAGTGGTCTTTCCGTGCCCGTTTCTGCCTACAAGCCCCAGCTTCTCACCGGCATTCAGGGTGAACCCGGCATTCTCAAAGAGTTTCTGACCACCGTAATTTTTTGATATATCATCTACAATTATCATCTCAACCTTACGCCCTCGTTACTTATTCAATATCTTTGAAGGAAACACCCTCCTCCCGCCGGGCCGGCACCGAATCCGAAATATACAAAGAATCAGTATCTATATCAATAACACGGTGCCTGGCAGGATCTTATTATTACAGGGAATTCATAAAAGTGGTTATCCGTAAGTATCTCATCTCGCCCGGGGTTGATCTAAGGGTTTCACCCCGCCTCTATCAAATCGAGGTATTTTGAAGCAAGTGTTTCACGATTATATTTCTCCATTACCGCTTTATATCCGTTACTTCCGTATTTTTTCAACTTTTCCGGACTGTTGTACAAATCCGATATAGACTCGGCCAGCTTCACGGGAGAACCAGGCTCACACAATACTCCGCAATCATGTCTCTCGACTATTGCTGTAGCTTCTCCTCGGGGCATTGACATAATTACCGGTGATTTAACCGCCATATATTCAAACATTTTAGAAGGTATTACGGAACTGAAAAGAGTACTGTCCTTCAACATAATAAGGCCTATATCCGAAATCCTGTAAAACCCTATGATTCTTTCCTTTGGCTGAAGCGGCAGAATAGTAACATTTTCAAGATTCATCTCCTTTAATTTTTCCACTATTTTCGCTTTTTCAGACCCGTCCCCAATGAGCAGAAAATGAATGTCTCTGATATCCTTAAGATATTTTGCAGCTTCCAGCACAACTTCAAGATCGTGGGCCATACCAAAGGTTCCTATATATGAACAGATAAATTTACTGCTTCTAATATTGGAACAGATCTCATCATCACTTTCGAAATTGTCCAAATCGAAAGAATTGGGTATAGTCGTAATCTTGTTAACCGGGTAGCCGGTCTTCTTTATATGTTCCTTAAATGTATCCGTCAGGGTAACTATCTTATCGGCTGAAAAATACATATACTTTTCCATATATCTTAAAACCCTGATTAGAATACCTTCTTTAAGAGTACCTACGGCTATGATTGAATCAGGCCATAAATCACGTATCTCCAGGATAAACTGAACTCTTTTGATCTTCTTTATAATTGTCCCCGCGAACCCGCAGAAAAACTGAGGGCTTGTAGCTATCACAACGTCGATATTTTTTACCCTGATAGAAGCAAAAACAGCCATAACCATATATAACAGAAAATTGACAGCCCTTCTTACTATACCCCTATTCGCCGTTAAATAGGTTTTCACTCTGATGACATTAATCCCGTCAATCCTCTCTCTCGAAATCCACCTGTTCTTATAGCCCTCATAAAGTTTTCCTTGAGGATGATTGGGATGATTTGTAATAATAGTAACTTCAGAACCGTTAGTCACCCATTTCACCGCGTTTTCATACGTTCTCCTGGAAGGCGCGTTTACTTCCGGGTAAAAATAGTGAGATAAGAAAAGCACTTTTCTCATATCATACCTCTCTCTGATATAACCCGCCCTTAACTTCAAGTCACTCTTGAAGTCGGTATATTATTCGTTGAAATGTTCCTGTTTGTCGAGATGCCCTATTCTAAAATCCGGGATTCATACAACTTAGGCTGGGCTACTGATTGAGCAATGCCAATTCCGCGATATCAAACCGTCCCCTGTCCCATTTCATATAAACCCTTGGAATATTCTACACAAGAAGCGTTAAAGGTTCAATGAATTATTTGGTCAGAGTAATATATTTTTTGACGCTGTTATTAATTCACGTTCAAATCTTTTTCTGGAATATTCAAATGATTGGTTCAGGATATTTCTGGATTAAGGAGTAAATGTCAAGATAGTTGCCGCCTTAACAACCGCCCATTATAACTGCCGCTAATCAACGACAATCATAATGTGCCCAACTATTATACCTACTCCACTTGAACAACTTTTGCCTTCTCAATCGACTCCATTACAGCGAAAGTAGCCCTTGTAGTATTAACAATAGAAGAAAAAGGAATGGGATTTGTTCCGCTGGAAACAATTGCCTTTCTGAAAGCTTCAATTTCCGACCTAAATCCCTTCTCTTTAGAGAACCTGCTCTTCACCCTGCTTTTCTTCCCGGCATTAATAATCTCAGTCTTTTTAAAATTATCACAAACCGCCGCGCCGCCGCCGCAGAAGACTTCGATCCTTTCCTTAGGTACCGATTTGCTTCCGTTTGCCAGATAGCTTATCGTTGCCAGTGAACCATTCGTAAATTTTAAGATAATACTGACATTGTCCCGCTTGTAATTACCGGGCGTAACAAGTTCAGAGGCAAAAACTTCTTCTACCTTTGAGCCGGCAATAAACGCCGCCGCATCAATAAAATGACAAACCTCTCCTATTATACGGCCGCCGCCAATCTCTAAGTCCTGTACCCATGTATCTTTGGGAATAAATCCGGCGTTGATCCTGTAGTTGATAACAGGACGCTCTCCGGTGGAATCTGCAAAATCCTTTATCCTGGCCAGATGCTCCGAAAATCTTCTGTTAAAACCGATCATTAGAACAGGTTTGTTTTCCAACCCGTCATAGAGCTCGGTCAAGCTATTAAGTTCTTTATTATTTAAAACCAGGGGCTTTTCGCAGTAGACATGCTTCCCGGCAAGCAGTGAATCCGTGATCATTCGGTAATGAAGGTTATGCCGAGTAGTAATAAATACAGTGTTTATCGAATCATCTTTCAGCATCTCCTTGTAATCGGAGTAAAGGTTCGTAAATCCGTACTTTTCAGCAGATCCTCTGCTGCTTGCTCCGGTCGCGGTTACAAGGGCCTTAAGCTGAATACCTCCGGACTTTTTAACTTGAGGCAACAGCACCCCTTTAGCAAAATTGCCGGCTCCTATAAATCCCGCCGTTATCTTTTTCGACTTGACCGTATCAAATGATGATATCTCAACGAAGGCAGCGGTTTCTTTTTCCGTATCGTAATTTAATACAATCCCTATATATTTCTCATCTGAATCTGAACTTAAGAGTTTGTAACTATCCAGCACATTATCAAATTCAAATCTGTGAGTAACAACTTTCCCGGGAGTAACTTTCCCCTCCTCAACAAATTCCAGGAAGGCCTGCATATTTCTCTGTTCTGTCCATCTTACAAAAGGATACGGATAATCGATCCCCTTTTCTTCATATTCAGGGTCGTATCTTCCGGGGCCGTAAGCCATAGATAATCTTAGATCAAGTTCCTTCTCGTAATACTTGTTTCGAGGGACATTCATCCCAATCATACCCAGCGCCACAACTTTCCCCTTGTGCCTGCATACCTCAGGAGCCATCTCTATCGGCTCGTTGCTCGGGGTCGAAGCTGTGATAATGATCGAGTCAAGTCCGTAATCATCAGTAAAACTCCTGCAGGCGGAAACATATCTCTCAGTCAGAACGGCCTTGTCCGCGCCTAATTCTTCAGCTATCTTCAGCTTGTCGGCATCAATATCAGTTCCTATGACCTTACACCCGGAAGCTTTCAATAATTGCACGGTCAAAAGGCCTATCAGTCCAAGGCCCAGAACACCAACCCTTTCCCCGGGTCTTGTCTCCGCCTGTCTTACCCCTTGAAGAGCGATCGTTCCTAACGTTACAAAGGCGGCATCCTCAAATGATACACCAACTGGAATCTTCACAGCAAGATTACGGGGTACATAGTTGACCTCTGCGTGATTAGCATACCCCGACCCGGCGCAAGCCACCCTGTCCCCGACAGCAAACTCTGTCACTTTACCGCCCACCTCAATTACTCTTCCGGCGCAACTGTAGCCGAGAGGCATAGGGCTATCGAGTTTGGTAAAGACTTTTTGTAATGTCTGGATTATTCCTTCCTGTTTCATTTTTCCTATTACCTGCTTAACCAAATCGGGTCTTGCTTTGCTTTTGCCGAGAAGAGATTTTTTGGCCAAGTCTATCATTATCTTGTCGGTACCGGCAGAAACAACAGAAGCCTCCGTGCGGATCAAAATCCCTTCATCTTTACACAGTGGATCGGGTACTTCTCCAAGCTTCATTTCGCCTGTTCGGTATGACTGAATAAGCTGCAGCATAAGACTCTCCTATAAATATAATTAATTAAATTGTGATCTCTGTTGTGATATTTATTCTATCTTTAAACTTACCTCTTACAATTACTGTATCCTGAAACTCTTTTTTATACATTTCAGGGTAATATTCTGTTTTTATCAAGTCAAAACTACCGCTAAAAGTTAAAACAACAGAACCGTTAATAATTATTCGGTCATTTTTCCGTTCAATATCGCACCCGGGGTGAACGTGAAAATACTGTTTAAAAGAATGCAGTCCCTTAGCGGCAATAATTTTATCATTGATTGTTATTTTATTTTCAGCGCTTTCTATAATTCGGTAATGTTTGTATTTTTTGTGTCTAAAAAGTGAAGAGATTTTATTTGAATCCGCGTCCTTTTTTTCTACTTCTCCGCGGTATCCAACCCGGAATGCCTCCCAGAGCTCGGCCTGCCCAAGGTTATCTACCTGAATAGTATTATGCGCCTCCACAGAGCGGGAATAACATCGCTCATCGCTTATTTTATAACTATAGTTCCCAGTGTCAGTTAGAATCGGTACATCTTTATCCCACAGCCGAACAGATAATTTATCCGCGTGAGAATGCGCCGGGTTATAGGGGGGAGAAAATGGAGAATTTATCATCATGATCTTAAGATTACCTGTTTGTAAAGAAGGAAAAACATCCGGACTTGAGGAGCTATATTCAATATTTAATTTTTCAGCATACCTTCTTAATTTGTTTAAATCAGGGCAATCCTGATAATTTACATCCCCCACGGGAATATACCTGCCGGAATTTAAATATTCAGCAGCACCTAGACCCTTACCGGCAATTCTTATTAGTTTTTTATTTATTCCCTTACTCTCGCAGATAGAATTATTCTCTAAAAGATTATAACAATTCATAATATCATTTACCGCCAAAGCGTGATAAGTAGGTGAATATTCGTAGTGTAACCCTTCAGAAGTAAATTGTTCTTCAAGTTGGTTATCTAAATTTTTTAGCGCCCAGTTAAATATTTTTTGATCTGAAAAGCAATATCCCCAGAACAACAACGCGACAATATCTTTTAAGAAATGATTTGCAAGCAGATGAATTTCCCGCTGTTTATAGAGCCACTTCCCCTGCAGATAAAGGGAATTTTTTATTCCCTTGTCAGGCGCGATGTCATTTCTAACAAAGAAAAAAACCCAGTTAACTATTCGCAGAGCTATCGGGTAGGGCTCCCATCCGTCGTTATCAAGGGATGCTGGATTTTTCTCTATCCATTCCCTTATGATCTGCATTCCTTCATCTGCCGAACAATTTCTCAGGAAATCAAAATAGTGCAAATGGTATTTTTGTAACTTGTCAATATCATCATTCCAGTTAATGTCTCTTATGTTTAGTATATCGTTAAAGAGTTTATAACCCCGCGAAGGTGGTTTTATCTCATCCGTAAATAAGAGTCGGGGAAGTTGAAAAGAGACGTTAGAGACTTTTATGGAGAATTTTGATAATAAAAAGCGCCGTAACTTAAATAAAGGAAGGCCGGTAATTTGAATAGGCCTCAGGTGGCGGATTGTTCTTATGTATCTTCCGGTTTTCATTGTTGTTTGGTTCGATTGTGTAAGATTGTAATACAATCATTCAAGTAATATCCATTACCAATTTGATAAGTCCATACCTAAAATATCTCAATAACTTTAGATGTCCAAAATCGACCGTAGTCTCACTTCCGCCCTCTGTAAAGATAGTTCCTCATTAAGATAATCTATGTATCTGCACATATTTATATATTCTCCCGGCACAACCCTTGCTATTTTGAATAATGTCCTTTCCAAACCATCCCGACCATCATACAACCATCCCCCCTTATTCAAACCATCTTCACTACAGAGTTCTCTAAAGTGACCCGCTTTGGGCGCCAGTACAGGTACTTTCATAGTAATCGCGTCAGCTAATATTCCACTTGCACGATAATCAATATCACTCACAATTGGGAAAACAACATAGTCAGAATCCATAATAATCTGAAAATATTCCTGGTCGGGCAACCGCCGATTCAATAATTTCACATTTGTTCTTGTCGTGGGTTTTTCCTTTGTTTGAAATGTGGAAGTAACAATAATTTTAAATTTTCTCCCCGTTACTTCAGTTACTTTTTGACACAAAGCGGCAAGTAGGTCCAGGAACCCGTTTGAAATAGCAAGCGTTCCTTGCCGTCCAACTAATAAAAGCCGAATAATATTATCTTTTCTAAAGGATTCCAAATTAATATCTTTGTCAATCGCCCATGGGATCAAATGACCATAGGAAGGATGTCTCCACAAAAGTGATAACCGCTTAGGGAAAAGTTCCGTGAATTTGCCCTGCACTGTGTTCGCTAAAACAATGCATTGCAGATCAAGACAATTAAACATTATTTTCCAAAGAATATGTTTGGTAGGACTTATTTTTATCCTGTACAGGTTGTGCAAAACTACATATATATCAAGCTTTTGCCGAAAAACACATATTCTCAAAAAGACAGACGCAAATAATGGAAATAATGTATATTCCACTCCGACAAATAATAATCGATCCGGTTTTTCCCGTTTGATAATAAGCAATGCATTCCAATAAATGTTCAATAATTCTAGAATCAATTTGGCTTTACTTTTAGAACAATTCCTAAATATGCTATTTATGGGATATAAATTAAAAGATTTGTTGGTTTTCATATCAAGTGTTTTTAAAACCTTCGAAACATGCCGTTTTTCAGCACAAAACCCAAACCAAGTAAGCGCTAATGATGAGCATAAAATCTCAATTACTGTAGCATTAAATCGCAAATGATCATGACCATTGCTAACACCATCAATCGCAAGTATTTTCATTGTTCACCTATCTAGCTTAGCATCTTAAATATATTCTTTGAAGAACGTCAAACATTATGCTATCTGACCTCAAATGTAGATCTTGCCTAGTTTTCTAGTTTTGCTATTTTATTAAGCATTTCATACATCCTCTGCGCCATTAAGTTCCAGTTGTGTCCATTCAAAAAAATCTTTCGACTATTTGAGGCAAAATTAGAAAGTTTTTCTCTATTTGATTTTAGGTTAAGAATGATTTCTTCGAGTTTATCAATGTTCCCCCAAGGGCAGAGATATCCAAGATTATATTCTCCGACGTATTCGGCAATTTTGATTTCACTATTTATTATTAAAGGCCTGCCGACACTCATTGCATCGTAAATTTTGTTAGGACTTGCTAATATATTATTTAGAGACATGGGTGAATAATAGGACAGAATTGCATCACATTCTGCGGCCAATTTCAAGGATTCTCTTGCAGTAATAATACCTTTAAAAACAACTTTTGGGTGTTTTACAAAAACATTATTAGCATAGTCATCATAAAGCCAACCTGCTGAGATAATCTCAAGATCATCAATCTTATCTGCTATTTCGATTATTTGTTTAATTCCCCTGTTAATATTTAAAGACCCAGAAACATAGATTTTAATAGGTCCATGTGGCATAATTGTAACTATATCATCACCTGGGTCTTCAGGAACATTTTCAACAATGATAGTTTTTGATTTAAAACGTCCGAATCCGTTAAATCTTGTTTGATCTGTAGCGATTAACTCATCGCTAAATAACCTTGCGAAGAATGAAACCACTTTTAATAAAAATACAATGATTCTGTTATTTTCACTATGTCTGTCAACAAGAGCATCAAACACATCACATACTAGTATTTTATAGAGCAATCCTTTAAGAGGTACTAACATAATGGCAGTATCTTCATTAACAGCATAAACGATGTAAGGTTTTATGGTTTTTAAAATTCTGCAAATATGTCTAGCAAAAACAAGACGACCCTTAAAAGTACTCTTACCGAATTTTGTCTCGTAATTTATAATATGTAATTTTGTATTGCCTAGATTGATTCTTTTTCTCTCACTCGGTCTTCGATCCCAGCCGATATAATTGGTATCATATCCCATGGTGGAAAGAGATCTACAGATCTTTCCTATTCTGACATCGGAGCCATCGTTTCCATGTATAACCGCAATCTTTTTCTTATTTTCAAATCTCATTACTCAATCCATCAAATAAAATATCCGATATTTTTTCACTGGCTTTTCCATCTCCGTATGGATTAGCATACTCTGCTTTTACCATACTATTGTAAGTATCCTGTTTTTCGAGCAGTGCAGAAGCTTTTTTGACAATAGTATCCCTATCTGTACCAACCAATTCGGCAGGTCCGGCTTGTATAGCTTCAGGCCTTTCTGTAACTTCACGGGTTACAAGAACAGGCTTACCAAGAGATGGAGCTTCTTCCTGAATTCCACCGGAATCGGTAATTATCATGTAGCTCTTGTCCATCAGATAAATAAAAGACAAATACTCAACTGGTTCGATAAGATGAATTCTTTCGTGTCCTTCTAGAATCTTACTTACTGGTTTACGAACATTCGGATTAAGATGTACGGGATAAACAAGAAGAGTGTCGACGTGTTTGTCAACAATGTTCCTAAGTGCCATGCAGAATTGTTCAAAAGTCTCTCCGAAATTTTCGCGCCTGTGTCCGGTTACAAGTATTATTCTCTTTCCATTAAAGCAATTACTGGGTAACTCTTCTATTACAGGTGGAGAACTTCTAACTATGTCTCGAGCTAACAAAAGAGCATCAATGACCGTATTCCCGGTTATAAAGATGTTTTTTTGAGGGACATTTTCGTTTTTTAGGTTTTCTGCAGAACTTTCTGTAGGAGCAAAACACCATCTACAAATAGCATCGGTTAATCTTCGGTTCATTTCTTCAGGCCATGGAGCCTGAAAATTATGCGACCTTAGTCCTGCTTCAACATGTCCGGTAGGTATCTTCTGATAAAAAGCTGCTAGTGTAGAACACAAGCAGGTTGTAGTGTCTCCATGTACCAATACAACAGCGGGTTTTATTTCCATGAGTGTTTTTTGTACTTCAACAACGATCTTTGCGGTGATGTCGGCAAGCGTCTGATTGTACTCCATCAAATTCAGATCAATGTCCGGTTTTATATCAAAAACGGAAAGAACCTGTTCAAACATTTGGCGGTTCTGAGCTGTAACCACAAAAGTAACTTCAAACCTTGGATCGGATTTGAGCTTAAGATAGACCGGTGCCATTTTAATAGCTTCGGGACGAGTTCCAACAACGGCTACAACTTTCATAAGCACTTTCTCACAAAGCTTTCCTGAATCAATGACTCAGATCAGGAATATATCACACTACAAAACTTCATCTTACCGGAGTTAATCATATCTTTGATTCTTCCTTCAGTCAATCTATTTAACCCTATTTGGAGTTTTCCCATTTTTCAGGAAAGAAATCCTCTAACTAATATTTATCAATTAGTTACTCATATTGAAAAGTGGAATTGATATTTTGTTTCTATCCGGTTATTGGCATTTCAAAGCTCCCAGCAGGAGACGAGCGGGCATGGCTTTTTAATTTCGGTAAGGAAACGTAGAAGGACGAGTCTGAGAGCGAGGGACACGATTTCCTCAGCTCGGGGAAATAGGCCACGTTAGGGAAAGTCCAGCTTTGAACATACTCTTGACTTTTTTTAGACCCACTGATAAATTGTGATGAGGGCAGATTAATTCTCGTATTTTATATTCTTTTTTCTTTTGTCTAAAATTTTTTTAAGAATACGCTATCTTTTTTTGCCTTAAAGAAACGGAAATTATAATTGTCGTTGAAAAAATGCTTTGCACTAGACACAATAACTAAATAATTGAAGAAAGTGTTATCTATCTATGTCACAGAAAAATATTAAATATTGTTTTATACATATACCAAAAACTGGTGGTACTTTTATTAATTATGTTTTAAGATCTTTATTTGGAATTCGCCATGTTGATGTTATAAAAAATTTTAACGAGAAAGATTCTCTTCCTGTTTGGGAAAAAGCTGTAGGTTTAAAAGATATTAAGAAAATATTTAAATTGCATCCATTTGTAAACTCCATTGCTAGCCACTTTTTGATGCCAACAAATGAAATGCTAAAAATTTTCCCTAATGCAATTTGGTTTTCAGTTCTAAGATCACCTAAAAAAAGAATAATATCTGATTATAAAGACAAATGTAGACTCAAAAACAAAATTGTTGATTTTTACTCATGGGCAGAAAAAAGAAAAAATCTTGAATTAAAAATGTTATCAGGAAAATCAGATATTGATTATTGTATAAATTATATAAGAAAAGGAAATATAAAAATACTACTACAAGAACAATTAAACGCAGACATTGAATTGCTATTTAATTTTAATAAAATTAATAGTAAAAAGCTGACAAGTCTAAAACCCAAGAATGTATCTTCATTAGAAAAAGAACTAGATGAAGCAATTCGGGAACAATTACAAAAAATCAATATTGATTTTTATATAGATAACAGCAAAATATTATACGAATATATAAGAAAAAAAAGAAATTCAAATCAAAATTATTTTAAGTTTGAGAAAAGTGAGATGAAAAATAATATTTTGAACCGAAAAAATGTATTTGCAAATAAAATATATAGAAACCTTATATATAAACCATTATCATTGTTTTCTAGTAGATAAGCAATTTGACATGAAGTGCTCCGGGTTAGTTGAACAGAAATAGTGGTTCTTTAAGGTGGAGTTTACTCTTCTTCGGCTTCTTGAAATATTGTTTTATTAAAATATAATAGGCGCTCACAGAATCAATCACAAGTATTTTCATATTTCACCTATCCCGAATAATTCATAAAAAAAGCAGTTCCCTTTTATAAATGACTGTATTACAGTGCAGTTACGATAAAAAAGAATGCAATAAATCGTCAAACAAAAAAGGAAACTACTATAATTAATAATTATCAAATCACTCTCCCCTTTGCAAGCATTTTTAGAAAAAAGTAAACGCTGATTTCACTGGCTGTGTTATAACCAGTGACGCGGAGGTATTATTCCTTCTTGAAATTGAGAAAAGAACAGATGTGATGCGGCGTCTGACGGCAACTCTGAAGCACATCCGTCATAGCAGCTATTCGGATTATTCCTATGAAGAGCTTATGACGCAAAGGATATTTCAGATAGACTGGAGTTATGAAAATGCCAACGATTGTAACACCCTGCGCGGCGATCAAAGCCGGATGCGGCCGTTGCCAGTCAACCTACCATGACTCGGCTGGAAAATTCGATCTCGATAACCGGGGTTGTTCCCCAACGAAGCGTCTCTTATTCGCCTTGTAAGTGGTATTTTATCAGAAATCATTGATGAATGGGAGGTTGGAAAAAAATATTTAAACATGGAAATCGAGTGGCCTGCTAAAAGAATTTACAGAAAAGGGGTTGCATGATTGGAGATGAGGTGTTGCATGATCTTTCAAAGAAAGCTATATATAACAAAATGAATATGTTAATAAATGTAATTTTAAATTTTGTTTTACACAATATTAACATAACAGGAAAAATCTAAAATGGTAAATTCGGGTCAAAATAATGTTGCCTTACATGATAAGAGTGTTGAACAGCTCACAAAGAAAACCGCCAAAGGTGGTGGGATTCTCTTTATTGGAGGCGTAATTGGAAAAGGGATTAATTTCCTTTTGCAAATTCTTCTGGGGCGTGTTCTTGGAACTGCAACTTATGGTTTATATGCTTTAGGCCATACTATAATCAGTATCGTACAGACAATTTCAGTTTTAGGTCTACATGAAGCTACGGTACGCTTCGTAGCTCTATATAAAGGTGAAGGTAACAAGGCTCGGGTTAAAGGCACATTAATTCTTTCTTTAACAATTTCTTTAATTTCAAGCATTTTTATAAGCATATTATTATTCATTTTAGCCAAGTTTATCTCAGTACATGCATTCAACAAACCAAATTTGGCAGGAGTTCTCCGAATATTTTCTATATCACTGCCTTTTTATGTTTTGATGATAATGACATCATCTGTAGCAAGAGCTTTTCATCTTATGCAGTATAATACAGGGCTTAGAAATATTTTTTTTCCTATTGCTAATATATTGTTCGTTGGCCTGGCCTTCCTTTTAGGATACAGGTTGAATGGAGCTTTAATTGGTTTCCTTATATCAGGCATCTTAAGTACACTTTTGGGATTGTATTTTCTCTGGAGGATCTTTCCAGAAATTATTTCTCCACTGAAGCCTTTATATAGATCACGACAACTTATTCGTTTTAGCTTACCAATACTATTTGTTAGCATGGCAGTTTCTTTTTTGTTTGGGATTGACAGGTTAATGTTGGGTTGGTTAGGAAATTCAAGTGATGTTGGAATTTACAATGCGGCGGTTCTAACCAGCATGCAAATAGGAATTTTTATCAAAGCCATAGGCACTAGTTTTTCTCCAATAATTTCTGATTTGTACAACAAAAAGAAGAAAAAACAGCTCAATCAGATTTTCAAAGCAACTACACGTTGGGGCTTTATCCTTTCCCTACCGCTTTTTTTAATAATCTTATTTTTCTCAACTAATATAATGGAACTCTTTGGATCAGATTTCTCCAATGGAAGATTGGTTTTAATAGTTTTAGCTACCGCAAATTTAATAATATCAGTTAGGGGACCAACAGCACCTATGTTAACTATGTCCGGAAAACAGGATATTGAACTACTAAATACAATTGGACTAATGGGTATAAACATAATATTAAATTTCTTGTTAATTAAACGCTATGGAATCATTGGAGCCGCACTTGCTAGTGGAGTTTCTCTTAGTGTTCTTAGCATTGTTCGTCTATTGGAGATTAGAATTCTATTAGGGATCCAACCTTACGACCGCAGGTATTTCAAATCATTGTTAGCTGGAGCAATTATAATTCTAATATACATTTTTATTCCTGAGAGTTCAAAGTCGGGGTTTGTCTGGATTGCTTACGCTAGTTTTTTATTACTGATTTATGCTTTACTAGTATACACTTTAGGATTGGATAAAGAAGATAAGTTAATCATCAGATATATACTCAATATTGCGATACGAAGTCAATTCAATCATGAGAAAGACACCGATGAACAAAAAAACAAGTAACCACCGCACTCTAAGCATTCCATTTTCTCGAACACGATGCCTGTAGCTAATTCCTTCAGCCATGAGCTAGTACCCTATGCAAAAACTCTACCGAACGCTCTCTATTTGCCCTCAAAACCGAAATAACGTTGCTCCAATCAATTTCCTTACTAAGCAAACTTGAAAATCGTTCCTTGGTACACTGATCTCTTTCAACTAAGAAATCAGATAATCCCAGCATACTTAAGAACGAGTCCAATCGAGCTTTTCCACGTCTTCGATTAACCACGCAAATAAACTTCTTCCCGAAAACTACAGCAATTGCAACACAGTGAAAAGATTCTGTGACTATGATTTCTGAATGTCTCAGTGCATAAAGCCAATCCATGACCGGTCGTGGCCCAAAGT
The DNA here is from genome assembly GCA_034520215.1 of Candidatus Krumholzibacteriota bacterium. NCBI lineage: Bacteria > Candidatus Krumholzibacteriota > Candidatus Krumholzibacteriota bacterium. The sequence goes on along the minus strand of JAXHNR010000002.1, from coordinate 925,881 downwards.
GATACGCTTTTCCTCGAAAACGTATCTGAGGAACCGAAAGACTTACCACAGGTATGCCTCGCAGACTATGAAGCAATTCCGTAATTACAGATTCAAATACATCTGAATCACTATCCATAAAGAAACTAACTCCATAGTGTTGAGGTAGTTCCATGTAAATATCTTTGAGTGGAACAGCATACTCAGATTCGGTCAGAAGCAATGCAGGGTCTAGAACATGAGTTGCATCCACACCAAAGATATCCCGGCATATACTAACACCAGATTTCTCACGAACGGATATGGCGTCAAAGCCCCTGAGTAAGCTACTTACGTTCTCTGTTAGCTCGGGATCTCCTCTCCACGTCGATGTACCAAAACTGGCAGCGTATGATATTTTGAGTACATTCTCGTCTGCAAAGTCCAGGAAATAGCGCAGTACTCTCTCTTGAGTTAGCTCTGGTCTCCACACCTGATCACTGCCTACTAAAAAACAATCAAACTCCTTGTTAAGCACACAAAGATCATCATCAGCATAGTAGACTCCTGTACGAGGATTCAAATACTCCTCTCGAAACAAGTAAAAATTCCGATTGAAGACACGTTCATAGACATCACTCACAAATCTGTTTCTCGGACGCCTTCTAAGATCAATTATCTCACACTGATGTCCTATTTTATGCAGAGTCTTCATCATAGCATATGCCTGTAGGACAGCACCATAGTTATCGTACTGATGAAAGGTAAGAATTCCGATATTCATATGCTCACCTTTTAGCTGAAGTGTGAAGTCTCAATATAACAGATCTAGCAATTCTGAACGGCACCAATATGATACTTCTAGCCAGGATGAGAAATTCGAGGCGCCATTTATAAAGAGACATAGCCCTTTGAAAGCTACCAAGGTTACGATCCCATAATTGGGCCGATTTAAACGCAATCCTCAATTTCTCGAATTTCATCAGCCGGTCGATAATAAAGCCTCTGCCTCCCAAGTCTCTCATCTGTGGAGTATCACGACCAAATAACTTTGTTCGCTTGTTTCTAATCCTCGACTTCTGACTCTCGATAATTCGCTCGATCCCAATGGGTTTGATGTGAGATGTATTTACACAAAGCTCTGCTAACTCAGGTCGCCGCGCTATTATTAGACTATTCCCCTCTGGATCCCGAATGTACTCCAACAGCCAAGCATCCATGATAGTTGCGTCGGCACACTCAGCGAACACATCATCACAACAGAAACAGCCAGGCAACTGAAAATAGCCACTATTATATATATCACTAACACCATCATTCCAGAAAACTCGGTTTTCCTTCTCATTAGAAATTGTGTAAATCGCTATTCCAAAATTTGATGCTGGCTTATTAGGATCTTTAATTCGAAAAACGATCTTCTTCATCGCTTCCGGATTTCCACCTGTCAGTGCACAAATATATTCTGCAAAGAACTTTGAGGATTGGTGGCCACAAGTCAAACCAAGCACATAATGTATGCGCCGTCTCAATCTAGGAACCCAAGCCTGTGCCAATCGAATCGCCTTACAAACACAGGGAAGACCAATTACTGCATAACGGCCTTCATGTTCCAAAATGTGACGAATGACATCACTAATTTCTACTGGATAGTAAGCGGAGCGACTGCAAGCTCGGACATCTTCTGGAAGTTTACAAATCCTAAACTCGAATAACTTCTCTGGGTCAGCAGTAGGCCCAACTGCAATGACGCTATCAACTGCTCCAGTTTTCAGTAAGGTTTCCAATAATAGAGTTGCGACACCGCCTGACGCCCCATTCTTCCTGTGGTCAGCATCATCTGAATAACCCACATACGATGAAAGATAATAACCTGTTTGTTCTTTATACTTGATGCCCTTGATATCACTATAAAGATGGCGACCTATCTCAGTTTCGTTCTTTGTCCTACTATGTGCAGGACATGTGTCGTAGCATATCGAGCAACTTGCAGGGCAATCACTAGCATAAGCTAACTCAGTCGGATTATAAGCACCTTGCTCGTTCCAATACATTTCAAGCCGATTCCTAGGACAGATTGCGGCACACATACCACATCCAACACATAATTTTCTATCTACGACAGCATCAATAACGTTCAAAAGTTTCTCCTGTGGTCTTCCCCCGATATTCTGGACAGTCAGTTAAGCTATATTTGCCAACCTTTCGTATTCTTCAGGGCTTTTGTACCCCAAGTATGAATGGCGGCGAATGCGATTATAAAACATTTCAAAGCAGATGAAAATATCTCTTTTTGCCTCCTTCCTGGTTTTATACTTTTCTGAATAGTCAGATTCGACTTTCAAGGATCTGTAGAAACTCTCCATAACAGCATTATCCCAGCAGTCTCCCTTCCGGCTCATACTGCAGAGTATACCGTGTTTTTTGAGCTCCTGCCGGTACTTATAGCCGGCATACTGGCTACCCCCTGTCTGAGTGATGAAGAAGCCTTGGAGCTGGGCTTCTGGCCTCTATGGCCATATCCAGAGCACCTATTACAAGTTTTTCAGCCATCCGTCTGTTCATAGACCAGCCCACGATGCGTCTCGAATACAGGTCCATAACCGTGGCCAGATATAGCCACCCTTCATCCGTGGGGATATAGGTTATATCCGACACCCATACTCTGTCAGGTTCATTAATCTCAAAACATCTTTTCAAAAGATTTGGCGCCACAGGGAAATCATGTTTAGAATCTGTCGTTCTTCGGAACTTTTTCCTGAACCTCGCTCTTATCCCGCTCTCTCTCATCAATCTCTCCACTCTCTTCCTGCTGCAGCTGAATCCCCGATCCAGAAGTTCCCTGTGAACACGGGGACTCCCATAACATTCAGATAGGTTAAGCTTTAAAATCTGGAATCAAGAATGGAACCAGTGGGGTTCTCTGTCTGAATTTTGCTCAAAAGTGCGATTATCCCTTCATCCGCATCCCGGCGACTCGGCTATTTCCACAAAAATAGAATCATGGACAGTTCACGCTCATTTATCATACAATTTCAACAGAAAATGAAGGTTTATGAATTATTCGGGCTAAAGGTGCTATAACACCAAATTTCTGCTCTGTATCCTGGGGATCAGCCGATGTAACCACGATTTCGCAATTATTATAAAGAGCTTTTAACTTATTTACTATGACTTCAAGCATCGCTTCATCCCCAGTATTTTGATACCCATAGTAGCCGTAAATTAAGAATCTCATAGTTTTATTATACCTAGATTGAGCGATTTACCACATGAAAAATCCCGCCGGATTAGTTAATATTTTGCTATAAAATAAATTTCTATCAAATGGTGCTATATGCGCTGTCAACGCATCATGTGGGAGAAACTATAGCAAAAGTCAAAAGAAAATACGAGGTTAAAAAAAGCATACAACTCTCCTTTTAAAAAAACTCACGAATTCAATTTTGAAATGCAACACCCGATGATTTATTGAGCACCTCAATCGGAGTTATATAGTTTGTTCATCTCCCAAAAAGTGAGTAAAGTATAAAGAAAAACAGATAGTGACATCGACACTCAAATTCTGTATCTAATTTGTAAATTATAAGTTAGAAAACAAAAAAGGAATGTCGATGTCATTTTTAAGTATAGCAACTTACTTTGGTGAAACTCGAGCAGTAATTACAGGACAGGAAATATCGATGGATTTAGCTACGGCAACTATTAAAATAAAATCGGATAAAAGATACATTTTTGTTTGCAGGAATTGTGGAGGAAAAACAGATCATGTTTGTTCACATCATGAGCGCTTTGTCGGATGAATCCCCAGTTCTTTTGCCACAGTAACCATTTGGTTACCTTCTTCTGTTACCAATCTTACAGCTTCTATCTTAAATTCCTTGCTGTAGCTTCTTCTGCTTTTCCACCCGCCACCTCCAACTACATCTAATTTAACATAGCTTTTCTAAGTGTCCAAGAAAACGGGGGAGGTTCAAAACATACGGCTTGTGAAATACAGAGGCCTGCAGAATATGATGTTGATGACATTTTGTGCTATGTATTTTGCCGGTGTTCACTTGGGGGATAGCGTAAGGCTTAGGGTTCTTGTTCACCATGGTCTCAAAGAAGCAAAGAGATTTTTTAGTATTCCTGATTTCAGGCACTATGCCCTTCTGGAGAGATATAAGAGGCCTTTTTTGCCGGATGGACGGCTTGGTTGTGGAAAAATCGTAACTACCTCTCTTGGATACATAAAAAAATGGGGAAACTCCGAAGGAAAGTGGTCCTGAAAATAGGGTCTACTTTACACTATAAAAATAACATTTTTTTAAGTCTTTCTTATCCACTTTCAAACTCTTTATATTGTGTGTTCTCTTTATCTCCAATTTCAATAAGTACATTAACTAGAATTCCAAACAGGAATATATAAAGTGGGCGCCAAAACATATTTAAGGCGAATACAAAATAAAAACATGCAAATAGTGCAATTGTTTTTGATGAAACATCTTTTGAATTTATTAAGTTTATACCCTTTAATAACATATAAATAATAATAAATAAATAAAACAATATCAACATCATCCCCCCTTTTAATAAATAAAAATTAATGAAAGTATGAGGATGAAAATACTTTTGTTGTACCAGATCATTTATTGCATAGTCGGATAAACCAAGCTTAAAATCAGTCGGAAAATTTTTATATGTAAAATAGCCTCCGAATCCCTTACCAATAAATAATGGATAGATAAGATCACCTGCTTCTTTAGATATATTTTTAAATTCTAAAATCCTAACCGCAGGAGAATGGGAAATATGACCGGACCATAACTCTTTTGTAAAAAAATCGATTTTATAATTCAAGAAAAGATAAGCAGTTTCGTTATAATGATATAGTAAGACAGGCGGAATCAAAATTATTATTATCAAAAGAATTATTAATACATTTATTCTTTTAATTAATAATTTCCTCTGTTTCATACTACTGATTATTAGAAAAATAAAAATCATCAAGTCAAATGCAAATAATAAGAGATTACCTCTACTTATGCTGACCCCCCCCATGAATACTACCAATAAAAGCAATATTATTTGAAAATACTTTAGTTTTTTACTAAAAATATAAAATACAACAAAAAATAAAGGCCATATCAGATAAGGTTGTGCGGCAAAGCTCATACCTTGCATATGGTTAATACTATCATTTACCATAAAAAAGATTGTTTTAAATCCGGAAGTTAATCCTATAAAAATAATATCTCTCGCGAATGTATAGATTGGGTTTTTATTAACCCTTACAAAATAATTTCCGGCGATTAATGAACTAATTAAAATAACAAAGAATCTATGATCAGAGATAAACTGCTTAACACTAAAAACATCCCTGAAAAATATCGTATCTAATAATGTCGCTAGATACATTAAAATTACTACACCAAAGGATAAGCTTATTAGTTTTTTTGTATCTTTAAAAAGAATTAATCTCCCACTATTATGGATATATTTTATCAATGCAACTATTCCAAACCATAAAAATATCCATTGCGGGAGTGAAATCCCTAAAATTTGCGTAGTACTTATTGAAAAAAATGCTATTTGCTCTTCCATTCCAGCAGTTATGAATGAAAGAAGATTTCTCGGAAATGGGGAAGAGAGAAACATAGAACATAATGCCAGCGAAAGTGCTTTTGAAAAATCCTTTAAAGAAATAAACGCTATTATCAAAAATATTAAAATTGATAAAACAAATCCGATTTTTGAAAAGGCCCAATACTCAGTATATAGAAAAAAGAATACTGCCACAATTATAGAGATAACTACAAATCTCCGGGAAAATATATTTTCAATTGAAAGATTATTTAATTTATTTTCCATAGGAGTCTTAATATTAATCTAAATATTGAAAAATATTTTTAAGAGAATTCATATTTTGTGAAATGTCTATTCAATTTCTGTTTTCAAGTAAAATTCCAATTCCCACATATCTTCTATTTGTAATATACTGGTTTTAAGTTATTTAATTATTCTTTGCATACTTTATAAAAGCAGAAAATAAAACGAGGAAATTAGTAATCAGAAAACTAGCGATCATCGCCAAAATAACAATGTAGGCCCTCTTCGGCTTAATCTTCCATTCCGGCCTCGTAGCTCTGTCAATCACCTGAATAGTAGGCACATCTTTCATTTCCTGTATTTTTGCCTGTTCGTATTGAGGCCCGAGATATTCTAAAACTTTTGTAAAATAAACTGCATTTCTCTTTAGTCTCGAGTATTTCTTCTGAATGTCGGGCACATCATCTAAGTTTATAAAAGCCCCGGCCGAGCCGGAATTCTGAAATAATTCATCGTATTTATCCTTCAGGATCTTTAAATCAACTTCTGCATTGGCGATTGCCCGGCTGGAAGTTGTTCTTGTCTTCATTACACTAAGCTCAACTTCCTTCGCCATAATCTCTGCTTTCATATCAGCGGCTTTCTCTACCTGTGCAGTTAATTGACCTTCCATGGCAATAATGCTGTTATTCTCCATAAAATCGCTGATTCTGTTTTCAACAGCAGTCAAGCTGTCCCGCACTGTCCGCATTCTGTTTTCAATAAATATCCGGTTACTCTTTCCCTTACTTGTAGACATGGCGATATTTAAACTGTCAAGGCAATGAACAACATGATTTACCATGTCCGCCACTTGATCCTGATCTTTATCCAGCATTGAAATATTGATTTGAGACTCTTCGCCAAGATTGATATTCAAATTGGATTTTATTTTTTCATAGGTTTGAAATTTAAACTTTTTATTCCACTTGTTCTGTAAATCGAACTCTTCATCTAACGCCTTCAGCACCGACTTGCTCTTTAGTATCGTTAGCAGTCTCATCTGACTTTCATTGCCGCCCAGCATACCGCCAAGGCCACCTCCCAGCTTTTTCCCGGCGATGGCTCCTAAACCGCTCTCTTCTTCAGCAGGCGGCATAATAACGGCGGTAGCTCTATACCATTTCGGCAGGATTAAACTGATAATCAGCGCCAGAAGCGTAACAACAGTAACAGAAATTATGATAAACTTCTTATGCTTCCAGATTATATTCCAGTAATCAAGCAGGTTAATCTCTTTCTCTTCCACATCAGCCTTTCTTTCTGCATACGGTTATTTATTGAGATATCTGATATATTATATAGGTGCTCGTTACAATTGTGCCTACTACTGAAAAAATATTGTTTAAATCCTTCCAGAGAGTGCTCGGCTTCTTTAGTTCCTTTGGTATAATTATATAATCGCCGCTTTCAATAGGGACATCTCCTAAGTCTTCAGAATATACAAGACCGTTGTATTTGAGTATCGATATCTTCTCATCGTCGGCATTTTCATTCAGCCCGCCCGCTGATTTGATATAATATTTATAATCTTCTCCTTTTTTAACTTTATAAGTCCCATTTCTGGGTACCGCGCCCAGAACAAAGACCTCGTCTGTTTTCTCGGGGACATTTATTATATCAGCGTTCTTGAGGGTTACCTCCCGTTCATCATCTAGGACTTCTTCGAAATCGACGTTTATCCTCTGGAAATTTATATCGTTAAACTTCACAACGCCGTACTTCTTGGCGAATTCAACTACCGCACTTGTGGTATCCTGCTCCATTTCATATGCATTATTAATAATGCCTCTAATCTCTTCGTCTGAAAAATTCCTTCTCAGAGACGGGCGAAGAAGCATAATACCCTTTTCAAAAGCCCTGTCTGTAAAACCTCCCGCTCTTTCGATCAAGGTGAATATATTATCATTGTCGGTAATCAAAGAATATTTCCCCGGATATTTAACCTCTCCTTCTATTGTTACAGTCTCCTGTAATCTAAACTCAGGTTGTTCTCTAACATAGACCCTGTCAAACTCTTGCAGAGGAAATTGTTCGTTATTATCCTTTAAATCAACTCGGAAGACATTCCAAAGTGTGTCGCTCTTAGGAGTAATTTCCCTTAATCTGGATATTTCAACCCAGGTTGAATCAGCCGAATATTTAAAACCGCCACCGCCTGTAACAAGATCTTCCAGATTCATATCCTCTGTAAAGAGATACTCGCCCGGTTTTCTCACAGCCCCGCTGATTGAAACAGAGAGTGTATCCTTAAAATCCAAAACAGAATAAATAGTTACTTCATCTAGTTTCTGGAGTTCAAAATTAATGTTTTCCTTTACTATTTCCGCCAAATTTACATCATAAATTTCTTTGGTACTATCCGGATAGGTCCTTAAGATATCACATCTTTTTCTGTACGCATCGTCAAAAATACCCCCCGCTTTGGTTATTAATTCATTTAAGCTCATCGCGGACTTAATAGAATATGTGCCCGGCTTGAATACAGCGCCCCTTATTTTAACATAATTATTGATCAGACCGGAGACTTGAAATACTGTAACAACATCCGAGTTCTGCAAGATAAAATTCGTATTTTTCTTTTTTAGAGCTTCATAGTCGACATTTAAGATTTCTCTCTCGGGCATACCCGTTATTCGCTCTTGGGCCTTGATAATCCTGTCGATCTGGATTCTGCCGGGGTCGGCATCCGCCGTGAACCCCCCTGAGAATTCAATCAGCTCTTTTAAACCCTCGTTATCTTTTAATTCATATACGGCGTTTCTTTTTACATTCCCGAGAATCGCCACTTTCTTTTCAGCCATCGGGATGTAGATCACATCGTTCGGCGATAAAATTCTGTTTTCCCAGTCTCCTGATAACAGAAAGGGATATATGTCTATGCTGATTACTTTCTTGTTTCTTACAAGATGAATGTTCCTCATCGAGCCCTTGTCGCTAATCCCGCCCGCGTATGAGATCGCCTGGATAATATTCGAAACAGGCGGAAGATTAAACTGTCCCGGGTTATTTGCTTCTCCGTTAACTGAAAGATATATCAGTTTTGGATTTGAAAGTGAGAGGTAAACGTTAGAATCTGAGTAGGTTTTACTGATTTTATTCTTGAGCAATTTTTTTGAGTCAGAAAGAGTCCTGCCTCTGAGATTAACGGCGCCTATTTGCGGGATAAATACATTCCCTTCATAGTTTATCTTAAGCGTGAAAGACTCTTCCCTTTTCCCCCAGATATTAAGGGTTATCTTATCGCCGGGACCGAGAATATAATCTTCGGGGACAGAAAAAGAACCGGCGTTTGAAAAACTGCCGGAACCCTTCCTGAAAACAGCATTCCCGAAGACAGGCAGACTGGAAAAAACCTCACCGATATCTGTATAATAGCCGTATTTTTCAAAATCTGTCTCCGGAGGTACCTGATCCAGCGAATCGTTCTTGACCTTTTTAGGTTGATCTTTACCCTTTTGTTCTTCTATTAACTTCTGCCTTTTATCTTTCGGCAGGTTATCTAATTTCTGTTTAACACTGTCAGGAAAATTTTCCGGATTAACCGGCTCCTGAGCGCTTAAGCTAACGCCCGCAAAGAGAAATAATATAATTGATATGAAAGAAAATGCCTTCTTCATTGATACTCCTTACGACTTATCAGAATTTGTATGATTAAAATCACTTTTTTGTTACCGTAAAATCATATCATTATTGTTCAAGAAGCTATCATACATTTTAAATGTCAGTCAATACAATAATCCTTTTGGAATTTCTTCGATTTTTATCAATTCCACATAAAATTAAGAAGTATGCATAATTTGTCATATATATGGTTGACAATGTTACAATGCCCGACCTGTACAGAATCTCTCCATCCCGCGTAATCAAATAACCGCGGCATATTCCTAATAATTCTCTAAGAGATTTTAACACTCTTTCAGATAAATAAATTTTTATCTTTAATTAAATATAGATATAAAAAAGGCCGCTCAAATAAATGAGCAGCCTTTAATTAAACCGGCAGCGACCTACTCTCCCATAGGGTTGCCCCTACAGTACCATCAGCGCTGAAGGGCTTAACTTCCGTGTTCGAGATGGGAACGGGTGTTTCCCCTTCGCTATCGCCACCGAATAAACAGTGTCCGGTTCTAAAAAAACCGTACTTAATAAATTAAACAGAAACAGGGAAAGCTAATCAGCATCTTCGCTCAATTAATAATGGTTAAGCCTTACGGTCTATTAGTACCAGTCGGCTGAACATGTTACCATGCTTACACCTCTGGCCTATCAACCTCGTAATCTCCGAGGGACCTTCAAGTAACTTGTGTTACGGGAAGTTTTATCTTGGGAGGGGCTTCCCGCTTAGATGCTTTCAGCGGTTATCCCTTCCGAACATAGCTACCCAGCAATGCCTCTGGCGAGACAACTGGTACACTAGAGGTTCGTCCACCCCGGTCCTCTCGTACTAAGGGCAGCTCCCCTCAAATTTCCTACGCCCGCGACGGATAGGGACCGAACTGTCTCACGACGTTCTGAACCCAGCTCACGTACCGCTTTAATCGGCGAACAGCCGAACCCTTGGGACCTGCTCCAGCCCCAGGATGCGATGAGCCGACATCGAGGTGCCAAACCTCCCCGTCGATGTGGACTCTTGGGGGAGATAAGCCTGTTATCCCCGGAGTACCTTTTATCCGTTGAGCGACGGCCCTTCCACTCGGGACCGCCGGATCACTAAGCCCTGCTTTCGCACCTGCTCGACTTGTCTCTCTCGCAGTCAAGCTCCCTTATGCCTTTACACTCTACGCACGATCACCAACCGCGCTGAGGGAACCTTTGGGCGCCTCCGTTACCTTTTAGGAGGCGACCGCCCCAGTCAAACTGCCCACCTGACACTGTCCTCTACCCGGATTCACGGGTCGAGGTTAGAATTCCGACATACCAAGGGTGGTATTCCAAGGATGGCTCCACCGAAACTGGCGTCCCGACTTCTAAGCCTCCCACCTATCCTGTACATGGTCTACCAAAACCCAATGCCAAGCTGCAGTAAAGGTGCACGGGGTCTTTCCGTCCAGTCGCGGGTAACCGGCATCTTCACCGATACTGCAATTTCACCGAGTCCCTCGTTGAGACAGCGCCCAAATCGTTACGCCATTCGTGCAGGTCGGAACTTACCCGACAAGGAATTTCGCTACCTTAGGACCGTTATAGTTACGGCCGCCGTTTACTGGGGCTTCGGTTCAGAGCTTCGCTCCTGAAGCGCTAACACTTCCCCTTAACCTTCCAGCACCGGGCAGGCGTCAGTCCCTATACATCGTCTTACGACTTAGCAGAGACCTGTGTTTTTGGTAAACAGTCGCCTGGGCCTATTCTCTGCGACCTCTCCGGCTCACTCAGCAAGTGGATTTGCCGATTAGAGGCACCCCTTCTCCCGAAGTTACGGGGTCAATTTGCCGAGTTCCTTAACGAGAGTTCTCTCGAGCGCCTTAGGATTCTCTCCTCGCCTACCTGTGTCGGTTTACGGTACGGTCATCCATCGATCTCGCTTAGAGGCTTTTCTTGGCAGTATGGTATCGGGCCAGTTCGCTACCGATATGCGCTCCCCATCACGCCTCAGAGTTAAGGTACCGCGGATTTGCCTACGACTACCTCCTACACGCTTGGACCGGCATTTCCATCAGCCGGCTGGCCTTTCACTTCTGCGTCACCCCATCGCTCAAACGCCTCACAGATGGTACAGGAATCTTTCGCCTGTTGTCCATCGCCTACGCCTTTCGACCTCAGCTTAGGGGCCGACTTACCCTGAGCGGATTAGCCTTCCTCAGGAAACCTTGGGCTTTCGGTGAACAGGTTTCTCACCTGTTTTATCGCTACTCATTCCGGCATAATCACTTCCATATCGCTCCACCGTACCTCGCGATACAGCTTCAACCTGCATGGCAACGCTCCCCTACCGACTACCCGAATGTGCAGATCCGTAGCTTCGGTGACGAGCTTGAGCCCCGTTACATTTTCGGCGCACAACCACTCGACCAGTGAGCTGTTACGCACTCTTTAAATGAATGGCTGCTTCTAAGCCAACATCCTGGTTGTCTGGGCAAAATCACTTCCTTTATCACTTAGTCTGTATTTAGGGACCTTAACTGATGGTCTGGGTTGTTTCCCTCTCGGCTATGGAGCTTATCCCCCACAGCCTGACTCCTGTACTGAAAGTAGTGGCATTTGGAGTTTGAGTGGGTTCGGTAACCTTGTAGGCTCCCTAGTCCAACCAGTGCTCTACCTCCACTATTCATCATACAAGGCTAGTCCTAAAACTATTTCGGGGAGAACCAGCTATCTCCAGGTTTGTTTGGCCTTTCACCCCTACCCACAGCTCATCCGGGAAGTTTTCATCCTTCTACGGTTCGGACCTTCACGCAATTTTACTCGCGCTTCACCCTGGCCATGGGTAGCTCACCCGGTTTCGGGTCTACTATACGCAACTTATCGCCCTATTAAGACTCGCTTTCGCTTCGGCTTCGTGACCTTTTCCCCTTAACCTCGCAACGCACAGTAACTCGCCGGATCATTATGCAAAAGGCACGCAGTCAGTCAATCCGCAAGGCATCGACCTCCTACTGCTTGTAAGTAAATGGTTTCAGGTACTATTTCACTCCCCTTCAGGGGTTCTTTTCACCTTTCCCTCACGGTACTAGTTCACTATCGGTCGCTGATGAGTATTTAGCCTTATGAAGTGGTCTTCACAAATTCCCACAAGATTTCTCGTGTCCCGCGGTACTTGGGAATACAATCTAACAGGCTCGTTTCTTTTCGCTTACTGGATTATCACCATCTATGATTCACCTTTCCAGGTGATTCAGCTAAGAAACAAGTTTGTAACCTGTTTAACCTCTCTGCATTCGGTTACGATTGAATCCCGCAACACCGATCGCGCAAAGCATGCAGGCTTTAACACACAATTCGGTTTAGGCTGTTTCCCTTTCGCTCGCCGCTACTAAGGAAATCGATTTTCTTTCTTTTCCTGAAGTTACTGAGATGTTTCAGTTCACTTCGTTCGCTTCTCCAAGCCTATGTGTTCAGCCAAGAGATGATCGGGTTTACCGTACCGGGTTGCCCCATTCGGAAATCTCCGGATCAACGCTTATTTGCAGCTCCCCGAAGCTTATCGCAGCTTGCCACGTCCTTCATCGCCTATCAGCACCAAGGCATCCACCATGTGCCCTTTAACTTGTAGCTTAATCCGGACACATCACTCGAAATTTCATTGCAACATTACCAACATTACAAAGATCCACGTTTACCGCTTTACCCTGTTTCTGTTTTCAAAGATCAATCTGGTATTTACCAGAATTCTATCACCAGTGGAGAAGACCGGGATCGAACCGGCGACCTTCGCCGTGCAAGGGCGACGCTCTCCCAGCTGAGCTACTTCCCCAGCAGCCTTATTCCAAATATCCTTATGGTGGGCCTAGCTAGAGTTGAACTAGCGACCTCACGCTTATCAGGCGTGCGCTCTAACCAACTGAGCTATAGGCCCTTAATAAAAGGAAATAGCGTGCTCAAAACTTCCGTAATATGGTTCGACCTGTGATCTTTGCCTCAATCACGAAAGTGATATCGGCAAAGTCCTTGATTTCCTTAAGAAAGGAGGTGATCCAGCCGCACCTTCCGATACGGCTACCTTGTTACGACTTAGCGCCAGTCACCAGTTTTACCTTAGGCGGTTCCTTCCGAAGTTAGGTCACCGACTTCGGGTACCCCCGGCTTCTATCGCTTGACGGGCGGTGTGTACAAGGCCCGGGAACGTATTCACCGCGGCCTGCTGATCCGCGATTACTAGCGATTCCACCTTCATGCAGTCGAGTTGCAGACTGCAATCCGTACTGAGACAGGTTTTCTGGGATTCGCTCCACCTCTCGGTATTGCTACCCTCTGTACCTGCCATTGTAGCACGTGTGTAGCCCGGGACGTAAGGGCCATGAGGACTTGACGTCATCCCCACCTTCCTCCGGTTTATCACCGGCAGTCTCCTTAGAGTTCCCAGCATTACCTGTTGGCAACTAAGGACAAGGGTTGCGCTCGTTGTGGGACTTAACCCAACATCTCACGACACGAGCTGACGACAGCCATGCAGCACCTGTGTAATTGCTCCCGAAGGAGAAAGTATCTTTCGATACCGGTCATTTACATGTCAAGCCCCGGTAAGGTTCTTCGCGTATCATCGAATTAAACCACATGCTCCACCGCTTGTGCGGGCCCCCGTCAATTCCTTTGAGTTTCAACCTTGCGATCGTACTCCCCAGGCGGGGCACTTAATGCATTAACTCCGGCACGGAAGGGGTCGATACCTCCCACACCTAGTGCCCATCGTTTATAGCTAGGACTACCGGGGTATCTAATCCCGTTTGCTACCCTAGCTTTCGTTCATCAGCGTCAGATACAGGCTAGAAAGCCGCTTTCACCACCGGTGTTCTTCTTGATATCCACGCATTTCACCGCTACACCAAGAATTCCGCTTTCCTCTCCTATCCTCAAGTCAAGTAGTTTCAAAGGCAATTTAGCGGTTAAGCCGCTAGATTTCACCTCTGACTTTCAAGACCGCCTACGCACCCTTTACGCCCAGTAAATCCGAATAACGCTCGCTCCCTCCGTATTACCGCGGCTGCTGGCACGGAGTTAGCCGGAGCTTCCTCTTACGGTACTGTCAGATCAAAAGGTAATTAACCAATCAATTTTTCATCCCGTATGACAGGGCTTTACATCTCGAAAGACTTCATCACCCACGCGGCGTCGCTCGGTCAGGGTTTCCCCCATTGCCGAAGCTTCTCGACTGCTGCCTCCCGTAGGAGTCTGGGCCGTGTCTCAGTCCCAGTGTGGCCGGACACCCTCTCAGGCCGGCTACCAATCGTCGCCTTGGTAGGCCGTTACTCTACCAACTAGCTAATTGGACGCGGGACCATCCTTGAGTGACAGCTTATAAATAGAGGCTGTCTTTGATTACAGAACATGCGTCCTGTAATATTATGCGGTATTAGCATCTCGTTAGAAATGTTATTCCACGCTCAAAGGGCAGGTTCCCCACGCGTTACTCACCCATTCGCCACTTTACTCACGATTAAAAACCGTTTTCACGTTCGACTTGCATGCCTAATCCACGCCGCCAGCGTTCATTCTGAGCCAGGATCGAACTCTCCGTTGTAAAAAAATCTAAAGAACACCGCCAAAGCGATGCTCCTGTTTTCATTGACTCACTCTTCAATCCAAATGGATCTTAGAGCCCACATTTAGGTCGTTTATTGCACGCTATTCCTTTGTCAAAGAGCATATTCCATATTTATGGAAAATCTATTCTAAACCAAAATATATCGAAGAAATCAGCTTTTGTCAACCTCTAATAAATATATTTTACACAACTTCTTGAGGCAAATTACAAAAACTGATCTCGCACTCGAGACTATATAATTCATAATCATATGTATGTCAAATGATTTAAATAATAATCTTCTTTTTTTTAGTTTTTAATGATTAAATTTTAAATTCAAAAAAATGTTCTGTTTTATTTATAATGAAAAGATATTACTATTAACCTATACTTTCGAGTGTGAAATATTCGAACAATATTATAACGAGGACGGTTTTGCTGTGGGAAAAAATAACAAGAGTAACTTCCGGCACATAATATTTAAGATAATTATAATAGGCGGCATAGCAGTTATAGGATTTTCCGCGGCCGCGCTGAAATGGTTTTCGAGAGACCTGCCGTCTATGGCACGCCTTGAAATGATTGAACCGGCCGTTAAAACAAAGATTCTTGCCGCCGATTCCACGGTTCTCAAGGAGTTTTATACACAGGACCGAATACTTACTTCAATAGAAGATATACCGGAAAAGGTAAAAAAAACATTCATAGCCGTTGAAGATCACAGATTCTACAATCACTTTGGAATCGACTTTATTCGTATTATGTCCGCGGCCTGGGAAGACGTAAAAAGCAGAAGCTTAAGCCAAGGCGCCAGCACAATCACGCAGCAGCTCGCGAGGGATTTATTTCTGACGAAAGAGCGCACGTTTCCCAGAAAAATCAAAGAAATACTGCTTGCTCTCAGGATTGAACGCACATACACCAAAAATGAAATTCTTCAGATGTACTTAAACCAGATCTATTTCGGAGGCGGGAGTTACGGCGTAGAAGCCGCTTCCAGGGAGTTCTTCGGTAAACCCCTAGATGAGCTTAATCTCAACCAGATCGCTCTCCTGGCGGGCCTTCAGAAGAACCCGGCCGGATATAATCCTTTTAGACACCCGGGCAGAGCAGTCAGGAGAAGAAATACCGTTCTGAATCTGATGGCGGCTAATGAAATAATCACTAAAGAACAACACAATTCCCTGAAAAACCTTCCCCTCGATATCGACAACAAGAAGGAATCTGACTCTGAGCTTGCCTCATATTTTACAAGGTATATAAAATCAAAACTCTCGACAAAATATGGAGACCGGGCAGTGTACCGTGAAGGTTTTACGGTCTATACTACACTGAATACTAAGCTCCAGAGAGCCGCCGAAGACAGCCTTGAATCCTTCTTGAGGGATATGGAAGAGGAAGCGGGCTACGAAATTACCCGCGAGGTATATCTGGATTCTCTGGCCGCCGGCTCGGAAATCGAACCTACTTATATTCAATCAGCCGCGCTAGCTATGAATCCTAATAACGGACATATCCTTGTTATGGTCGGCGGAAGAAGCTTTCAGGAAAGTAAGTGGAACAGAGTTACCCAGGCAAAAAAACAACCGGGATCAGCTTTTAAAATATTCACCTATATTACGGCGCTCCAAAACGGTTATAGACCTTCCGATATGCTTCTCGATTCTCCTCTTGTAATAGAAATGCCCAACGGGGAAGTCTGGAAACCTAGAAATTTCTCGGAGAAATTCCACGGCGCCGTATCACTCAGGTATGCCCTTGACCATTCGATAAATGTCCCAACCATAAAACTCTTAAAAAAAATTGGCGCGCCCTCTGTAGTAAATACCGCGAAGAGTATGGGAATAAACAGCCCGATTCATCCATACTATTCGCTGGCACTTGGAACAGAGGATGTCTCACTCATGGAACTAACAACCGCCTACGGCGTTCTTGCCGCTGAAGGAATTCATTCAGAACCTCTGGCTATTCTGAAGATAGAAGACCGGGACGGCAATGTACTCGAAGAAAATTACCCGAGCCGAAGAGAAGTTCTTTCTCCTGAAATCGCCTATATCGCTACAGATATGCTTAAGTCCGTAATAAATGAAGGGACGGGCAAAAATGTCAGACGATCGGGACTCGGCATCCCGTGCGCGGGGAAAACCGGCACTACGGACGACTGCGGAAACGGGTGGTTTCTGGGATATACTCCCGAGATTGTTGTGGGAGTCTGGACAGGATTCGATAAAAAGAAATTCATGGGAAGGAGAAGAACAGGAGCAAGAGTAGCGCTTCCAATATGGGTCGATATAATGAAAGCCGCGTATCCGCTTAACAGAGGGCCCGAATTCAAACAGCCCCCCGGCATTACTGAAACAATAATATGTGAAGATACGGGGCTGCTGGCAACTCCCTATTGTAAAAATGTGCGGCGTGAACTGTTTCTAAAGGGGACTGAGCCAAAGCGAAAGTGTGACCTTCACAGCATAAGTAAATACAATTTAAACAGCGATAAAGAATTCCCGGAGATGGATAAGGCTTTTCAAGAAAATTGACACCTGCCAAATCTGACTGCCTATAATCGTTATGGAATTAAATCCGGCCGGAAAAGCAAAGGGAAAAGGGGTTTCCTTGCTAATACGCGGGCGATTCTAAAAATCTCCGGCTCTGAATTCCTCTATAATCTTTACACCGGCGCTCGCGCCTATTCTAGTAGCCCCCGCTTCTATAAGTTCCAAAGCTTTTCCGGCCGTTCTGATTCCAGCGGAGGCCTTGACACCAAAGCCATCTCCGACAGTTTCACGCATTATCTTAACGTCATGAACGTTTGCCCCGGGCGGTCCAAACCCCGTCGAAGTTTTCACAAAAGAAGCTCCCCCGTCTACCGCAATCAGGCAGGCTTGGCGTTTTTCCTCTTCAGAGAGAAGCGCCGCTTCTATTATTACCTTAACAACAGCTTCGCCGGCGCAGGCTTTAACTACTTTTTTAATATCATCACGCGCGTACTTTTCCCTACCGGATTTAAGGGCGCCAATATTCAACACCATGTCTATTTCATCCGCTCCGTCAGAGACAGCTCTTTCCGCTTCAAAAGCCTTTACAAGAGAATTAACAGCGCCGAGGGGAAACCCTGAAATAGAACAAACCTTAATACCGGTTCCTTTAACCTGTGATTTAACTAGAGGAACGTAATGTGTATTCACACAGACAGACCAAAAATTATATTTCTTTGCTTCATCACACAATCTTATAATATCATTTTCATTCGCCTCAGGCTTTAATAGTGTGTGATCTATCAATCTGTGCAATTTTATATTTTCCATATTATTCCCTTTTCAATTTACTTGATAAATAATCAGATATTCTTATGAAGCCCCTGAAGATTCTTCAATGTGTCGATTTTACCACTTTTAATATAGACCCGGACTACCCTTTTGTTGATTCGACACATCACTTCGTAATTTAAAGTGCCATCCCACTGGGCTGTTTCGTCAACGGTAATTTCTTCATCTCCCTGCCTTCCAAAAATTACAACCTCCTCACCAACCCGCGGATCTTCAAAACCGTATAGATCAACCATAGTCATATCCATCGTAACTCTTCCCACGATCGGGACCCTTCTTCCTCGAAAAAGAACTTCCCCTTTGTTTGAAAGTCTGTGACTCATGCCATGACCGTAACCCGCCGCAATGGTTCCAATGATGGTGGGCTTTTGGGTAATATAAGTTCTGCCATAGCTTATACTCTCCCCCGAGAGAACTTTTCTCGCGAGCAGAAGTTTAGTTTTGAAATTCATTACGGGGCGAATATCAATTTTGTCCCTTAAATCAACAGAGGGTGTATGCCCGTAAGCCAAAAGGCCCGGTCTGACCATATTGAAATGAGATTCGGGGAAATTAATTATGGCCGCGCTGTTGGCGCTGTGAATATATTTAAACGTAACTTCTTTACTTTTTAAATGCTCCACAATTTCAGAGAATAAATTTATCTGATCCCTTGTATACTCAACATCACTGTCAGCTGCAGGGAAATGGGTAAATAACCCGTCCATTACAAGGCCTTCGAGTTTACTGATCTTCAACACATAGTCAGATACTTTTGCCACAGACAACCCCGCTCTTCCCATACCTGTATCAACTTCAATATGAACACTGCACTTTTTGCAGGTACTGATTGCCATTTTGGAGGCGGCTCTCGCAAACTCATAAGTTGACAATGAAGCGGAAAGATCATATTCAATCAACCTTCCTATCTGATCTTTGAGAATAGGACTTATAATCAGAATTGGCAGCTTAATTCCAGCTTCACGAAGCTGCACACCCTCACCAATAGTAGCTACTCCAAGCATATTTACTCCACACCCGGAGGCAAACTTAGAAATCCGGACAGCTCCGTGGCCGTACGCGTCAGCCTTGACGACCAGCATAATATTTACACTGCCGGGAAGAATATCACGGATTCTCTCAAGGTTCCATTTGAACGCGTCAAGATCGATTTCTACCCACGTGGGAAAACTCAGCATCACTTCTCCAGTTATCTACATATCAATCTGTTTCTTCTTTGTCGTAATAAAAAAACCTGTCCAGCAGTCTTACATACTCAGTCCAATTGCCGTCCTCTTTATTATGATCTTCAAAGATATTCAGGGTTCCCCGCACCTGCGCGTCCATATTATCAATATAGCTCAACAGCAATGCCTCAACAGTCATCGGTCTGACGGGTGAACCATGTTCCAATTTCCCATGATGACTGAGTATCATATGCTTGATTTTCATCTCAAGGTCATCGGGAAAACCCTCAATACCCCGTATATATTCATTCAGAAACTCAACCCCAAGTGTTATATGACCAAGAAGCCTGCCCCTGTCTGAATATTCAATATGGTTTGTAACTTTGAGTTCCTGCAGTTTCCCGAGATCATGAAGAATCACACCCGCAATCAGCAAATCATCATCAACTTGCGGATATATGCCGGCCGCCTTAATGGCCATCTGTAACATATCGTATATGTGCTCAACTAAACCGCCGATATAAGCATGATGCCACCCTTTAGCCGCGGGCGCGCTTATAAGCCTTTCTCTGAAACTGCCGTTGTCAAAAATCTTCTCAAGGAGGAGTTTTAAATATTTATTATCAACATTAGAAATAATCCGCTGAATTTCTGAATAAATTTCATCAACCGGTTTCGACGAAGAGGGCAAGAACATAGCCGGGTCGTATTCAGCGCTCTCCAGTTTCTCGATATCATAAACCTTGATCTGGATACTCCCCTTGTAATCCTGTATCGTTCCGCTGACCCGTACAACATCCCCGGCCCTGATAGCGTCACTTCCACTGGGAGGATCCCACATAACTCCCTTCAGCACTCCATCTTTATCAGTGAACTGAAAGAGAAAAAACTCACCTCCGGAAAAGGTTCTGACAACTTTCTTAGATACAGCCATTATTTTTTCTACATCATCGCCAACATTTAATATCAAACCCATTCTTCCTCCACTTAAAAAAACCGGGGTAACCCCTTACACTAAACTACTCCACGAAAAACCTAACAGTCAAGTAATATCAAACTTTTAAGCGCCAATACAACCCGCCATACTCAAACAATCATAAAAAAAGTGCGGCTTAAGAAACCGCACTTGATAAAAAACTAAAATACAAAATCAATCCTGTCGTATATTAGATGGTAGATATGAACTTACCAGCGTATTCTATATACTCAACGGTAACTTTGCCTCCAATATGATTGATTCTTCTGTAATTTCGGGTTGCAGCCGTCGGCCTGCTGCCGAAACTGACTCCACCCTTAAAATAATGATTTTCATTCATCAGAGCCCTGAGAATAAAGGCCGTATCCTCATTCGGTGAATCAACAATAAAACTTACATTCTTCAGGTTCAGCAGAAAAGCCATCTCAGGTTCACCGTCGTAGCTGACTTCCTCATAAGTTACAGGGGCTTTGTCTATCTTGAATTTTGTGTCTATTATTTCCTTTGTTGTACGAGTATTATAGGTTAAACCATCGAGTGTTATCTCTTCATAAGGGGAATCATCAAAACCCTTGACTATATTAGGAAGAGGGTTGCCCGCCGGGGCGTCAACAAAAGAAGTGTCCTGTCCAACGACAATAAAATCCACTTTGTAATGAACTACGGGGTTAAATCTCTTGGTAACACCGACGCTGTAATTCTTGCCCTTTAAAGCTTCTATCTCACTGCCGAGTTTATCGCCAGTGAAAAAATCAAGCAGATTCCCTTCACGTACGAGAGCCGCGTCATCCTTAGACGCTATGAAATGGGGAGTATCAAAACTGAACTTATAGCCCGGACTCTTGATTCCGGCGAAATTCGCTTCCCTTAAACTTACCTGAGTATAAGTTTCCTCAAGCTCTCCTCCGCAACCGGCAAAAATACTGACAGTTAAAACAATAATCATGGAAAAGGAAAAAAACTTAGACATCGACCTCTCCTTTGTAAAAATCGAATAACTCGTTTCTCTATCTACTTATAATTTTATACCATACACTAACAGTTTTCTCCAATGGAAATTAATATGCTTTAACAACAATGTCAACAGCAAAGTTAAAGTGGCAGAGTTACGGATGGATCTAAAATAACTTGCCTAATCACCCTTCTTTACCCTTTCCCGGTTATCAATAACTTTTCTTGCTGTCTTCTTTGTCTGTCAGCTCGATGCCGTGGCTGCGGAACACCCTTTTGACACCATTATGAATCGGTATATTTTTTTCCAAAGGAACCAGTTTTACAGATGAGTATTCGATTTCTCCCTTTCTGGAAATTTCAAGATCCAGTTTCCCGATATATTTACCGTCCCCCCCCACACCTAAGAGTAACGTTTCACCTACTCTCTCGATTTTATCGATCCTCTGACTCCCGTGTCCGGTAACGGCAATGTCAAACAGAGGTACTTCGCTGAGAACCCTCCTGGTTGCGTCCAACTCCATATGAGAAAGCACTATAAGTAAATCCGCCTCGTCTTTCATCCTTTCAGCCACTGCCTTTAGGGTATCCACGGCCGGTTCAAGCCTGAATTTAGAACGATCTATATAATCAGGGAAGCGCACAGAATCATCCAGAAGGCCGGTTATCCCCACCCTGAGCCCGGTATCAAGCTCCTTTATCAAATAAGCGGGCTTGAAGACCCTTTCTCTATTCTCAGAATAAACGAGATTGGAAACGACAAAATCAAAGGAGAACAGCTCGTCAATATCAATTAAATAATCCAAACCGAAAATATATTCTATCTCCCCGGTAGTAAAAACATCGAGTCCCATTAATTCATAACACTCCATTAATAAATCCGCTTTATCCATCGAAAAGGATAAATCAAGGCTGAAATCATCGCCGCAGCTTAAGAAAATAAGATTATCTGTTTTTCTCTTAGTCCTCTTAACATAAGTAGCCATACGCCCAAGACCGCCCATGTCGATTACAGCGCAACCGCATGATCTGATCTTTCCATGCAAACCACTTGTAAAAAGAACCGTAAGATCGGTTCTTCCCTTCAAATCAGCCCTCCGGCTACTATCCTTCTTTGAACAGGAAACAAGAAGGGAAAAGATAAGGAAGAAAACAGATAATAAAACAACTCTTTGTTTCTTCAGCATCATAATCGACATTTTACAACCTCACTGTCTATCTGTAAGAACAGAAACATTCACATCCACATCATTTATAGTTTGCCCTCCGGCGGGAGCACTTAAAATTTATAACTTTCAGCTCACCCTCAAACTTTCATCTTCCGACATCTTCCGAGAAATAAACGCAGCATTTACGGTTTAATATAATCATATTATACAAATTTTTTCCAGTACCAAGAATAAAACCTATCAATAAAATCAGAAATCAAGCTTTACTATATGGATAATTAAAGCTTGCGCGGAAACCGTTTACCATATTTATTTTTTAGAGAAGGGATTAAAAAACGGAAAGGAAGCAGATTATGCCGCAATTCAGGTACTCTCTCGTTATTATAATTATAACAGTTGCCTTTTTTGCCGGATGCGCTGGTCCCCAGGGCCGGCATCCAGCCGCGGAAAAACCCGCAGATACCGCTAAGACAACGCAGAAACGTCCCCCGGAAATAGTATTAGTTGACGCAAATCAAACCGCCGCAGCCGGCAACTTGAAGAAAGCGGCCTCGATGCTCGAAGAACTCATCGATTCTCACCCTGAAAACATAGAAGCGCTAAGATTGCTGGCTAAAATCTATTCTAACCTCGGTAAAGAGGATGAATCATTCACGCTCTGGGAAAGAGTTTACAGACTGAACCCTTACGACCCGGACGCTGCTTATGAAACAAGCAAAACACTAAGATATACCGAAGACTGGTCACAGCTTCGATCCCGTATGCGTAAGCTTGAGAAGAAAGGCGTCGCTGACAGAAGACACTACCTGATGCTCGGACGGGCGGATTTCCGTCTCGGATATAAAGCGGAGGCTGAAAAATATCTGCTTAAAGCAAATGGGCTGAAAGAGGCGGATCTTCTTCTGGGAAAATTGTATTACGGGCAGGGCAGATATTCAGAAGCAAAAAAGGCGTTTGAAAAAACACTGAGGAAAGACAAGGGAAATTATTCAGCACATATTTATTTAGGATATATCAATTACAGCAGAAAGAGGTACGCGAAAGCTCTTGAGCATTACAGAAAGGCACTTGGAACGCGAAACAGCTCTCACGCAAATTTATGCCTTGCGGCAGTCCACCGGAAACTCGGCAATTATACTTCAGCCATTAAATTTTTCGAAGATGGGCTCTCAATAAATGATTCGCGCGGAACAAACGAGAGAAAGAAGGCCTATAATACTCTCTGCCGGCTACTTATCAAAACAGGAAAAACAGACCGCGCCTACTCGGTCATTCGGAGGGGTGTAAGGGAATTCCCGGATTCGGGAGGGCTTTATTTCTACTGGGGAACAGCCCTTTTCAAAGACGGTTTCCCTGCCAGAGCCAAAGATAAGTTCAAAAAGGCGGCGCGTGATCCGTCCTGGAAAGATGAGGCGCTTAAGAGATTCCATTCTATCCGTTAAAGATCAAATTGCCGGATATGCTTATAATACACGATCCTGAGACTCATACGGGGAAGGAAGATGATTTCTCAATAACGCTTATTTCCGTTTCCCTTTCCAAGCGGTTCTGAAATCTCTAGTGCAACTTATTGCTTTTCACTTGAAGCTTCAAGAAGCAACTCTGAAATATCTTTTACTTCCACCTTTTCATTTTCCAGCGCCTTCAATCCGTCCTCAAACATCGTCATGCAGAAGGGGCAGGCGGTATATATCTGATCTATATCTGTTTTAAGAGCCTCCTTGACTCTTGTTTCGTTTATTTTATCTCCGATTGTCTCCTCCAGCCACATCCTTCCGCCTCCAGCTCCACAGCAGAAACTTCGTTTCCCGTGCCTGTCAAACTCAGACAGATCGACTCCTTCTATTTGTGAAATCAGCTCGCGGGGTTCTGAAATAATATCATTATACCTTCCAAGATAACACGGGTCATGATAAATCCCTTTTATATCTTTAGCGGCCGCGAACTTAAGTTTCCCGGCCCGGGCAAGCTCGAGAAGAAATTCAGCGTGATGGACGACAGGTTTTGAATATCCCGCTTGAGGGTAGTCCGCCCTGAAGGAATTAAGCCCATGGGGACAAATGGTCAATATTCTATTGAATTCATAGTTTTTCATGACCTCTATATTCGATTCAATAAGCATCTGCGCGAGATACTCGTTACCCAATCTCCTCGCGGAGTCGCCGCAGCATTTTTCCTCAGTGCCTAAAATGGCGTAGTCAATTCCCGCCCTCTCAAGCAGTCGCACTACAGATCTCGCTATCGTCTTGCCCCTGTCGTCAAACGAGCCGGCGCATCCTACCCAGAATAATATATCAAAGTTCTTCTTTTCCGAAGCTATAGGCACATCAAGGTCTGCCGCCCAATTTGCTCTGTCGGCGTAACCGAATGACCACGGATTGTAATTTACCTCCATGTTTTTAAAAACCGGTTGGACTTCAGGCGGAAAATCAGCTTCTGTTAAAACCAAATATCTTCTCAGATCTACTATTTTCTGAACATGCTCGATAAAAGGAGGACATTCCTGAAGACACGCTCCGCACGTTGTGCAAGCCCAGAGTTCATCCTTTGATACCTGGCCGGGAACAATCTGCTTTTCTTCCGAATCCTTATCGTTACCGGACAAAAGGCCGCCCATCTGTTCCATAAAATGCCCCCTGAGGTTATGTATCATTCCATAAGGGGTTAAGGGTTTATCTGTAAGATACGCAGGGCAGGCCGCCTGGCATCTTCCGCATTCGGTGCAGGCATAAAGGTCAAGAAGCTGCTTCCAGGAAAAGTCGGTCAGGACGGAATTGCCGAATTTCAGAGCTGTTTCATCTTCGAAATCCATACTGGTTAATGTTCCGGGTAAACCGAGATTCCTGAAAAAAACATTCGGGATAGCTCCGAGAATATGAATATGCTTTGAAAAAGGAATATATAACAGAAAGAAGAAAACGATCAAGTGATGAAACCACGCGAACACTGATTCCGCGATATCGGCTCTTATTCCGTTACTCTCTATGATATTGGCGGCAACATTGGAAATTGGCGCTGAAGAACCGTCTACTTCACCCTGGATAATACCCGCTCCTTTGAGTCCGTACATGAGAATTATCAGAATAAAAATCAAGGTAAGGATAAATACCGCTTCTCTGCCTGTTTTTGGATCGTCGCTCTCAAGGCGGACAGGTTTTAGAACAAACCGTCTGAAAATAGACACGATGATCGCCCCGAGAACTATAAACGCCAGTATATCCTGACAGAAAGATATCACGGCAGCCGCACCGGAGCCGAAAAGGGCTTCGTAACTAAAAGAGGGGATTATCATATTCAGGATATGTTCGCCGGTACCCAGAGTAATAAAAATAAACCCCCAGAATATGAAGAAATGGCCGATACCCGAGGCCTGAGAAAGAACGCGGGCCTGCCCGGCAACAAAAACAATAATCGACTTTAAGCGTTGGCCGAAATTGTCGAATCTGTCTTCCGGCCTGCCCAATCTGAGAGCTCTAATCAGTCGAGAAACAATAAAACCAAACGCGATCAGCACAGCTGATAATGTAATCAGCATAATAATGCCTTCAGTGGTCATAAAACTTCTCCTTTAATAACAACCCGGCAGATAAACATTTTGTACATACAGATGATATAATTAAAAAGGCACTTGCCGCCCGATTATCCTTCAAGCTGTATGTTCCTTTAACAAAACTCATCTAAAAATCTACAGGAGCTTCTTTATCTCCTGAGTAAGCACAGGGACAACTTCAAAAAGATCTCCGACAATTCCATAATGAGCTTTTTCAAATATAGGAGCCTTAGAATCCTTGTTTATCGCCACGATTACTTTTGACGTTCTCATTCCGGCAAGATGCTGAATTGCTCCTGAAATCCCGCAGGCAATATAGAGTTTCGGGTTTACGATCTTACCTGTCTGACCTACTTGAATGGGTTGGGGAGCGTAACCAGCGTCAACAGCGGCTCTTGAAGCGCCGACAGCTCCGCCCAGCAGATCGGCGAGTTCTCCGAGGATCTCAAAATTCGACTCCTCTTTCATAGCCCTTCCGCCGGCAATAATCACTTCCGCTTCCGTAATGTCAGGTCTTCCTCCAGCCATCGGGATGATCTCCGTCGCCAGAGCTCTTATCATATCTTCAGTAACTCCCGAAGTACGTGTCACTATCTCAGTTTCACCGCCGTCAGTTTCAGCCGGGGTTAGATTGTTAGGCCTTATTGTGATAAAAACCGGAACCTCTCCGACCGGAGCAATCTCAACAAAAAGCTTTCCGGAATAAACGGGCCTTTTAGCAACGCAGCGTCCATCCTCGAATCTCAAATCAACACAGTCGCTGAACATCACACCATCCACGCGGGCGGCAACTCTTGGGCTCAAATCCCTGCCCATGGCAGTAGCGGCTGAGATAATATACCCGTAACCGTTTTCTTCTATCATGTCAGAAACAACTTTAGCGTAACCCTCTGTAGAGTATTTTTCCACTTGATCGTCATCGACGCATACAGCTTTTCTTATCCCGAATTCGGATATATTCTTCGAAAGCTCGGAAGCGCCTTTGCCTATCAATACGGCGTCTATAGCCCCCCCCGTTCCTTCGGCAACGGTCCTTCCGGCGGTAATAAGTTCTTTGATTACCTTCTTGAGGTTTCCGTCCCTTATTTCTCCAAAAACAAGAATATCATTCATTATAAATATCCTCCTCTATACTATTTTCCCGTATTTTTATAGTACTTTCGCTTCTTCACGTAATACCCTGGCAAGCTCTGCCGCCTTTTCGCTCGCTTCTTCACCCTCGATAAACTTACATTCACCACTCTTGGGTTGTGACAGCCACTTGACAATAGTGCTCTTATTTTCTAAAGACATATCGCTAAGATCAAGATCCTCCAGTGTTACTTTCCTTATCTCTTTCTTCTTGGCCTTCATGATTCCAGGAAGAGAAGCGTAACGAGGTTCGTTCAACCCCTTCGCGCAGGATATAATCACCGGAAGAGAGGCCTCAACTTTCTCATCCGCGCCCTCAATGCTTCGCGTCAGGAAAGCTTTCTTATTATCCTCTGAAATTTCAAATTCAGATATTACATTAACCTGCGGAATATCGAGCTTTTCAGCCAGAAAGGCCTGTGTCTGAGCCATATCGTAGTCTATCCCCTGTTTTCCGCAGAAAATGATATCAAATCCGTTTTCCTTAATAGCCGCGGCTAAAACAGAGGATGTCACATCGGGAGTCGGTTTTTCAAGAGCGGGATCACAAATATGAACAGCCCTGTCAGCTCCCATGGCAAGGGCCGTTCTTATAATTTCGGTTGATTCCTCCGGACCCATGCAAACTACAGTTACAGTGCTTTCTCCCCCTATTTTTTCCTTAAGCTGCAGGCCCTCTTCAATGGCATATTCGTCATAAGTGTTGATTATAAACTTGACACCTTCCTTGTTAATTCCCGAACCTTCGCTGTTAATCAATATTTTCGCTTCAGTGTCCGGAACACGTTTTAATAATACTATAATTTTCAATTTTTCCTCCTTCCAGGATTCATATCATAAAATTATCTAGGATAACATATGACTGTATTCTTTTAAGATCTCTCTGGATATTACTAACTTCTGAATCTCGCTAGTTCCTTCATAGATCTCCAGCGCCCTCGCGTCCCTGTAAAGTCTTTCAATCAGAAACTCGGAAGTATACCCCACTCCGCCATGAATCTGAAGTGAATCATAGACTATTTCATTAGCCGCTCTTGTGGCAAACAGCTTCGCCATCGATACTTGTTTAGTGCTTGCATCACCCGCATCACGTCTTTTTGAGGCAGAATAAACAAGCAAACGCGCGGCCTCAAGTTTAGTTGCGATCTCGGCTAACTTCCATTTCGTAGGCTGCAAATCAATAATCCTCTTTCCAAACTGCTTCCTGGCTCCAGCGAACTTTATTGCCTCCTCAAAAGCAGCCTGACCTATTCCCAGGGATTGAGAGGCAATTCCAATCCTGCCTCCGTCCAGCGCGCTTAGAGCAATCTCCATACCTCTGCCTTCTTCAGAAAGAAGATTCGAGGCCGGGACAACGCAGTCTTCGAAGACAAGCTCAACAGTCGAAGACGCCTTCAGCCCCATTTTCTTTTCTACTTTTCCGATTGAAAACCCGGGGTAGCCGGGCTCTACTATAAAAGCTGACAAACCGCGGTTCCTGTCATCGGGATCAGTTCTCACGAATACAATTATAGCTCCCGCTTTATCGCCGGTAGAGACAAACAATTTTGAACCGTTCAATATGTAGTCGTTATCTTTGCGAACCGCGGATGTCTGTATCCCCGCAATATCACTCCCCGCATTTGGTTCGGTAAGGGCGTAAGCTCCGAGAATTTCTCCTGAAGCCAGTCTTGGCAGATATTTTTCGCGGCTTTCATCACTTCCGTATTTAAGAATAACCCAGTTTGTCAACGAATTATGAACAGACATGGTAACAGCTGTGGAAGCGCATACTTTACTGATTTGCTCTATAGCAAGAGTCAGAGAAAAATTTCCAAAATCTACGCCTCCGTATTTCTCGGGAACGGTCATCCCGAGAAATCCAAGTTCCCCGAGCTGTTTATATATATCATCCTGAAATTCGCCATTTTCATTGCTTTCCACCGCTACAGCGGCAAGGGTCTTATTCGCAAAATCCGCCGCGGTTTTCTGCAGCATCCTTTCCTCTTCACTCAATTGATAATTCATAAAAATCCTTAAGTAAAATTAGTAATCCAGTTATAACAATACAATCACACATCGGGAATTAAGAAGATACTAAAAATTATACCATTCTGTCAATAATTCAAGTTCATACGGTTTAATGTAATTTAATAATTAAGGTCTCTTGAAGCTTTGAATCAGTGTTGAGAAAAGGATAGAATTACAATGGTATAATACTTTGGCGGAGGTTAAGAACTTTAAACCTCCGCCAATTCAAGAACTGCCGATGCATTATTATATAGCAGTTCATCAGGAAAAGATAAATCAACGATTAACGAAGAAGTATCATCTTCTTGGTATCCTTAAAACCTCCAACACGGAGACGTGAAAAATAGACTCCGCTTGAAACCGCGGCTCCTCTATTATTATCACCCTGCCACTCAACTGTATGTCTTCCTCCGCTTACCGGTCTATTTACAAGGGTTTTTACTAGAGCACCCCTGGCATCGTAAACCAGAAGCAGTGTGTTCCGGCTGGATTCAGAAGTGCCGGGTACTGTAAATGATATCTTCGTTGAGGGATTGAAGGGGTTTGGGTGATTCTGATAAAGTCTCGCTCTTGTAACGGGCACATTTACACCGTTTGTTTCAAAGAAGAGGTCATTATCCTCCCCCTCTAACTTATAATAGTAAACCAAGCCCTCCTGAGCCGCCCTGTCAGTATACTGAATCATTCCAGCCTCATCGGCTCTTAATCCGCCCCTGACCAATTCATATTCCCTGGTATCTGTCCTTCTGTAAAGGTCGAAGGAACCGGCGCCGTATGGGACAAGCCAGTCCAGTCTTACTCCGCTACTCTCCAGCTTATAATGAAACGCTATTTCATTTACGGCGGTAATATCTGAATAATCAAAGCAGCCGTTATTATGAATATTAGCGTGGAATCCGTTCCAGGGATCATATTTATAATATTTCTCTCCATCAAGATCCCATATATAAACATTCTGGTCCCAGCATGAAACGGCCAGTTCGATATCACCGTCATTATCTATATCATCTATCGAGGGAGTCCCCCTTAGAAATCCTTTGAGTCTAATCGGAAATCCCAACAGGGAATTTCCGCTGACATCCCAGGCATTCAACTGTCCTTCTTCACAGGCCAGGACGATATCAAGACTGCCGTCGTTATTCAAATCCGCGATAACAGGTGAAGATTCAGTAGTCCCTCCATTCTTATCATAAGGCTGAGGCCAATTCGAAAGAGATGAACCATCAGAGCGGAATATATAACACATACCGTTATTACCGGGAACAACAACTTCAAGACTTCCGTCGTCTGTTAGATCGCCGAGAGCAGGTGAACCAATAAAGTAACCGGAGCTCGATACCCATTTCGGCCAGCCGCTCATAGTACTGCCGTCATGATTCAGTCCCAACACCCTGCCAACATTATTCTGGACAACAATTTCCATTTCTCCGTCATTGTCAATATCACCTACCGCCGGGCTGGCGGTAATAATAGCTCCGGCGTCACCGATAAAAACGGGCCAGCCGCTGACAGAGCTTCCGTCTGAATTCAAACAGTACAGACTGTCATTGTGATCACCGACAATAAGCTCCAGAACACCATCACCGTCGATATCCGCGAAAGAGGGTGTAGAAACATGCCAGCCATCGCCAGTTCCGTCCCCTGCCAGGAAAATCCCGTCAGTGCCGGGATCGCCATCGCCGTCTGTCATTTCTGAACCGTCATGATGCCACACATACACATTACCGCTTATATCCTGTGTTGCCAGCTCTTTATCACCGTCGCCGTCAAAATCTCCCGCAGCCGAGCTGGCCCAGCAGAAACTAGCCGTGCTCTTTGGCCATCCCGGAAGATTATTACCTTCACTATCAAAGACATAAATTTCATCAGTATTCCATGATGACCCGACAATCTCAGCGCCGGCCTGACCGTCGAGGTCTACAAGGGTTGGAGCAGCAACGAAGTTATCACCTTCAGTATTCAAAATACCCCAGGTTAACGGTTTGTTATCGCCGTCCCTTAACTCTATCCCGTCATCATGCCAGGCATACATGTAATCAGACCCGATAACAAGTTCATTATCACTGTCGCCGTCAATATCGCCTATCTTCGGGCTGCTGGATGTTTCTTTCTGCATTCTGTTCGGCCAGCCGGTCTGCTGAGCCGGGCTTGTAGTTATTGACACTTCATTGCAATAGGGACCCATATTCCCGCATGAGTCGACTGCGGCTACAAGATAATAATAATGTGTGCTGGACAATAAACCATAATCATGGTATGTCGTGTGAAAAAGCAAATCTTTACTGACTTGACTGAACGGCCCTCCCGAGCTCAGAGAGCGGTATACAAGAAAATCATTTAATGTATCGCCGGAAGAAGCGTGATGCCAGAACAACACAATTTGATCAGCTCCCAGGCTCGCGTCCAGATTGACGTTTTCAGGTGCCTGGGGCTCTCTCAATTCAAGCTGTTTAGTAAAAACCCTTCCGCGGTTATCTGTAAGAGTTAGAGAGAAATAATTGTTCCTGCTCAGACTATCTTCAGAAACAACAAACCCGTTGCCGTATCCAATCTCCATAGGAGCTATATCAGCATAGGTCGAAACACCGTCTATAACTGTAAGATCGGGGTCAAGCGAAGAAATCACTCCTTCCAGTCCGACTGCCGATCCTGTTCCAAAATTCTTTACTCCGATTTTAAGCAGAAAATTCTCTCCTGTCTCCACCGTTCCATCCCCGTCACCGTAGGGGAGTTCGTCCGATTTAGAGTTTACATATAGTTCTATCCTCGGAGCGTGAACTTCGAAGGCAAAATGTTCACTCCAAACCGACCCTGAAGAATCAAGAACGGCAATCTGAAATTCTATTACTTCTTCATCCCCATACCCCGGACTAACGCTGAAACTGAAAGGGTCATTTCCAAATTCTTTTCCGCCGGCTACTATGTCGGGATAAAGTGCGGTGCTGTCTATAACGGTAACACCCGTATCAGAGGAAGACAGTTTAGCGTAGAGTTTCTCCGCGTCGGTGCCTCCGGTATTCTCGATTTCAACAAAGAGATCCAGAGTTTCTCCGCTATCTATTACACCGTCTCCATTACCGCCGGAAGAATCAGAGCAGTTTTTATCAGACACCCTTAGATACGGCCCGCTCTCCTGCAACACTTCTATTGTGTCAAGATAAACGCTGTGATTCAAACCGGTAACTGCCACATATACCATGCCCTGTTCTCTGCAGAGAAAATCATTGAATGTTATTTCACCCGATAAATCCGTATTCCCATAGATGTAATCATCGTTCTCCTTATAAAGACAGACTCTGGCCGAATCGAAAGGCATTCCATCACTCTGAACAGCCACTGTCACATCATTTTCACCCATCGCGAGAGAAGGCGGAAGAGTTACGCTGAAATTCTTAACCTCGCCTCTGTGCATCATAGCTTCAGGATCTCCCAGTAAATTACAGATGAAATGTGTCCACCTGTGACTCGATTCCGATAAAGCCGATGATGTGTAAGGTTCCCGGGACAGGGTATACAATTTACCCAGTTCCATTATATTCTCATCAAAAACAAGCCTGTAATATTCCTCCATATAAAGCCTTGAAGTGCTTGGAAACGCCGATCTGCTGGAGCCGGTAACAGCGTAAGCGCCGCCTGTATTGTTGAGAAGAAAATATTCCGCGAGGCAATCCGTGTCATAAGAGGCATTTGTACAATTCATTAGGTACATTGAGAAAAGAGCGTCCCCATTTGTGAGATTATTAGCATCATAATTCAAGATGCTTGCGTCTCCGACCGACATATTGTATTTGTAGCCGTGCCCGGCATGTACGACATGATTAGTGCCGGCATCCAGATAAGATAAAGCGCTCGCTTTTGTCAATTCCTCAGAACCCGAGTATGCCGGATAATTTTCATAGAGCCTGTCAGTTGTAATCTCGGTGTGTCCTTGAAGCCAGCTTTGATATATGTCATCTAACAGCTCAGCACCATCGAGAATAATATCATCGCCCGGTGAATAATCGGAGGGGAATAACACTTCACCCAGCATCAGAAATTTTTCTTTTGATGTGGTATCCGAGGGGGTTTCATAATCTATCGTTTTGTTGATTAACAGTTCCGCTTCCTCTAACGTGGAAACGGGCATTCTTCCAATATAAACTTCTGAATACAAATCAGCATCATCGCCCGCGGTCGCCCCGGGAGCTTCTCCCCAGAGAGAATCTCCATCAGCATTCCACGTTCCGTCAAGACAGGAATAATACATATCGGTAGGAATATATTCACCATAATAAAAATCCGAGTACGCGACTCTATCAGGAATTACATCTGTATCACCTGCAAGAAGAACCCATTCAGCCCCCCATTTCGCGTATGCTTCCTGAATGAAGTTTCTTATTGATTCAGCTATATCAACACCATTTCTATAATTATTCTCAATCCATTGAACGGTTTTTACTACAGCGGGGATGCCCTCTCTAGTCTTTCTGTCTGCGAATTCCTGAAAGGTGGCTTTCATTTCCTCATTAGTAATAATAATATATTTAACTTCACTGCCTTCGGTGCTCGGCATATAACTCGGAAGAAAACCACGCTTAGTATCATCGACTCTTATATCTTCGAACAAATAGGATGACGCCATATCTTCATTTTCCACCATAGATTCAACTATTTCCCTGGATTCTTTCCTGAAACCCTTTATATGCCTTATCCGCTTGGCGTCACTGCCTTTAAAATCACGCGGGGCTGTCTCAACAATGAGTTTTGCCTTCGTAATCATCTCCAGTTCACTGGTTTCAATTGAATAATGTATGGGATAAATTGCTATAGAGACTATTCTATACTCCCTGTAATTATTTGTGCCCAGGTGCCGGATCTGCCATTTTGGAAAGGCAGAATCTGAAGTAATTATATCCTCTTTATCCGCGGTTAAGCCCAGTTTCGTCCCATCGTCAAGCAATTCACCGTTATAATTAGCCAGAAGCACAGGTTTTTCAAAGTCAACTGATTCTACGTCAATAAGTTCTATGGAAGAAACCTTTTCACCCTGGGGGATTAACAGGCTCACAACTCGATATGGTACCTGAGGATAATCCAGATATTCTGTCATCTGAAAACCTTCAATCTCGGTAAATCGTTGTGCGCCCGCAACAGGTTCGGAGAAATCAGCATCAGATCTCTCCATGGAGAAATCCCAAGTGACGGTCGATGTTAAAGCAGCTTCCGGCGTTAATAACAAACCTGCCGTGAAAATTATCATAATCATACATAAAACAGATCTACGCATTTTCGTCCTCCTGATTGGCAAAGAGAAAGCCTTCGGATTCTATACTGATAGCATTTTGTCTATGATAAGACGTTAGCTGTATGGCCCTATGATGCGACTCCTTCAAGAATATGACTCTCTACGGTTTAAACGCATAAGAAAGAAAAGTCGTTGAGCTTTATTCTACACTAAATCGGGCTTTTTGTCAACCCTGATGACCCCGTCAGCCCCTCAGGCGGTGAGGGATCGGAAGCTGAATAATTTAATATCAAATGATCAGTTGCAAATAATAAATAAAAACAAACGCCCGCGTTACTTAAATAAGATAAGTGAAACGGAAAGAAATCGAAACTGCAATTTCAGTCCTCAACTATCCAGTCGGAATCAAAAACAGGAGGTAAATTATAAAGTATCTTTACCAGATTTGATTCATCAGTAGAGACATGCTCAACCTTTGGAAAAGTCAAACCAATCATTATGTGCCCTTCATCCAAGCTGTGATGAAGACCTATAACATGCCCAAACTCATGTGTATAGATTACATGGGTATCATTTGTGATAGAAGGCGAGGATAACAGAGTATAGATAAACATGACTTTTCTGCCGGGTGTATCATCTTCAAGCATTTCCACGGTTTCAACACGATGACTGACATAGTCATCAGGTACGGTTGTAGAATCGTAAAGAATTTCAACATCAGCTTCCACGACATTTTCTGTCGTTGTGAAGAGATCGATCCCCGTGATACTTTCCCACTCGGCCATAGCCCCCTCAGCCGCCGCCCGCAGATCGACGCCATCACAAACAACGGGAGGATTATATACCAAAAGCGGCCAATGCCCCCATCCCCTGTAGATACTGGCTTGATATGTGCTCGATGTATTGGTCATTCGTTTGAAAAAATCAAGAAAATCCGTATACCGGTCATCCTTGGCGTCAACCAACGGAAATATCGGAACCATGCATAAATCAGCCTCTAAATTTTCACCAACTTTATCAAAGCTGTAAGTAAAGTCATAATAATCGCCGAGAGAAGAAGAATCCAATTCATCCCTGGCCGTTAGAGATGTTGAGCTTAGAGTAAGATTTTCAAGTTTGTAGGGTCCGCCCTGCAAAGAGGTGTCCTCAACATTATTTGACGATACAATGACACCCTGAACCCCTTCTCCACTGATTCCGTCAATAACCCTGCCTTCAACGTCGAACCCGCGGATTCTCAAATGGGGAGAGCTGCATAGAGGCGATATATTACCAAATTCATCATACGCTCTCAAAGATACATAAACCATTTCTCCCGGATGAAGAGAACGCAATACCATTGAATCTTCCACGCCCGGATCCAAAGGTATCGGCTCGCCCGTATGGTCATTCGCCTGATTCCATGCCAACTCGGTCATTATGCGGATTGTTGATGTCCGTACAATATATCTCGTGGCATTACCCTGATACCCGTCATCGCCCGGAGTCGTCCAATTAAGGGTAATTGTGCCGATTTCATTGCCGGGGTGTCCGTTAAGGTCACATATTCCGGCCGGAGCGATAGTATCTGGATCTCCGCTGATTGTAATATCCCATCCTACAGTATCGGCGTACTCTCCATCGAAAGCAATCCCTTCGAGATAATAAGAACCATTCTGCAGAAATCTGTAGCTGAGTTTCGGGTAAGCAGAAAAAGGCTTAACTGTAATACCTCCCATTTTATAACCGTAAACCAGATTCTCGGGATGATCATCGCTAACCTTAAAGCTGAAATTGACGAGAGACCCCACTACAAATTGAACCAGCTTACTTCCGGGAGTCCACTCAGTAATAACGGGAGGTACATTATTTCTTTTATTAACCTGGATAAACCAGTTGTGTTTCCCGTAATTATCTGAATCGTAAGCTCTTCCTTCTATATTGTAGATGCCGCTATCACGCGCGCAAAAAACCGCGGAATCAGAATCAGATAGAACAGAATCTATCCCGCCGGCAGAATCAATTATCACAAAACTATATCTGATATTGTCTTTTTCAGGATCAACGGCTTTGATATTAAGCCTAACCGAGTCTGACGGAATCCGCAAAGTACCTATCTGCCAATCAGGGGAGAAGTAAACGATTTTTGGAGGCTGGTTCGGCGCAAGGGAATCGTCTTCAAAAATACAAGAATAAATCAGAAGAGGGAAAAGTAAGAGCAGTATTATCAATCCATATTTTCGCATATTCTTCCGCCTGTGGTAAAGACGGGATCCACTTAAATATAACATGAAATATGACAATTTCAACCAGAAATTTTAAGTAATCTTTAATACCTTTCCTCCCCTTTACTTATCTCTCTAACCTCTCTGTTTATCTACCCGTGTGTTGTTGAAAGATAATCCAGGTAATGTTTCAAAGATAGGTCAAGCCCCCTGAAGAATCCATCTTTATCGGACACCCTCACTTCAACGGAGGAATTGTCGCCTATCGATACAATAAAAAGATCTTTATACGGAGACACTTTAAGCAGCAAACACCCAGCTGAATGAAAGCTTATCTCAAAAGGGGTAGTTTTTTTTGCTATTTGATTCGAAAACTTCAGGATTTCATGGCAAAAATTACTGAACAGAGAACGAACAGGTCCTTCAACTATAATCTTCCCTAATCCTTCGATATCACTGTCTAAAGTATGACCGGGGATCATTATCCTTCCTTCCATCTGCCGCCTATCTTCTGCAGCAGGGTATTTGTAAAGCCCGAGAAAAATGGACCGGAGGGGGGCAGACGCTTTCCGAATAAATAATCTATTCCGCTGGAAAGATCCAATTTCTCCATATCAAAACGCCCGGTCCTCTTAACCGGAATCCGGCCGGAGGCGTAAAGTTGGGCGCCGGGAGCTATACAAGACAGCAAATCAAGAAAATCATTGTCCTTAACAACCCTGTCATAATCCAGTATTATTATAACAAATGGAACAACACTGCCGGACTCGTCTTTAAGAGAATAAAACGGTGAACCGCGTAAGATCTCTTCCAAATAATTCTTTCTGCTTGTTCCCGGATAAAAATTAAATGCTTCAACTACAATATGTGCCGTGTTATCCCGAACGAATCCTCCGTTAAAGGGTCTGAGCATATACGGATGTTCGGCATATACAAACCGCAGTGAATCGTAGATAGTCCTTTCTATAACAACCTTCTCCTCAAGTATCGGAGAGAGATATTCCTCGGGTTCAAGCGCGAAATAATAGCCGGCATTCGGCATTCCTGATCCGCATTCAACAAGGGTTACATTTACATCATGGCGGGCAATAGAAGCAGATATGCCGCTTGCCAGAAAAGACCTCATAGCGGAAACTTCTGATCCTATGACCCAGATGAAAGCTTCCGGTACTGCTATTTTTCGGGAATCCCCTCTCTCTTCCTCGGACAGAAACAGACGCGATAACTGTTTGAGTTCTATAGGTGTTTTTCCAGGAGACATTATATTATACAATCAGCAGAGAGTTTTCCTGACCGAATTCGTTCACTACAATATCGTTGTTCTTTGGATCCTTAACCCAGTTTCCATCTACAATAAATCTGTATTCATATTCGCCGGGTTCAAGGTTCAAGGTAACTTCCCATAGTCCATCAATGGAATTTCTCTCCATCTTGATTCCGTTCCTGGACCAACTGGCGAATTCACCTGTAAGATAAACACTCTCCGCGTCCGGCGCGTCAAGTGAAAACAGGATACCTTCTTCCACAATCTTAGGTCCGTGAAGCCTTGCCATCCATCTTTTTATATTCCCCACATTCAGTATCGGGGCTTTTTCTTCTATTTCCTCGGCAATATGCAGGAATTCTCTTTGTAGATGCTCAACACCTTTCATTTCAAATATTGAAACACCCATGTGCGCCGATTCTTTATACCGTACAGAATGGCTTACGGTATTATTCATCAATATAGATTCATGCTCCTTCTCCAACTCACACACGAAATCTCTGGCAAACCTGGTTCCCTTCTCCAGATTATTTATAAGAACATTCATACTCACGGCATGATCTATCTCACTCTCGAGAAGTTCAAGAGTTTCTTTAAGCCGGTCCAAGCCGTCCAAAGAAAAAGAACTCGGCTCAACCGGTATAATAACTTCATTCGAAGCAATGAGGGCATTGAAAGTAAGTATCCCCACATTTGGCGGTGAATCAATTATTACAAAATCATACACTTCGTTCGATCTGGCCAGTTTGGATCCAAGATGCCTTTCCCTTCCCTTTTTTCCGGAAAGCTCCTGTTCAAGCGCGCTGAGAATAGGAAGGGAGGGGATGATATGGAAATCCTCGGATAATTCAAAAACCGCGTCGCATAGTTTCAACCTGGGCTCTATAAGTAAATCATAGGTGCTATAAGAAATCCTCTCATATGGTGTATTAAGACCCATTGAGGCATGCGCCTGGGGATCCAGATCAATCAAAAGCATTTTCTTTTCGAGTTTTCTGAGAGCAGCGGCAAGATTTATCGCTACGGTTGTTTTGCCGCACCCGCCCTTTTGATTAACTACTGATATAATCCGCATACCTGATCACACTCCCGTCTTTACCGGAGATACAGGGAAATATATTTGGCAAAAAAAATACTGAACCATCCCTCGGTTCAGTTTCTAGTTATATACTCTTTGTTTTACCAGCCAGCATTTCCAGATCGCCCTTTAAGGCAAAAATTAGTTCCTATATCCTCTCTTGCAGCCTTCCTGTCCTGTATGAAGTTGAAAATTCCTCTCTACGCATACTTACGTTTCTATTATCACTCCTGTAATAAATTGTTGTCAAGGATTATTTATAGAGAGTTTTATACAATTATTATAGATTCTTTTTAAACGACGACCCCGCTTTATACCACGTCTGTCTGAATGGTAGCTGTATAATTTATATAATCTATCCGTAAAAGAACAACAGTGCGACAGCCAGTCCGACCGCGGCTCCTCCCAGAACCTCAATCCAGGTATGCCCAATGAGTTCGCGAAGTTCATGAGAATCTATATGATGCCTCTTACCTGCTTTTTCAATTATTTCATTAAGAACCCTTG
Organism: Candidatus Krumholzibacteriota bacterium; assembly: GCA_034520215.1. NCBI lineage: Bacteria > Candidatus Krumholzibacteriota > Candidatus Krumholzibacteriota bacterium. Next base: position 886,339 of record JAXHNR010000002.1, on the reverse strand, counting down.
CCTGATTCCCAACTTCCTGCCGCAGCCCCGTCGCTTCAAAAACAAAATAGAGACTGAATATCAACGTTATTCCAAATAGGACCGAGTCCGCTCCTCTGTATATACCAACACCAACGGTAAGAGTAGTTACCATTGCGGTATGGGAACTCGGCATTCCCCCTGTATCGAGCATACGTAAAGGATTGAACTTTCCGTCCTGAATCAATTCAATAAAGGGTTTAATAACCTGTGCGCACAAAACACTTATCAAAGAAGCGATTCCAATTGTGTGGATCACTATACAGCCTCCCAGACAAACTTTGATATTTTAAAGCTCGAAATCAATAAAAAAAGAGCCTGTCCCTCATAATGAAAGTCCTCAAAAAGATAACTTGCATCTTACCATCTTTCCCCGTTATCTAATTCTTCGCGTACCAGTCATACAGATAATGATAGATACCTATAGCGTCAGGCTCAACCCCTCCGAAACGCTTACTTATAACAAAGAGACTGTGGGGAATATAGAGAAATGTATACGGCTGATCATCATGGATAATCTGCTGAGCCCGGCAGAAAAGTGGCTTCGCCTTTTCAAAATCCAGCATACTTGTAGCAAGTTTGTTCAAACTGTCAACCTCGCTGTTACAGTAATCAACACGGTTATAACCACCTTTCCCTCTTGCCCGGCAACTCCATATCGGAGCAAGATCTGCTTTAGTTCCCACGCGCCAGGCGCTTATTATTCCGTCAAAATCCGATGCCTTATGTTTTTCCAGCATTACGGTCCATTCGAGCAAAACCGGATTCACTTTCACTCCTATCTTACTCAGCATCTGCTGAATCATTACCTGTATATCAGCGCGTATCTGATTACCGTGATTAGTGATAATTGAAAATTCAAGCCTCTTACCGTTCTTATCGAGGAACCCGTCGCCATCTTCGTCGCTGTACCCCTCTTCCCGGAGTATCGCCTCAGCCTCATCCGGATCAAAGGGGAGAGGTTCGAGGTCTGGATTATACGCCCATATAAGAGGAACAAAAGGCCCGCAGCACATTTCCGCGTAACCGTAGTAAAGGTTGTCTATAATCAGTTTTCTATCGATAGCCATTGTCAGTGCTCTTCTGACGCGCGGATTGTCAAAAGGCTCCCTGGCTCCGTTCCACCCCAGATATATATACGCCCTCGTTGGAAAATCAAAAACTCTCAGCCGGTTATTATTCTTCTTTATTTTTTCGACTTCAGCTGGAGGAACACTTTCCATGCAGTCGATTTCACCATCTAGAAGCTGTGTGACAAGTGTAACCTGATCAGGTATAATCTTGAATATTACTCTGTTTAGACGAGGCTTGTTATCCTCGTAATAATTTTCATTCGCCGCGAGTATCAGCGACTGGCCCTTTTCCCACTTCTCAATCTCAAAGGGTCCCGTTACGGGAAGTTCCTCGGCGGGTATTCTCCCGAATTTTCCGTGGTCGGTGGTTTCAATAATATGAGCCGGCATGATGGGACCATCTACCGCGTCCATAAGCTGGTAGGGATATATATGATTAAAGTGATACACAACCTTGTATTCATCAACAACTTCCACACTGTCTATATGTTCCTTTAAATGACGGCCGCTCCATACTGTCGAAGTGTCTACCTGCATTCTGAATGTCGCGGCAACGTCCTCCGAGGTAAATTTTCTTCCGTCACTCCAGGTCACATCCTCTCTTAAGTGAAAGGTGAGCTCACGGCGGTCATCTGAAAACTCCCATGAATGAGCCAGCCTCGGACTGAAGGTAAGAAAATCGTCATTTTCATCGAGGAGTGACAGAAAGAGAAGATTATATATGTCCCTGGCGTGAGCATCGGTTGTCGACATCGGGTTTAACCCTTCGTAATTACTCATCTCACCAACAATGAGAGTGCTTTCCCCCCCCTCTCTATCTTTATTATCGGCGCACGAAGAGAAAAGAAACACACAAATAAAGAGAACTGATAAGATAAAGTGATATTTGTTTCTTGTTAGAACCACAGCTAACCCCCTGTGTTTAAATGCATACCTGATATCACGGTGCTTAAACGGTCTAAAGCCGCTTTGATAAAAACAGACTCAGCATCGATGATTATACAACCTCAGGGAAATTCTTAAAAGATATTCTTTCAGTCTTAAATTTATTAAAAAACTCTTTACACTGTTAGGCCACCTGTGCTAAACAATCGTGTGTATGAATAGTTATTTTTTTAATTATAGGCGAAAGGAGCAGAGATGCTTAAACATTTTGGCTTTTCCCTGGCATTAATCTTCGTTGTTGCCGGGCTTGTCATTTTCTGCGGATGCTCAGAAGAGAGTGCCGATGGACCTGAGCCGGACACAACTCCCCCTACTGTTGTAGCTACTGAGCCAGCAGACGGCGCGGCCGATGTTTCCAGAAGCGGGCCGTTCTGGGTACTCTTCAGCGAGGAGATGGATAAAGAATCGGTGGTGGACAACATGTCATTCCAACCCGACGGGTCACTGGATATCGGATACAATACTTACTGGGAAGGCGACACTATTTTTATTACTCCATCTTCTTCTCTTGCCGGAGCAACAGATTATATAATAACAGTCTCAGAATTAAGCGAGGATCTGGCGGAAAATCAGCTCAGTGACGATTATCTTATTAATTTTACGACAACAAGTTTAGAGGATATTACACCTCCCGATGTTTTATCCACAACGCCTGATGACGGAGCGGTAGATGTTACTTCGGTCATTACTGTCGAGATTGAATTCAGCGAACCTGTAAGTGTTCCTTCATACGACCTGGAAACTCAATCTTTTATCACATTTGATCCTTACCCGGACAACGGCGATATTTCCGTTGAGGGTTCCACACTAATACTTCAAAACCTTGTCTTTCCGCAGGATACCACAGTGGAAATTACAATTCTGGGAGGAAGTGGAAATATCACAGACCTCGCGGATAATCCTCTCGCAACGGACTACGGTTTCAGCTTCGTTATTGCGGCGGATGACACAAGACCGACACTTGTAAGCGCCACGCCTTCAAACGGCGCTGCGGGAGTTTCAACTGGTCTTTCAGAGATGATTTTTAATTTCAGTGAACCTATGTATCCCGAGATTAATATGCTTCCGGAAAATATTGACGCCAGAATAGAAAACGCCGTGTCAGTATCCGGAAATCCCTGGAATTCAGATTATACCAGTATGACAGTTCCTGTGCTGAGCGACCGCGTAGCTCCCGGGTGTACATACTGGGTAAGGTTTGCCGCTGAGGACATGGCTGGAAATAGAATAGATCCGGACCCCACACCCTACGAGTTTACAACTTCCGGGACTGTCAGTTACTTCCCCGTAGACAACGGCAACACCTGGTATTTAAGCAGAAGCGGACCGTCTTATGAAAAACATTATATATTAAACTACACCCCGGGTGACGGTACTTTTGACATCGTATACGAGGACTCTACCGGCAGCGGCTGTGAAGTGTATGATATCTGGCACATGAAAAAAACATCGACTGAAATTCAGATGCTGGGGCGCACCGGGTATGATGACGGATCTGTTTCAGAAGAGATGACATGGGACAGCCCCCTTACATTCTACAAGCTCCCTATACTTGATAATCTAGACGAACAATGGGCTCTGGACACTGGTTTCGATATGCATGTAATAGAAGGGGAAACGGATACAACATTTAGCGCCACCTTAACGGGAACTGTAACGATGGCCTCTGCTCCCGTCGATATTGTCTTTAATGAAGGAGTACTTCAGGGAACCTTTAAATCGTGCGCAAAGCACAATCTATCGATTACAATCTCAGTAGCCCACCCTGATAGTGGATCTGTGATCATGGCCCAGATAGATGAGGACAAATTCCTTGCTCCGGGAGTTGGTGTCATAAAACAAATTACAGATGATTTGGAATCATCCGGAATAGACACACTTTCTGTAGAAAGATGGGAATACTAATCAGCCCCGGTTTATATCGGGCCGGCCGTTAACTCGACCGGCCCGATTTTTAATATAGTGACATTGTTGCCGATAGACCCTTGGAGAAATTTACTGAAATTGTTACTTCTGTTACATCTTTTCTCTGAAAGGATATAATTGAATTGGTAAAAACAGGTTGCGATATACTGGCCGGGGGAAAGTGCGCCCGGCTCAGGGGTAAAAGGACCGGCGTTCTGGCCAATCCAGCCTCTGTGACGTCAGACCTGCGGCATATTACCGAAATTCTCCAATCAAACAAGATAGAGTTAAAAGCGATATTCGGCCCTCAGCACGGCTTCGCGGGAGAAACGCAGGCTAATATGATTGAGTGGGAGAGCTATGAGCAGCCCGGCTCTGGGATTCCCGTCTATTCTCTATACGGAAAGACACGCGAACCGACTGACGAAATGCTGAGCGGTCTCGAACAAATTCTAATAGACCTTCCAGATATTGGAACAAGATGCTATACTTACCTCTGGACCGCCGCGTTGATGCTCAAAGCCTGCGCTGAAAAGGGCATCAAAGTGATTATAGCGGACAGGCCGAACCCCATAGGAGGAGAATCTGTTGAAGGCACTGTTATCGACAGGGGCTTTGAATCATTTGTCGGACTCTTCCCGCTTACGATAAGGCACGGGCTGACGATCGGCGAAGCCCTTACAATGATAAATGAAAATGAAGATAAAAAATGCGAGCTGGATATAATAAGGATTTCCGGATGGAAAAGATCAATGCACTTTCGGGATACATCCCTGAGATGGATCATGCCTTCACCTAATATACCACGTGCCGGGACAGCTCTCCTCTATCCCGGAATGGTTCTTCTGGAAGGCACTAACATCTCTGAAGGTAGAGGTACCGCACGCCCGTTTGAAATTATAGGCGCCCCATGGATCGATCCCCGCGCCCTGGCGGACGAACTCACGAAACGGGCCCCCGGAGCCATCTTCCGCCCATTGCGTTTTAACCCAACCTGGGATAAATACCGCGGTGAGATCTGCGGCGGTGTGCAGATTCATATCACAGACAGAGAAAGATTCAAGCCGGTAAGGACAGGAGCCCTTGCGATTCGAACCGCGGCGAGTTTATACCCCGGAGAGTTTGAATGGACGAGGCCACCTTACGAATATGAACGAGAGAAAATGCCAATTGATATTATCACAGGAAGCGATAGTTTTAGAAATACAATCAACAGAGGAGCTGGCCTGAAAGAGCTATTTGAATCCTGGCTCGAGGATGAACGCGAATTTAAAGAAGAAAGTAATAATTTTTTCCTGTATTGATATGAAAAGTAATAACGTTATCAAAGATAAGCTTTGCGGAGTGATTCTCGCGGCGGGATACGGAAGAAGGATGACCCCCCTTTCATCATTCATACCGAAACCCCTTCTTCCCGTTCTGGGAAAACCGCTGATAAATATAATAGCAAAAAAACTGATAAGAACCGGAGCTTCTTCCGTGCACGTTAATACTCACCATCTATCTGAATCTTTCGATAAGGGTCTAATCAGCCCCGATCTTCCCGTCACCTTTCATACTGAAGATAGAATTCTCGATACCGGAGGCGGCATAGGGAATATGGCCGGCTCGCTTGACAACTGCGAACTTATTCTAATACATAACGGCGATATAATATCCAATATTGATTACGCTCCCGCTATCGATTTCCACCAAAAACAAAATGCCCTGATAACGCTGATTCTTACAGAAAGCGGGGGAAATAACGGGAAAGAAGTTTCCGTAAAATCAACCCTTTCCACACCTCCTCCCCGGATTGAAATATCTGATAAAATGCGAGTAGTTGGAATAAGAACTAAGAGCCCCGATAACTCAGCTTCGGCCAAACTTGCCGGTTATACCGGTATGGCAATACTCTCCAGAGAAGCCCTCAGATTCTTTCCATCCGGCAAAAATATAGGGCTTATAGAAATTCTTCTTGAGATCATAAAGAAGAACGCGGGAAGAATTTCGGGATATATAGCCGGCAGCTTAACTGAGGGGATTTTATGGAGCGATATAGGATCGCCTGAAAGCTACCTCGAGCTTCACAGAAGAATATTGACAGGACAGGTCACATTCGACCCGGAAGTTGTTCCGCCCGCTATACCTCTTCATACGGGGCCGAACGCCGTAATCGCCCGGGATACTTCATGGAGGGGATTTCTTGAAATCGGCTCCGGAGCTGTAATTGAGCAAAACTGCGAACTGGAAAATTGCGTAATTCTACCCGAGACAATTGTAAAGAGGGGAACAAAGATAAAAAACTGCATACTGTTTCCTGAAGGACAACTTGAGGCGAAAGGATTGTAAATGGACACCATCACTGAACTTGCCGCGTACTCTTTGAAAATGGCAGCCCGATTGCCCGGCGGACCGCTTAATGCTTCAGCCCGCGTAATCCCATTCTCTAAAAGCGGTTCCAACCGCTATTTCTTTCGTCTCAGCGACGGAAACCGTTCCGCTGTCGCACTTATCGATCCTCGCCCAGACGGAGAATTCGAAGATTACATATCGATCGGGAAATTCCTCTGGCGCAACGGAATCGGCGTCCCCGAATTCTATTCTGTCGATCGAGAACGAGGCATTGTCGTAATGGAAGATCTTGGCGATCTAAGTCTTGAGATTACAGTAAAAAAGGACAACACAGATAAAATAATGCCGCTCTACAAAAGATGTCTCGATCTTTTATGCGAATTGCAGACCGATATTACCTCCGCAATTAAAGAGGAGAATATGCTGAGCGGAAAACTCTTTGACAAAAACAGACTCCTAAGTGAAACAAGTTATTTCGAGGACGAGTTTCTAACCAGATTTCAATCTTACAGAATTCCGAAAGGATGGAAGAATGAAAAAGAAAAACTCGCGGAAATAATCTCATCCCAACCCCTCGTTTTTATGCACAGGGATTTTCAAAGCAGAAACATTATTATAGAAAAGAACAAACCCAGAATAATTGATTTTCAGACAGCCCATCTCGGCCCCGGAATGTACGATACTGTCTCCCTTCTAAAAGATCCTTACGTATCTCTGTCCGAGCACGACAGAAGGAGTCTGCTCGCGTATCTATATAATATACTGGAAGAAAGAGGCGCGCATAACCGCATGAGTTATGAGGAATTCATCAGCCTGTTTGTAACAACCGGAATTCAGCGAAACCTGCAGACTCTAGCCGCGTTTGCCAAACTGGGCTACAGTGACGGCAAAAAGCTCTTTCTTGAATCAATTCCTGCCGGCTTGCGGCTTCTAGAAGAAGGAGCCGGAGTTAACAACTCCTATCCGGCAATAGAAGAGATGGCAAAAGATCTTTTGACTATAGTAGAAAGCGAAAATACTCCGCCATCCGGATAAGCTGTTAAATCATATCCGCGGAAAAAAATTCAGTAGCCTAATCGTCTATTACCTTAAAAACGGTATCGCCGGACCTCGCCTTATCTTTAACTTTGATTCCAACACTTGAACCAGCGCCCGCCTCCTCAACCTGATCATGTTCAATCTGCAGGGATTTAACCTCTTGTGTGAAATCTGTAGTATGTCCCTTGAAATGAAGAGTGTCGCCGATTTTGATACCTTCCGCCGTAACTTCAACAGCCGCAACGTCGATATGGCCAAAAAAATCAGTGACGTGGCCAATCTCTACTTCCTTCATAATTCACCCCCTTATTGCTGTGTGTTGAAAAAGATAAACCTTCAGCATATCAATAACTCTAAAATCGGAATTTTTAAATTTCAAGAGAAAATTATCAAATTTCAGATGATTTTTTACAACAAAACCCAAAGCCGGCCCTACTTGATTCCCTTTTCCTTGAAAAGCCCTTCAAGATAACTTCTGCTCTCTTCAGCGCCTATGAAATCAACTTCAAGATCCAACAGAGGCAGTTTATCAATCTCACTCAGTTTCCCGGCGAGGTTACGAAAATCAAAAATACCCCGTCCCGCGGGAAGATGATCATCGGAGAGCCCGTCATTATCGTGTAAGTGCAGCACCTCGACTCTGCCTCCGACTTTATCCCACCACCCTTGAAGGGAAACCCGGGAAAAACAGTTTATATGTCCGGTATCCAGACAAATACTGAAACGATAATCAGGAATAATATCAGCCAGACGCAGGAGAATCTCCGGTTTATCGTCCCATGTATTCTCAAGAGCAATCGTAACATCTCTCTTCTCCGCTTCTTCCACAACAGGCCTTATCCTTTCGCCCCAGTTTCTAAACCAGTGCTTTCTTCCCCCTCTTGAAAAATAAGGCAGATACCCGGTGTGCATTACCATTATTTTTCCTCCGAGAGAAGCAGTAACTTCAATCCCTCTCATCAGACAATCACGGGTGTATTCAGAAATCCCGCGATCCATACTGGCTATATCGAGACCGAAGAACGGACCATGGGAAAACACGCTCATCCCCCGCCTCTCAACCTCGTCCCTCATCCTGCCGAGGTCGGAATCAGAGAATTTGAAAAGAGCGTCCGTGTTCGCCATCCTTACCTCGGGATAAAATCCTTCCCTGGTAATTAAATCCAGCTCGTGTTCAAGTCTTTCCAAGTGTGTGCTGAGATAAAAAACCATCGACTTTCCAATCAAAATTCAAACCCGCACTTGACCTTAACCCTTTACAATTATATTCTATCCACATATTGGCATATCTTCGAAGATAAAACAAGAGGAGTCATAGATCATGAAAATTGTAGAATGTGTCCCCAATTTCAGCGAAGGTCGCGACCTTGAGAAAATCAAAAAGATCACCGGCGAGATTGAATCGGTAAAGGATATAACTCTTCTCGATGTAGATCCCGGCAAGGATACCAACCGGACTGTGGTCACCTTTATAGGGCCGCCCGACGCAATAGTGGAAGCGGCTTTCAGGGCAATATCGAAGGCTTCAGAACTGATAGATATGTCAACCCACAGCGGGACTCATATGAGAATGGGAGCGACAGATGTAGTGCCTTTCGTTCCCGTGTCTGATATCACGATGGAAGATTGCGTTGAACTGGCAAAGGCGCTCGGCAGGCGCGTGGGGGAAGAACTTGATATACCGGTATATCTATACGAAAACGCTGCTTCCCGTCCCGAAAGGAAAAATCTCGCCACTGTGAGAAAAGGGGAATATGAAGGACTCGGGGAAAAATTGAAGGACCCCGAATGGAAACCGGATTTCGGAAAGGCGCGTTTCAACAAGAAATCAGGCGCTACTATTATAGGGGCGAGAGAATTCCTGATAGCCTATAACGTTAATCTCAACACGAGAGACAGGAAAGTTGCCAGAGAAATTGCCTTTACAATTCGCGAAAAGGGACGTCTCAAGAGAGACGCCAACAGGAAGGTAGTACGTGATGAAAACGGGAAGGCACTCAGAGATCCGGGCATATTTAAAGATGTAAAGGCAGTAGGGTGGTATATGGATGATTTCGGGCGGGCTCAGGTCTCGATAAATCTGATAAATTATAAAGTATCACCGCCTCATCTCGTATTTGATCAATGCCGCAGAATCGCCGGAGAGCTCGGCGTAAGGGTAACAGGGAGCGAGCTTGTGGGGCTCCTGCCGATCGAGGCAATACTGGAAGCGGGAAGACATTATCTTAGAAAAGCCGGTAAAAGCACCGGAGTAACTCAATCGGAACTTATTCATATAGCAGATCTCTCTCTTGGGTTAAGCGACCTTTACCCCTTCGAACCGGAGAAGAAGATAATCGAATACCAGATAAAGCGTGAGGACAGTCTCAACAATATGACTGTTACAGATTTCGTTGATGAGCTGTCGGCGGATTCTCCCGCGCCGGGCGGAGGAAGCGTGGCGGCCCTTTGCGGATCTATCAGCGGAGCTTTATCTTCCATGGTTGCGGCTCTCACTCACGGGAAGAAAAAATACAAGGACGTTTTCGATGAGATGGAAGAATTGGGTGTTAGAGCGCAGAATCTCAAAGATGAGTTTCTAGCCGATGTGGACAGGGATACAGACGCTTTTAACGAAGTTATGAGCGCGATGCGTCTTCCGGGGAAAAAGAAAGAGGACAAGGAGATTCGCGACGAAGCTATTGAGGAAGCAACCAAGAACGCCACTCTCGTGCCCCTGAATGTTTTAAAGAGAACTCAGGAAGCGTCCAGATTGGCGCGTATCGCCTTTGAAAAAGGCAATAGAAACAGTCTCAGCGACGCAGCTGTCGCCGCCCTGACTGCCGCGAGCGCCGCTGAGGGGGCTTTCCTCAATATAATTATCAATCTGGGCGGGATAAATGACGAGAAATTCAAAGCGGATATACTTAAAGAAGCTGAAAAAATAAGAAGGAATGTAACCAAAGAGACAGAAAAGACGGTTCTGAAAACGAAAAAGGCTCTTTCTGAACAGGATTAACTGGTTCGGCTCCGGGCAGGTTGCGGTGATTTCTTTAGAAGCGTATAACTTAAAGGTTGTTTCTGATAAAGACAAAGAAAATTCTAAAGCTTTGGAAGCCCTCCTTTCTATTCTAGACAGAGAAGGGGCCGGTTCAAATATGCTCGGATGGCTTGACCTTCCGAATACCCCCGAATTCGAACTGGATGCCGTAACAAAAGCATCAATAAGAATTCAGGATGAAAACGACTGCCTCGTCGTCGTAGGAATAGGGGGATCGTACTTAGGCGCGAAAGCCGCTATTGAGGCCCTTCCGGAAGAAGCGTCATTCCCCGTTATTTTCGCGGGCAACAGCCTTTCCCCCGGATATCACGACAGACTCATGTCCAGTCTTGAAGGAAAGAGGTTCGCCCTATGTGTTATATCCAAATCGGGAACTACCACCGAACCCGCTATAGCCTTCAGGCTGCTAAGAGATAAACTCATCGAGCGGCACGGAAAGAAGGAAGCGTTAAAGAGGATTATAGCAATTACGGACGCCGAAAAGGGAGCCCTGCGGCAGACGGCGCGCCTTGAAAAAATATTGACTTTTACTATTCCGGAAAATGTGGGAGGACGATTCAGCGTTCTCTCCCCGGTTGGACTTTTTCCCTGCGCGGCCGCCGGGATTCCAATAAAAGAAATGATAGATGGTTCATCCGCTGCGCTCAAAAAATACACCGCCGCGGAAAAAGACAATATCATGATCCGCTATGCGCTTATCCGATACTTGCTTCACAAATGCGGAACCGCGGTCGAAGTTCTTTCAACCTTTCACACAGAGCTTCATTATTTCTGTGAATGGTGGAAACAACTTGCCGGTGAATCAGAGGGGAAGGACGGTAAAGGACTTTTTCCCGCTTCAGCCGTTATGACGACCGATCTGCATTCCCTGGGACAGCTTCTCCAGGAGGGCAGGAGAAATCTTCTTGAAACATTTCTCGTGGCAAAGCGGCCGAGACGCGATGTAGTAATTCCTGAAGATCCGGAAAATCTTGACAACCTTAATTACATAGCGGGAAGATCCTTAGGCCAGATCAACTACACGGCGTACGAAGGAACGAGGGGTGCTCATATCCATGGAGGAATTCCGGTTATTTCACTTCAGATCCCCTCTATCACTCCCGCTTCTTTAGGAGAACTTTTTATCTTCTTTGAGCTGTCAGTCGCCGTAACCGGACGGCTGCTTGATGTAAACCCCTTTAATCAACCGGGAGTGGAGGAATACAAAAACAGAATGTTTAAGCTTCTCGGAAAACCCGGAGTTTCTTGATGCCGCTTATTGATAGAAAAAAAGTCAGGCTCTCAGTCCTTGTTTTTCTGCTTGTATTTTACCTTCAAGCCCTTATCTCCTGTTCAAAAGAAGACCCGGTGGTAAAAGAAACATATGTAATGGGAACAAAGGCGAGTATTACTATATACGGAATGAGCAGGAAAAAAGCTCTTGACGCCGCCGGCAAAGCCCTGCACGAACTTCACAGACTCGAAACCGTAATGAGCACCTGGAATCCCGAGAGTGAAATATCACAGCTTAACTTGAGCGCCGGCAAAGAACCTTTAGTCCTTTCGCCCGAACTTTCAGAGCTTATCAGGATATCTACCCTGTTCTCAGAAAAAACGGGAGGCGCCTTTGACATTACGGCAAGACCTCTCGTGCGTTTATGGGGATTTCAGGACGGAGCCAAACAGCTTCCTTCAGATAAAGAGATCAATAACGCTTTAGACAGGGTTGGATACGGGAAAATTAAGATCGGCGAGAACAGAAATTCCGTAGCACTGCCGGAGGGAACGCAAATTGATCTGGCGGGAGTCGCGAAGGGCTACGGTGTCGACCGATGCGCTGAAATACTTAGAAAAGAAGGGGTGGAATCGGCTCTAGTCAACCTTGGAGGAAACATCTACGCTTTCGGCTCGCCGCCCGGTAAAACGGGGTGGGTCGTTGGAATACGCAATCCAACGGGTGATTCTGAAATAACAGGATATATTATCCTGAAGAATGAAGCCGTGGCAACTTCCGGAAATTATGAAAACTTCATTAGAAGAGATGATAAGACAATCGGTCATATCATCAATCCCCTGACTGGAAGGCCGGTTTCGGGGAACACTCTCAGCGTAACTGTTATTTCCCCGACAGCCGCAGCTTCCGACGCTCTTTCCACCGCTCTCTTCGTTCTCGGGCCTGAAAGGGGCCTGGATACTCTCAGAAAAATAAAGGGAAACGGCTCAGCAGATTATATATCTGAAACTGCCCGGCGAGCGGGCAAACCCGCCGAAGCACAATACGCGAAGGCTGTCTTTATAGTTTCAGACGATGCAAGGATCAGATTTGTGAAAAGCTCAGATCTTGAGGGAAAAGTGATTCTTGAATAGAAGCCGGACGGAAAGAACTTCGGCCGCGGATTTATTGCCCTTTTTCTACGCTGCCTAAGTCAAACCAGCTGCGGTTGACAACACACCCCGCGCAATCGTGTTTTTTGCTTATGATAGGTTCTCTTCCGGATCTTTCCGCTATCTTTATTTCGATCTTGTTCATCAGGCCCAGAAGAATTCCAAGCACAATAAAAGCTCCGGGCGGCATAATTACAAGGAGAAGCGGGTTAAAGGAATCTCCAAATATCGAAATATTAAATACGGTTCCGTTGCCGAACAGTTCCCTTACTACACCAATAATCGTAAGGGAAACCGCGAACCCCAACCCCACTCCAAAGCCATCCACAATAGAAATCCACACGGGGTTCTTGGAAGCAAAGGCCTCCGCGCGTCCCAGAATAATGCAGTTGACAACTATAAGCGGAATAAAAAGCCCGAGACTTTTATGCAGAGCGTGAAAATAGCCGTTCATAACGAGGTCAACTATAGTAACAAAGGTGGCTATCGTTACGATAAAGGCGGGTATACGGATCTTCTTGGGGATAAAAGACCTTATCAGGGAAATAACCGTGTTGGAAGAGACAAGAACGAATGTAGTCGCCAGTCCCATACCCATACCATTTACAGCTGTAGTGGTAACAGCCAGAGTAGGACAAAGCCCGAGAACCAGTCTGAAAACCGGATTTTCTCTCCAGAATCCCTTAATAAACTCTTTACCTGCGTTCATTACTCTTTCTCCTCACTTCCCTGTTTAACGCTTTCTTTTAATCTATCTGTTCCACCTGTAATTTCATTGATATTGGTTTCATAGAAGTTAAGTCCTTTGCGAATCGCCCTCGTTACGGCCCTGGATGAAATCGTAGCTCCCGTAATCTGCGTGAACTCTCCGCCGTCCTTCTCTACCTCCCATACTTTGGTATTATCAATGCTGTGATTCTTGAACTGTTCTCTAAACTCCCCGGAAATTTTAGCGCCGAGCCCAGGAGTTTCCGAATGTTTCAGTATCTCTATACCCTGGATAACCCCATCTCTGTTAACACCTACGAGAAATTCAATATCCCCTGAGTAACCGTCAGCCGATATAACCGGAAACGCGGCACCTGTGATTTTACCGTCTTTTCTGCCTCTGAATACCTCGAGGGTATCGCCGGCCGAATTAACTATAAATTTTCTGTCCTCAATAATTTTATTATCAAAAGGGGGCAAAACATTCCTTACGGCCTTCATTTTCTCTTCCTGCAGGGCTTTCATTATAGGCTCTTCCGTCTTATAACTCACAAAAGCAAGCACACTTGCCGACACGGCCGTAATAACCGTAAGTACGAGAGTTAACCGGAATATCTCTTTCATTACTCTTAAACCTCCATCTTTTCGATCATGCCGCCTTGCGGGCTCCGAATACCTTTGGTTTAGTATAACGGTCTATAAGAGGAGTCGCGGCGTTCATAAGCAGAATGGCGAAGCTTACTCCTTCCGGATATACTCCAAACAACCTGATAAGAACGGTTATCAACCCGCATCCTATTCCGAAAATAATCTTACCTGAGGATGTCATAGGTGAAGTAACGTAATCAGTCGCCATAAATATAGCGCCCAGGAAAAGACCTCCCGAAAGCACATGAAATGTCGGATTGATGTAGTGAGCGGGGTCAATCTTGTAAAATATCCCAGTCAGAAGCCAGACGGAACCGATAAAAGAAACCGGTATATGCCAGGAAATTACTTTCTTAGCTATAAGGAAAATGCCTCCCGCGGCCAGAAGAATGATCGAAACCTCGCCGATACATCCCGCTGTGTTTCCTATAAGGAGATTTATTATCTCTTCTCTGCTGAATAATTCCCTGATTAAATCCATATCAATATGCCCGAGTGTATCTAAGCTTTCCGCCATACGTCCAAGAGGAGTCGCGGTTGTAACGGCGTCGGCGCCCCACGCTGAAGGGGCAATCCACCTCGTCATATGCACGGGAAAGGAAACAAGCAGAACTACGCGGCCTATAAGAGCCGGATTAAAGGGATTATAACCAAGCCCCCCGAATATCTGCTTGGCGACTACTATAGCGAAAAACGTCCCCGTTACAACAAGCCACCAGGGACTTCCCGGCGGCAGGTTGAGAGCAAGCAGAAGTCCGGTAAGAAAAGCGCTGTCGTCACTGATATTAACAGGACGCTTCATGATTCTCAGCGCTAAAAGCTCAAATACGAGAGCGGAACAAATTGAAATGACAATTACCCTGAGAGATGTAACACCGAATATGTAAATGGAAAAGAGTGCGGCGGGCAGAAGAGCAAAAATAACCAGACGCATGATACTGGAGGTTGTCCGTCCATCGTGAATATGGGGAGATGAACTTACAATGAATCTTTCCCTAAAGGGCTCTTCCTTCTTTTTCTCAGGCGGTTTCCGGGAAGTTTTATTTTTTCCCGCTTCTTCCCTCTTCATTTCATTCTTTCCGGATCCGGATTTCCGATCTTTATCTTTCATTTCGTCTTCCAAAAGAACCTCCAGATATTTTTATCTTGCGGGCTCTATTCTTTACACAAGCAGAGTTCATCTGCCGGCCTCTATGTTATCAGCCCGCCTTTTTAGATCTATTTCGAATTTCGGCCTTGGCTCTCTTGAAATGTTGAACCAAAGGCCTCTTTGAAGGACAAACATAGGCGCATGAACCGCATTCAATACAGTCTGCGACTCCATGCTCCCCGGTTTCTTCATAACGCATTCTCTCGGCGAATATACTCAGAGCGGAAGGGTTCAGCTTCATCGGACAGACGACCAGGCATCTTCCGCACCTTATACAAGGTTCATTCTCAAACTGGGCGACTTCGTCGGCCTTAAGAAGAACGATCCCGCTTGTACCTTTATTCACGGCTGAATCAAGTGAATATTGCGATACACCCATCATCGGACCGCCGCTTATCACCTTTGCCGTATCATCCGTCATGCCGCCGCAAAAATCTATTATATCCCTGAAAGATGTTCCCACACGGGCGAGTACGTTGCCCGGATTTTTAATACCGCTGCCGGTAACCGCTACAACACGCTGTATGAGGGGCCTCGACAACCTTGCCGCTTCAAAAGCGGCCAGGCAGGTCCCGACGTTCTGTACGAGCGCGCCGGCTTCCATAGGAAGTCCGCCGGCCGGGACCTTTCTGCCAGTTATACTGTAGATAAGCTGTTTCTCCGCCCCCTGAGGATAAATAACTTCCATCGGTTCAACGCTGAAACCATCCCTGCCTTCAACAGCTTCGCGCATCTTTTCTATAGCGCCGGGCTTATTCTTTTCAATAGCGACAACTATATTTTTGACGTTAATCGCACGGGCGAAAAGAGATGCTCCTTCCAGAATCTCTTCTGTTTTCTCCAGCATCAGCCTGTGGTCGGACGTGAGATAAGGCTCACATTCGGCGCCGTTGAGTATCAGAATGTCAATTGGTTTGTCTTCGGGAGGAGAGAGTTTAACGTGTGTGGGGAAAGTCGCGCCCCCCATTCCAACAATCCCCGCCTCTTTAACAATATCCTTTATTTCATCAGATGTTAACCCGGCAGTATCCCTTTCCCTGTCACAGCCTTCCTCCCATTCGTCCCTGCCGTCCGGAATAATAACAGCCGCCTCCATGAGAGTTCCCACCGGAGAAGGATAAAATCCGGTGGATTTTATCTTTCCGGATGTCGGCGAATGAACGGGAGTTGAAACAAATCCTCCCGGCTGTGCTATAACCTGTCCCTTCTTTACTTCTTCACCCTTCTTTACAACGGCGTTTGAAGGAGCTCCGAGATTCTGGGAAAAATATACGGTTAACTGTTCGGGAAGGGGCATTACCCTAATAGATTTACCGCGCGATAATTCTTTGTTATACTCGGGATGTACGCCGCCAAAAAAGCCTCCGGCCATCACGAACCACCTCCAGCAGTCTCTTGCCCGGCAGAGTCTTCAGTTTTAAATACCTTTATAGTCCCCATCGGACACTCGCCGGCTACACTTTCAGGTATCTCGGCATCATAATTTATTACAGCAAGAAAATCATCCATGTGTATGGCTCCTTCCGGAGCCGCCTTTACACATTTCTGACAGCCTATGCACGCCACCCTGCATTTCTTCTTCGCCGCCGCTCCTTTATCATGGGATGAACAGAGAATGTGAACATTACGCCCCGCCGGCACCAGCTTGATTATACCCTTTGGGCAGGCTTCAATACATTTGCCGCAGCCGGTACACTTATCACTGTCAACCTTAGCTATCCCCTCGGGCAGAATATCTATCGCTCCGAACGGACACGCGCCCGCGCATGTTCCCAGTCCCAGGCATCCGTAGGAACAGGCCTTATCCCCGCCGAAAAACATATCAACCGAAACACAATCATAAATCCCATTGTATTGATATTTCTTAAGCGCCTCCTTATTATCCCCGGCGCAAAGAACAAGAGCTACATACCTCTCGCCGCCCCCGGAGAAATCAATCCCCATAATCTTGCCGATGGCTTTTGCCGCTTTCTCACCGCCGACAGGGCAGGCATCTATATCGGCGTTCCCTCGGGCTATTTCCCTGGCCAGATCGAAACACCCCGGTTTTCCGCACGCTCCGCAATTGGCTCCCGGAAGCACTTCCTCGATCTCCTCAGCCCTGGGATCTGTCTCAACGGCAAACACCCTTGCCGCGATTGCCAAACCGAGACTTCCCAAAAGGCCAAGCCCCGCGAGCGCAATAACAGCAGTCAGCATAATATCCAATTCCTCCGTTAAAAAAATTCTACTATGTAAAAATCTGTCATGTCCTATTAACTACATCTTTACAAATCCGGCAAACCCCATAAACGCGAGAGAGAGAAGCCCGGCGGTAATAAGTCCTATAGCAGTGCCTCGGAAACATACCGGAGGGTCGCACAACTCTATCCTCTCTCTCAGTCCCGCGAAGAGAACCATCGCAAGCCCAAAACCGAGACCCGCCCCGATACCAAAAACGGCGCTTTCGATCAGTGTGTATTCCTTCTGAATATTCAGAACTGAAAGCCCCATAACAGCACAATTCGTTGTAATAAGAGGCAAATAGATTCCGAGAGCTTTATATAGCGCGGGGGATAACTTCTGAAGAGCAAGTTCAACAAACTGCACAAGAACCGCGATTACAAGAATAAACGAAACTGTCCTCAGAAAGGAAAGATTAAAAGGAACAAGTATGTAGTGGTATATAATCCACGTGGCAATAGAGGCTATAGTCATAACAAATACAACCGCGCCGCTCATTCCCGCGGCTGTTTCCAGCTTCTTCGAGACACCCAGAAAAGGACATATACCAAGGAACCTGGCCAAAACAAAGTTATTGACCAGTACAGCACCGATAATAATAAGTATTAATTTTTCCATAAATCATCCGCCCCCGTTAAAATCTTATCTCCTGTCATAATTCCGAACCGGGTCGCAGTTTCGAAGCTGATACTTTATTTTCCTCTAAACTTTAATACTCAGTTGAATAAACGGCATTAACTTAATACAGTTCTATAAAAAAATCAACCACTATTCAAACCGGTACTTATAAGAGCCCCCGCCGCCTGCATC
Source organism: Candidatus Krumholzibacteriota bacterium (assembly GCA_034520215.1). Lineage (NCBI taxonomy): Bacteria > Candidatus Krumholzibacteriota > Candidatus Krumholzibacteriota bacterium. The sequence continues at coordinate 868,083 of JAXHNR010000002.1, read as the reverse complement.
TTCGCCTTACCGGCCTGATTCTACTTCAGCCTTTCCTTAAACGGAAGATATGTCATAAAATCAGCGTGATGAACGATATAGGCTTCAGTCGACCTTTTGACCTTATCGCCCTCTCCCGCGTGAGCCGCGATAATGTGCAATACCTCTTTAGGGACTCCGCACTCCTCGGCAATAGACACACCGGAAAAAGGATGCCTCAAATATTTTCCGTACTCGCCCTTAGTTAGATTTCCGTCATCGTCGTAATCGTATTCGAGAAGTTTACCGACATCGCACAGTATGGCTCCCGAGATAAGAACATCCATGTCAACGGGGAGTTTATCTTCGAAAAATCTGTTCATCTCCTCTCCCGATTTTCTCGAAACATGTACAACACATCGTTTATGCTCCATAAATGTCGCCACCTCACCTTCACACAGAAGTGTAAAGGGTATTTCCAGGAGGTCTTCGGCCTTTAAGACACTCCTTGAGAATGCCGACTCCCAGGTCTTTTCAGTACTTTCCCTCAGCTTGTCATCTTTGATCCATTCAAGCTCGGGCCATAATTCTCTAACTTCCATATTAATCTCTCCCGTGTTTACTACAATTTTGCTATTATCGCGTCGGTCATTTCACTTGTTGAAACGGCGCCCTGATCAAGAACTTCCTCTGAGCCTTTCAGCTTCATCATATCATAAGTTCTTACCTTGCCTTCTCTTACGACCTTTAAAATTGCATCCCTGATCTTTTCCGCCTTTTCTGTCTCTCCGATATGGTCAAGCATCATACACGCGGAACGGATCATCGCGATCGGATTCACTATCGATTTTTCATAGGAAGCGTACTTTGGAGCGGATCCGTGAGTAGGCTCAAATATGGCTACATCTTCACCTATATTCGCTGAACAGGCAAAACCGAGGCCCCCTATAAGCCCCGCGAAACCGTCAGAAACTATATCGCCGAACATATTCCCGCTTACAAGCACACCGTAATTTTCAGGGTTCTTGGTAAGCCACATCATCTGAGCGTCTATATTAGTACTCCAGAGATCAATGCCGTCATACTCTTTGGCCATCTCTTTTGCCATCGCGAGCATCATTCCGGAGGTTTCTCTGATTACATTGGCTTTCTCGCAAACGGTCACAGACTTGTAGCCGAATTTCTTCGCGTGCTCAAAGGCGGCCCTCAGTATTCTTTCTGTTCCTCTTCTGGTGAAAATTCTAGTAGAGATTGCCAGCTCTTCCTTTGGAATGGAAGAGAATTTCTTCATCTTAGGATGAGTTTTAAACGCCTCGTATACGTCATCCGGCGGATCGGTCCATTCGACTCCGCAGTACAACCCCTCGGTATTCTGCCGGAAAATCACAACGTCAACCTCGGGCTCTTCGATATCATCCTTTCCGCGTCTGATAAAATTAAGTGGATTCCCCTTGAATGTCTTACAGGGTCTGATGCACAAATCAAGATCAAAATGCTGCCTTAAACCCACGATAGGACTGTAATATACATAACCTTTGTCCTGAAGTTCGGGGGCTAACTGCCGCGCCGCTTCCGCCTTAGGTTTTGATGTTATAGCCCCAAAAAGGGCTGTTTTATGCTCCTGGAGTATATCCAGTGTGCGCTCAGGAAGAGGATTTCCCTCTTTACACCAGAATTCCCAGCCGATATCGGCATGCACATATTCAGCTTCAAATCCTGCCGCCTCTAAAACCCTCTTCGCTTCTGTTAATACTACACTGCCTATACCGTCACCCGGCATCGATACTATCTTTCTCATTGGCCGACTCTCCTTGCTTTTAAAACCAAAGAAAAAAATTATTACTTTTACTAATCAGACAATAAGACATATGCGGATATTATTCAAGATTAAGTCTGAATCTCCCCGTTTAGAGGGAAAGAATGATGAACGTAAAAATCCTTCTCTTTCTTCACACGTGCCGCCTTACTTCATCTCCGTACGATCTCTTCATGCCTGAAATCAGGATAATGGCGGCGAAGCACAGCATAAATGGGGCTTAAAACCCTCTCGTGCGCACCTGCCCAGTTGACAGAAAAAATCAAATTTTTTATAATTCTCCATAAATGCTTTCAAATACAATCTGCCGGCGGACCGAAGGCAATCAAACCGTACGACACATTTGCCGGTATATTTTTTTTGTCCAGCGAACACAATAACTATTCGGGTTTAAAATAAAGTGAAAACGGCAGGAAGCATTATGAAGAAATATCTGCTTATTTTTACCGGCTATACATCTCTCGTGCTGGGTGCGGTCGGCATATTCCTGCCACTTCTTCCTACCACGCCTTTTTTGCTGCTGGCTTCCGCGTGTTTTTTCCGAAGTTCAGAAAAACTTCATGACTGGCTTATTAATCACAGGATATTCGGAAACTACATCCGGTGCTACCAGCAGTTCCGGGCGATCTCCTTCAGAATAAAGGCGCTGACGATTACAGCTCTCTGGCTATTCATCGGGTATTCAATCGTGTTCGTAGTCAGTGCTTTATGGATACGGATCTTACTCTTAATAATAGCAGTCGCGGTAACTGCTCATATAGCGCTTTTGAGGACGCTCACAAATGAAATGCTGGCTGATTTGAAGAAGAACAACGAATCTGCTCATACTCCACTTCGGCATTGAAAAATTAAGAAAGGCCGCGAAAAATAAAAGTATACAAGAGCCGGTGCTAAAAAAGGTTAACTGATACAAGTTGACAGGATTTACGCGGAAAACCTATACTCAACATGATCTGAGAGGAATAATAAAACTACATCGAGGCGGGAACTGATTTTCAAGCGCTGTTAAAAAATCAGGTATACCCCGTGTCAGGTGTGAAAAAGATAAATTCAAAGAGACTCAGAAGCTTAAAGAAAGGTTGACGATGGAAATACTGGAGTACGCTATGCAGATGGAGAAAGACGGGGAAAACTTCTACAGAGAAATAGCCTCCAGCACCAATGACGCGGGGTTGAAAACTATCACAAATATGCTCGCTGATGAAGAGGTTAAACATTACAGGTTACTACAGAAGATGAAAGCTGATGAATATGTAATGACCGAGACGACCATCCTGGAGGACGCAAAAAATGTCTTCAGCGGGATGCAGGGCGGGAAGTATGTAATTGACAAGAAGGATGACCAAATTGCCGTTTACCGGGAAGCTCAGGATATAGAAAAGAGAAGCCGGCTGTTTTACGAAGAGAAAGCCGCCGAAACCGACAATAAAGATCAGAAGAAACTATTTGAACGGATTGCAGAAGAGGAGCGGAAACATTATTTCCTGCTGGAAAATATAATTGAATTCGTTTCAAGGCCGGAGAACTGGATAGAGAACGCCGAATGGAATCACTTAGAGGCGTATTAACACGAAGCGGAACCGTATAAAAGATTGACTGGCCTTGTGATCCACGGATTGATATATCGACAGTACCCTTCGTGACGCCGGCGGGATAATCAGACATTAGAGAGACTATTAACCCGGATTATCGAGGTGTCCGGTTGAACAATAAACTCCATTCCCACCGCTTATCACAATTAATTCTGAAAATATTCAAGAATTATTTGCTATTTGAATTCATTTTATTATAGTCCTGTTGCATGAGCTTTTTAAGCATGCTGATTGTCAATTTTTAACTGTAATTGCCAAGCTTAAAACAGGAGGAAATGAGCATGGGCAATACTATCACCGAGACGATATTGAAAGATCATATCGTCGAGGGAGAAGCAGCGGCGGGGGAAGAGGTCGCGCTGAAAATAGACCAGACCCTCACGCAGGACGCGACAGGAACAATGGCCTACCTGCAGTTCGAAGCGATTGATATTCCAAGGGTAAAAACAGAATTGAGCGTAAGTTATGTTGATCATAATACGCTTCAGTCTGACTTTAAAAACCCGGACGACCACCGCTATCTGCAGTCGATAGCGCAAAGGTACGGCCTTTACTTCTCCAGACCGGGTAACGGAATATGCCACCAGCTCCATCTGGAGAGATTTTCTGAACCCGGCAAGACACTTATCGGCTCCGACAGTCACACACCGACAGCCGGAGGAATAGGAAGTTTCGCGATTGGCGCCGGCGGACTTGACGTGAGCGTATCAATGGCGGGGCTGCCTTACAGAATCAAATATCCCAAAGTCATGGGCATCAAACTCACGGGCAAATTGCCCGACTGGGTAAGCGCCAAAGACATTATACTTGAAGTATTGAGAAGAATTGACGTTAAGGGAGGCGTAGGATATGTGCTGGAGTATTTCGGTCCCGGAGTAAAATCTCTCAGCGTACCTGAGAGGGCTACTATTACCAATATGGGTACCGAAACAGGCGCGACAACGAGCGTATTCCCAAGCGATGAAATAACAAAGGAATTTATGGAAGCTCAGGATCGAGGAAATTCCTGGATAGAACTTAATCCGGGAGACGATGCTGACTATGATGAAATACTCGAGATCAATTTAAGCGAGTTGGAACCACTGGCGGCAATGCCTCACAGCCCGGGCAAGATTAAAACGGTCAAGGAACTTGCCGGAATGGAAGTTCAGCAGGTTGCTATCGGTTCATGCACAAATTCCTCACTGCTGGACATGAAAAAAGTTGCCGGTATTCTAAAGGGTAAAACAATCTCTGATAAACTTCACCTGACGATCAGCTCGGGTTCCAGACAGGTAGTTGACCACCTGATTGAAAGCGGCGAAATGGCCAATCTCGTACAAGCAGGCGCGCGTATCCTGGAGAACGCCTGCGGACCTTGCATCGGGATGGGAGCGGCTCCTCCTTCCGGCGCCGTTTCAGTAAGAACATTCAACAGGAACTTCCTCGGAAGAAGCGGGACGAAGGATGCCGACATCTATCTTGTAAGCCCCGAGACCGCCGCGGCGACAGCTATAAGGGGAGTACTGACAGACCCGAGGGATCTCGGAGAGTACACCGAAGCAAGTATGCCGGATAAATTCAACATTAATGATAATATGTTTCTGCCTCCTCTTTCTCCGGTCGCTTCTGAGAAGATCGAGATAATCAGAGGTCCTAACATAAAGCCGTTGCCAGACTTTCCCCCTATACCCGGCAATCTCGAAGGGGAAGTGCTGCTGAAAGTTGAAGACGACATTACGACCGACCACATCATGCCGGCCGGAGCAAAGATACTGCCTTTCAGAAGCAATATTCCGGAAATTTCAAAATTTGTTTTCGGAGTAATAGACGACACCTTCCCGAAACGCGCCCTCGATAAAAAGGGCGGTTTTATTATAGGCGGAGAGAACTACGGGCAGGGCTCAAGCAGGGAACACGCCGCTATCGCCCCTAAATATCTTGGTATAAAGGCGGTAGTTGTCAAGTCCTTCGCGAGGATTCACCTGGCCAACCTTGTTAACTTCGGCATAGTCCCCCTGACCTTTAAAGATCCGGACGATTATGACAAGATCGATCAGGGAGATGATATCTCGATAGAGATAGGCAGCTTCGACAAAGTTATAAAACTTAAGAACAAAACCAAGGGGCTCGAGATAGAACTTGAGCATTCCCTTTCCGATCTGGACAAAGAAATACTTAAGATCGGCGGAAAACTGCCCTGGGTTAAAAAACAGGTAAAATAAAACAAAGAGGTGTTTTGATATGGCAGAGAAAGGAATAAGAGAATTCGACGCTAAGAGAATGATCGCGAAGGGATTGAGAGATTTCACCGGGAACGGACTTAAACTCTCAACAAAGCAGGTGCTGGTAACGCCGGAGACCGACATTGAAAGCCTTTCCGGCGAACATCCCTGGCTCGAAAGCGAGAAACTCGTAGCCAAGCCCGACCAGCTTTTCGGCAAACGCGGCAAGAACAATCTTCTACTCGTAGGCAAAGACTGGAAAGATGTAAAGGCCTGGATAAAAGAACGCATGAATAAAGAGGTTACTATTACCCAGACAACCGGAGAAACAACAGGTGTCCTGACACACTTTCTTGTGGAAAAGTTCTTTCCCCACGAAGAGGAATATTACCTTGCAATAACTACCGGCCGGGAAAGCGACACAATTCACTTCTCCACAAAGGGAGGGGTAGATATCGAAGAGGTTTGGAATTCGGTGTCTACATTGGAAATACCGATCCTGTCAAGTATAGACGAAATGGATGTCGCGGGTTTTCTGCCTGAAGAGCTCGGTGATAAATCAAAGGAAATGGAGGAGTTCATCAAAGCTCTCTACAAGATGGCGGTGGACTATCATTTCACATACCTGGAATTCAATCCGGTTACTTTCGTTGACGGCACCATCGTTCCTCTCGATACTGTGGCAAAACTGGACGACTACGCTTCCTATCAATGCGCGGAAAAATGGAACGGCGTAGCATTCCCCAGTTCATTCGGTCTTAAAGGAACAAAAGAAGAACAGTATGTAAATGAACTTGACGAAAGAACAGGCGCTTCGCTGAAGCTTACGGTTCTCAATCCCAAGGGACGTGTCTGGACACTTGTCGCCGGAGGCGGCGCCAGTGTTATATTTGCCGACACGGTGGCGGACCTCGGGTTCGCGGGAGAACTTGCCAACTACGGTGAGTACAGCGGTAATCCCTCGAGAGAACTCACCTATGCTTACACAAAAACCATACTGAAGCTTATGACGGAGAAAAAAGACAGCGAGGGAAAACCCAAATTCCTGATAATAGGAGGCGGCATAGCAAATTTCACGGATGTTGCCAAGACCTTCACGGGAATAATTGACGCTATCGAAGAGTATTCGGACGCGCTCAAAAAGACAGACGTCAAGATATATGTAAGAAGAGGCGGCCCTAACTATAAAGAGGGTCTCGCAAATATGAGAAAGATGGGAAAGAAACTTAATCTGCCTGTAGAGGTCTACGGTCCGGAAACGCATATGACGGAAATTGTTTCAATGGCTCTGCAGGGGAAAGAGGTGTAAACAATGGAAGAATACGAACTCTTTGACAAGAATACGAAATCCTTTATCTACGGCTCTCAATCCATAGCCGCTCAGAGAATGCTTGATTTTGATTATCTTTCCCATAGGGAAGAACCGAGCGTTGTCGGATTTATAACACCATCCGGCGGAGGTTATTACAAGCTTTTCTGGGGAACAAGGGAGATACGTATTCCGAGGTTCAGATCTGTCAAAGAAGCAACGGATAAACATCCGGAGGCGGATGTAATGGTTAATTTCGCCTCTGAACGCTCGAGCGCCGATTCAACAATGGAGGCTCTCGAATCCGATACTATAAGAACCGTCATCATGATTGCCGAGGGTGTACCTCAGAGAGACACACGCAAAATAGCGGCCTACGCGAAGAAAAAGGGCAAGTGGGTAATAGGCCCCGCCACGGTTGGAGGTCTTAAACCCGGTTGTTTCAAAATAGGAAACGCCGCTGGAACGATACAGAACATAAGGGACACGAAACTTTACAGACCCGGCTCAGTGGGTTTTGTTTCAGTTTCAGGCGGTCTCTCAAACGAGGGATACAACATCGTATCTCTGAACACTGACGGCATCTACGAAGGTTACGCTGTGGGAGGAGATGTATATCCCGCGACAACCCTTCTCGACCATCTGCTGAGATATGAAAAGAATCCGAAGATCAAAATGATGGTAGCACTCGGAGAACTTGGCGGCCGGGATGAATACGAAATCGTCGATGCGATTAAAGACGGAAAACTCACAAAGCCCCTTGTAATGTGGGTCACCGGAACTTGCTCAAAGATGCTTCCGGGGGGCGTTCAATTCGGACACGCGGGAGCAAAATCGGATTCGGAAGATACTACCGCGGAAGCGAAAAACAAAGCCCTTAGAGAGGCCGGAGTGGTCGTGCCGGATTCGTTCAACGACTACGGCGAGAAAATAAAGGAGACCTTTGAAAAGCTTAAGGCTGAAGGGAAGATCGAGGAGAGAGAAGAACCCGACATTCCCAACATACCGATGGATTACAAGCAGGCCGTGGCTGAGGGGATCGTTAGAAAACCCACCAGCTTCATATCAACAATCTGCGATGAAACGGGAGACGTGCACAACTATTGCGGTGTGCCTATCGACCGCGTAATCAAGGAAGAATACGGTATTGGCGGAGTGCTGGGTCTGCTCTGGTTTAAAAAGAACATGCCTCAATACGCCCGGGATTTCCTGGAGCTGGTAATTCAGATAGTAGCGGATCACGGCCCGGCCGTCTCAGGAGCTCACAACACGATAGTTACCGCGAGAGCCGGCAAGAGTCTGATAGAGTCGATAGTCAGCGGAATAGTTACCATAGGCCCCAGGTTCGGAGGCGCCGTAAACGGCGCGGCGAAACACTTCAGCTGGGGTATGCAGAACGATATGGCTCCGAGGGATTTCATTAACGCCATGAAAGAAAAGAATATTCGTATTCAGGGTATAGGCCATAGAATCCACAGTGTGGACGACCCCGACGTACGCGTTGAGATTATGGTGAATTTTGCCAGAGAGCATTTCCCGAAGACCCCTCTGCTTGATTACGCTCTGGATGTCCAAAAGGTCACAACCATGAAAAAGAACACTCTTATCCTCAACGTTGACGGTTGTATTGGAGTGCTCTGCGTTGATCTTTTGAAGAATCTCGGGTATGAAGACGGCGAAATTAAGGAAATGATCGATATGGGATTTTTCAACGCTCTTTTCATCATTGGAAGGACAATGGGCTTTATGGGCCACTATTTCGATCAGAAAAGACTCAAGACGGGTCTTTACAGACACCCCTGGGACGACATACTCTATGATGTCCCTGACGAACCTGAAAAAGTAGAATGAAAGAGGTGACAAAATGAGCACAGACGCCATTGAAAAAGCCAAAGAGCATTTCGGCAAATTAATGAAAGAACAGCTCGATCGCGTTGAAATGATGAAAAAAAGCGGAAGCAAACCCGACTATAAGTCCTTAAAGCCTTTAATAATAGGATTTGTAGGAGGCGACGGCATAGGTCCGTTTATAGCAAAGGAAGCCCGCAGAGTATTGAACTTTCTCTTAAAGGACAGCGTGAAATCCGGCAAGATAGAATTGAGGGATATCGAGGGCCTCACTATCGAAAACAGAGCAGAAGTAATGAAAGCCATACCGGATGATGTACTCGAGGAAATCAAGAAATGCCACGTCCTGCTGAAAGGACCAACGACAACACCTAAGAAAGGCGATAAGTGGCCGAACATAGAGAGCGCCAATGTTGCCATGAGACGTGAGCTTGACCTCTTCGCTAACGTAAGACCGGTAAAAGTGCCTAAAGACGGTATAGACTGGATTTTCTTCAGAGAGAACACCGAGGGGGCCTATATACTCGGCAGCAAGGGTATAGATGTCACAGAAGACCTCTCAGTGGATTTCAAGGTTATCACTAAACAGGGCTCTGAGCGTATACTCAGAATGGCCTTTGATTACGCCAAAAACAACAACATCAACAAAGTGACAGTAATTACAAAGGCAAATGTCGTTAAGGCTACTGACGGAAGATTCCTTAACATGGCCGAGCAGGTCGCTAAAGATTATCCTGAAGTTGAGTGGGATGACTGGTTTATAGACATTATGACGGCAAAATTGATCGACCCGGCCAGAAGAAAACAGTTCAGAGTGATGGTTGCTCCCAATCTCTACGGTGATATCATAACAGATGAGGCCGCCCAGTTCCAAGGCGGAGTGGGAACAGCGGGAAGCGCTAATATAGGAACCCGCTACTCGATGTTCGAAGCAATCCACGGTTCCGCTCCAAGAATGGTGGAAGAAGGCAGATCCAAATACGCCGATCCGGGGAGTATGATGAAAGCCGCTTCAATGCTTCTAAACCACATAGGTTTCACTGAAGATGCCAGAAAACTGGAAATGGCTCTGGAGATCTGCGTACAGCACGAGAAAAAAGTCGTTCTCACCGGAAGAGACGACGGCGCCACAAGCGAGGAATTCTCCAATTACGTAATGGAGACCATTCAGGATCCTAAGCTCGAAAGTAAATGGGAGAGCTATAAGTAAGATGCCGCACTCTTATAATCAGGACCTTATTACCTACCGGGGTTCACCTTAAGCAAACCAGAAGAAAAAGGTGAACCCCTCTTTTTATCTTACAATTAATTTTTATTTCAGGTTCAGAGCTTAAAGTTCTACGGCGGCTTATTTCAAAATGTATCAGGCATCTTATTTAACCGTTATTCATACAAAAAATAACTGCTTATAAAATCAACTTTTTCTGTCAAGGTTCTATTTATCGGTTTTCTTTTTCTCCCTGAGCCGGCGCCAGTATTTTATCCTTTTAATTATCTCTCTTTCAAACCCCCTTCGGGCGGGATGATAATATCGTCTTCCAGACAACTTTTCGGGAAAGTATTCCTGAGTTACAATTCCCTCCGGCGCGTCGTGAGGGTAGAGATAATCCTTTCCATACCCTATCTTCTTCATAAAAGAAGTCGGGGCGTTCCTCAACCAGAGAGGAACGGGAAGCGGGCCGTGCTCCTTGACATCCTCCGCGGCCTTAGAATACGCCCTGTAGGCGGCATTGCTCTTTGGCGACACGGCAAGATAGGCTGCAGCCTGGGCGAGAGCGAGTTTGCATTCCGGAATCCCCAGAAACTCAACAGCCCTCTTGGCGTTTAAAGCTACTGAGAGAGCATCGGGGTCAGCGTTGCCAATATCCTCGGAGGCGAATCTTACCAATCTCCGCGCTATATAAAGGGGGTCCTCACCCCCTTCCAGCATTCTTGCAAGCCAGTAAATAGACGCGTCAGGGTCTCCTCCCCTGAGACTCTTGTGCAAAGCCGAAATGAGATTAAAATGCTGCTCCCCATTCTTGTCATAAAGAGGACTGGCCTTTTGCATCGAATCCTCTATAATTTCTTTCGTTATAACCAGCCTTCCCCGTTCATCACTGAATGATTCAACGGCCATTTCCAGAGCGTTAAGAGCTGACCTCGCGTCTCCGTAAGAAAGATGAACAAGATAACGCAAAACTTCCTCAGAAATCTCTATATCTCTTTTGCCGAACCCTCCTGTTTCATCTTCAAGCGCCCTTCTAAGTACCGCTTCTATATCATTTTCAGAAAGGGGCTTTAGAATAAATGTTCTACATCTTGAAAGCAGAGGAGATATCACCTCAAAACTCGGATTCTCGGTCGTAGCCCCTATGAGAATAATAATACCCTTTTCCACGTGAGGCAGAAATGCGTCCTGCTGGGCTTTGTTGAATCTGTGTATCTCATCGACAAAAAGTATTGTTCTTTTTCCGCCGGCGCTCAGACGTCCCCGGGCCTCGGCTATTATCTTTCTGACATCTGCTATTCCGGATGTAACCGCAGAGAAAAAGATAAAAACAGCGTCAACAGATTCCGCGATAAGATGAGCGAGTGTTGTTTTTCCACACCCGGGCGGCCCCCAGAAAATAAGTGAAGATTCGAGTTTGCCATTCTCGAGAATTCTACGAAGTACCCTGCCCCGGCCGATAATATCTTCCTGCCCAACAAAATCTTGCAAACTGCGCGGCCTGACTCTTTCGGCCAGCGGAGCTTCTATATTATTTTTAAAGAGACCGTTCATTTTTACGCTTTCTCCGGTTTTCCCGCGGACAGAAAAAAACTTCGAAGCTCACCGCCGGAAAAAAGAGTTTATTATTACTCTAGCGGCAGACAATCTATTTAGAATAATCAGGAGTTTTATCAAAGAAATGTTCAGTTCTAAGGAATCTTACAGTCCCCGACTGGCTTCTTAAAACAACGCTGTGAGTGAGAGCCCCGCCGGGTTTGAAGATCGTACCTTTCAGAAAAGGACTTAATGAGACTCCCGTAGCGGCAAACATTATATTATCACCTTGAATAAGGTCTGTTTTATCGTAAATTTTTTCAAAATGCTCATCTTGCCCGCTTTTAGAGTTTTTCTCAGCTTTTGCCTCTTTGCCACTTTTCGATCCATCCCTGCCTTTTCTCTCTATCGAAAAAGTGTCATATTTCTCAGGTGTAATTTCACCGGGAGGTATAAATTGAGCCTGCAATCCCCCGCCCAGACATAACAGGGCGGCGGCGGCAATTATCCCCTGCGCGGAACTGCCTATTCCCATAACAACGTCAATACCGCTCGCGGGAATTCCGGTTGATATTGAAGTGGCAAGATCACCTTCCCGTAAAATAGCGATCCTAGCGCCGGACCTTCTTACTTCATCGATTATTTTCTTGTGCCTGTCGCGCTCAAGAACAACGACTGTAAGATCCTCCACATATACCCTCTTCGATTCAGCTACACGAACAAGGTTATCAAACACGGAATCATTAAGATCGATAGAGCCAATCGCTTCCCGGCCGACGGCGATTATCTTCATAAAATCAGAGGGGTATTCTATTATAGTATCTTTCGGCCCAATAGCGATAGCTGAAATAGAATTCGTCTGACCGTTCGCGAGCGATTCACGGCAGTCAAGAGCATCGAGCGCGATATCAACTTTCAGCTCACCGTCTGTACCAACCCTGCATCCCGGATAAAGAATGGCGTTATCCGCGCTTGGTTTTTCTCCGATGATTACACGGCCGTCCATCTTAACGTTCTTGATCGCCTGCTGCATAGCTTTTACAGCCGCGATATCCGCCCCCTCCGGATCCCCTTTACCAAGAAACCGGGCGGCCGCAAGAGCCGCCGCTTCAGTAACTCTGACCATTTCCAGTGCTAAATTACGCTCCAATTTCAAACTCCTTATTACTGATCTTCAGGTTCTTCATCTAACACGTTTGCCGTCTCAGCGTCCTGCTTCTTTCCATCCCGTTCGGCAATAATCCTTTTATTAATCTCCTTTGCCATCTGGTATTGATGGAAAGCGAAAACCACGGGCAGCACAATATATGCCAGCCCAAATGTCAGCGGTATGGCGAATAGCTGGATTATAAAGGTAAGCCAGAACCAGTTCCACTGTTCAAGGTATATATAACCCACAGGTCCAAGCAGTATCCAACCAAGCAGAAATCCCATCGAAGAGGCGGCGCCGGGATTTTTGGTCTCATTAGGAATCTTCAATTCAGTCAATTTGCGGCTCTGTTTCGAAATTCCCGGAGAATCCTGTTCTCTCCCGCAATATTGACAGAATTGATCTCTTTCTCCAATTTCCCCGCCGCAGTATCTGCAAAACATATCTAAACCTCTCTTTTAGAACCTACTATTAATACGGTTCCAAAAACAGAATTGTTTCTGATTAACAGGTATATGCTACAAATATCTTGAGGAAAAAACAATCATTTATTTGATAAATCCCCGGAAAGATTGATTGTTGAACTAATCGACGCGGAATATAGAGCAAAAATGATCAGATATTACCCCGATTACCAATTTTATGTCTTAACTTTCCCAGAAAAACGTTGAGAGGATTCTGTCTCGGAAGAAATGGTATAACCGGCTTTCTTCTTATACCCATCGAAGAGAGTTCCAGCGCGGCCGGGGCATTAGACCTGTCCATAGAATATCCTTTGAGAAACATCCTCCGCGCCTCGTCTTTTCTATTATCTTTCAGTAGAACCCTGCCTAAATTAACATAAAGAATCGGTTCAGTCGATAAAGAACGGACAGCTTCAGCGCATAAAGATTTCCCTTTGACTACATCGCCTTCCACCGCCGTACATAGCCCCAGATAAGATAAATAAAAGGGATTATCAGGCGCGATTTTGACAGCTTTCTCCAGATATTCTCTGGCGCCGGAATGATTTCCCCTTTTTATACTTTCCCTTGCTTTCAGAAAATAATTTCTTGATTCATATGTTTCTTTTTCTTGAGTCGCTTGTACCATTTACCTGCTGATCTCCAATCACTTAAAAACATACAGTGCTATTTAAGAACAACCATCACCTCCGCAGATACCACCCTTTGAAAAGGTGCAACATTCATTCCCTGCGCCTTGAATAACAGAAAGATGACTGGAAATATTCATATAACCGGTTCAAATGATCTTTTATGTATATCTTTATAAGGAGAAACTCCGCTGTTATAATAATTTGACAATTAGTAATCAAACAGATAGGTTTTATTACTGTATAATGCGGGTTAAGGAATTAAGCATGAAACTTTCGAAAAAAATCAAAAAATCCGCGGTAAAACTCGAACTGCAGTCCTATAGCAAAAGGGATGTCATTGAGGAATTGGTGGTTCTACTTTGCGGGTGCTACAAACTTGACGAGCGCAAAACAATACTCGAAGCTGTCCTAAGAAGAGAGGCCGGTCAGAGCACCGGCGTGGGAATGGAAATCGCCGTACCTCACGCGAAGACCCCCGCTGTAGATAAACTCTACGTCGTATCCGGACTTTCGGAAAAGGGAATTGATTTCGATTCAGTTGACGGCAAAAAGGTCAGAATCTTCTTCCTTCTTGTTTCACCGCGGGATGTTTGCGGCCCCCACATAAAGGCCCTGGCAGGTATCTCGAGACTGGTAAAACACGAAGAATTCAGGGCTTCTCTGCTAAAATGCACTACGGCCGGAGAGTTTATCAGGACCGTCAAAGATGCCGAGAAAAAGTATCTGTAGGATTACCACATCGGAGGTTTCAGCCTCTTGGAAATAAAAAACTATATAACGAGGGATTTTCACTCCGCAGGGCCGGAAACACCCTTTAAGGATATCGCGAGAATATTTTTCGAGACGGGAGAATCTGTGATTCCCGTGACAGATAAAGAGGATACCCTTCTCGGAATAATCAGCATTGATGATTTCATGCTTATATTCCTTCCCGATTATATCGATCTGATAAAGGATGTTGATTTTATACACAGTTTCGGAGCCCTGGAGAAAACTTCATTTACTATAGAAGAGCTCCTCTTCGTGGCGGAGGACCTGATGAAAGAAGATCCGCCCGTACTGGAAGAAAATGACAGTTTTCTAAAAGCAATAGCCACACTCCACAGACACAATCTTTCACGAATACCTGTCGTAAAAGGAGATAAACTCACGGGAATGATAAACCTAAATGATATCTGCCGGGGCATCTACGAAAACAAAGGTTAAGTATGACAGCACAGACTATCATCGCTATAGCGTTGTTCATCTCCTCATACATAATTATTATCACAGAGAAAATTCATAGAACAAAAATAGCAATTATGGGGGCAGTGCTCCTTATATGTTTTCACATTATTACTCAAAGTGAAGCATTTGAATACATTGACTTTAACACCATAGGGCTTTTGCTGGGCATGATGCTGCTGATAAGTGTAATTAAAGACACCGGCGCTTTCACCTATGTTGCCATATTTATAACTAAGAAAACAGGCGGCAGCAAATGGAAAATACTTCTCTGGTTTTCCCTTTTTACCGCCCTGGCTTCAGCTCTTCTTGATAACGTAACTACGGTTCTTCTTATAGCACCTATAACGATACTCATAGCTGAAATGCTCAATATATCGCCGTTTCCTTTTCTCATCGCGGAAATTCTATCGGCGAATATCGGAGGAACCGCCACCCTTATAGGCGACCCTCCAAACATATTAATAGGAAGCGCGACAGATCTTTCATTTGTGGATTTTCTCGTACATCTCGGGCCCGTGTCAGTCATAATTTTCCTTGTTACTCTCGTTATTTTCAAAATAATCTTTAGAAAAGACCTGAAATCAGATCAGAATGACAATGAAAGAATCATATCAGAAATGAACGAGGCAAAAGTCATAAAAGACTCTGTGCTTCTGAGACGCAGCCTGATTGTGCTCGGATTTACATTGGCTGGATTCCTCGTTCACAGCTTTATTCACCTTAAACCGGCAACCATCGCGCTTGCCGGAGGAGGAACGCTTCTGGTCTGGAGCGGAACCGACATCGAGAAACACTTGAAAGAAATAGAATGGACAACGTTATTCTTCTTTATGGGACTCTTCATCCTCGTCGGAGGACTTGAAAAAACAGGTGTTCTGAGATACCTGGCTGAATCAATTATCCAATTGAGTGACAACATGCTAGTCCTCTGCGTCAGTATACTCTGGATATCAGCCCTCGCGTCTTCATTTCTGGATAATATCCCGTTTGTAGCGGCCACTATCCCCCTGATTACAAGGATCGCAACAACACTCTTTCCGAACACTCAGGGACTTGATGAAGCCGCTTATCATATATACTACATACATCATTCTCTGCCGCTGTGGTGGAGTCTCGCGCTCGGCTCCTGCCTCGGAGGCAACGGAACGATAATCGGAGCGTCAGCAAATGTAGTTATCTCCGGCTTCAGCGAGAAGACAAAGACCCCCCTTAATTTCAGAAATTATTTCAGATACGGATTCCCCATTATGCTCGTATCAATTACCATTGCCACCGCCTATCTGCTTACCAGATATCTTCTGTTTTAAAAACTTTCTTTTCCGTCAATTCCATATAAAACACAAATAGAAAGTGTCTGGGGTTTAACCACCAGACACTTTCATTGGTATTACGATCTGTCTCTTACAACCTCGGGCGGGGAGTTTATTCTTTTATTAATTCATCTTAAGCATTTTCCCGCCGCCTAGGACCTGCGTCCTCTCCTTTCAGCTTCCGGGCATTCACCTCTTTTTTTATGCATAGAAGATCCTCTATGACCTCTGCTGAATGCTCCTTCTCTTTTGCCACACATTTGATTATTACCCATTCCGTGTCTTATATGCTTTCTGAGAAAGAGTTTCCATTCTTTTTCAGGCAGAACTTTCTTCGCTTCGAACAGGAATCTTATTCTTTTCTTGTGAAGTTCACCCTTAGCCGACGCCATCTTCCCCGCCAGTTTTTCCAGTTTTTCCGCTTCAGGGGTTTCATTTATCATTTCAGCTTTCATGTCGAGTTTTATTTTCTTGATCTCAGCTTTAAGATCAACCAATTCGCGTTCATTCTCCAACTTTAATTTATGAAGCGCCGAGGCATGCTCGCTGTCCAGCCCGGCCATTAAACATGATCTATCCCGATCCGCTCTCCTATAGCAGTTTTTAGATTCATCAGCCATAAGGGGTGAAACAACAAATGCCGTTAATACAAGAACGATCATAAACAATTTAAAAGTCCTCATTTTCTTACTCCTTTTCCGGGAAATTCAGGATGTCCGGGAAAATGTCTTCCTGCTCTTCTCATCCCCATCCTGTGAAACAACAATTTATTGAATCTCTCCTTCTCAGATTTACTGAGAAGTGAATTTACGCGAAGGAGCCTTCTTACCAGAATCTTTTCGAGCCCATTCTGAAGAGAGGATATTTCGTCAACCTTCAGCATAAGTTCTTCCTCGTCCGGCTGTGATCCCTGTAAGAGTTCTATAAGCTCAATTCTCGCCTTTGCGATCCTGTCCTCGATTTTCCTTTCTTCGCCTGTGAATTTACTCATTTCAACAACAAAGCTGTCTGCTTTTTCAGGATGAAGACCGAATCTTCTCGCGAAGTGTCTGCAAGTACGGGGACCCGGGCACTCGGGAGACCTATTTAGAACACTCACGGCATCGCCGCTGTCCGGACGCAGAATAAAATAGCCGAAAACCGCCAGCACAGCCACATTGAAAGCGAGTGAAATAATAACAAGAATACTGAGTTTATTCCTGTTCATATTCGCCTCCCTCTGTTAAGGCCGCGATAAGCTGTCCCGTTGAACCGGGCGGATAGTTGGCAAGATACTCCACCCGGAAAATATCATCCTCGAGGGGATCTACCCGGGGGACTGATCTTTCTGCCAGGAAATTGCCAACTCCCGCTCCAGCGAGCATAACAAAGACAGCCGCCGCTGACACCGCCAGTTTTGCCCAAAGACCCAGCTGAAACAGATGGTCTTCTTCTCTGATACCGGACATTATGCCTTCAAGAAGAGTAGAGGGAGGCTCAACCTCTTCGATACCTTTATGAAACTCTGAAATAGAAGCAAGAGATGCCCTCAGCCGGCTGCATTCTTGACATTGATTAAGGTGCATTTTGAGTTTCTTACTGTCATCTTCAGAAATCTCGCCGTCTATCTCTCTTGAAATCAGCTTATGACACTCTTTACATTCCACAATTTACTCCTTCTATATAGTACAAACGCAAAAGGGGCTAAAAACTTGCAAAAAATATTTTTTAACTGCCTCTTTGATCGAGAAACTCCTTGAGTTCAACCAGGAGAATCTTTCTCGCGCGAAAGATCATCGATTCAACTGCTGAAATACTTTTTCCCATTATTTCCGCTATCTCTCTGTATGAGAAACCTTTTTTGACTCTAAGGTCAATAGCCGCTGAAAGGTCAGGAGGTAATTTTACAAGGGCTGCTTTCAGACTCTCTTCGAGCTCGGAGGCCTGAATATCCAGAAACTGGTCTCTCCCGT
The DNA here is from genome assembly GCA_034520215.1 of Candidatus Krumholzibacteriota bacterium. Classification (NCBI taxonomy): domain Bacteria; phylum Candidatus Krumholzibacteriota; species Candidatus Krumholzibacteriota bacterium. Next base: position 849,875 of record JAXHNR010000002.1, on the reverse strand, counting down.
GTGGTAGTTCATCGGAAAGTTTTCCGAACTCCTCCTCTTGATCGAAGGGTATTACGGTTCTATTCTTCTTTTTCCTGGCGAAACTGATTGCCAGATTTGAGGCAATTTTATAAATATATGTTTTAAAAGAAGATCTTTTCCTGTATTTTCCCGAACTCTTATACAGATTCAGAAAGAGTTTCTGAGTCAGGTCCTCAGCGTCTTCCCGACTGGCCGTAGAGCGGAAAAAGAAATTATACATGGGGCTTTGATAACGCTCTACAAGCTCACGAAAAGCGCGCTTGTCACCTTCGGCTGTCATAAACATCAGTTCAGTATCATCCACTGAGCTTTACTCCATATCAACCTGCCGTGAGATTTCAAAACTTCCCCTGTCATTTCTTTTTACTTTACACGCCGCTATAACAGGGTCATGCTCGAAGAAAAGGATCCACCCCTCGTCCGCCGCTCTGGCTAGGATTTCCTTCTTCTCACTTAAAGTAGTAAGCGGAAAATGATCATAAGCCATAATATAGGGAAGGTTGATGTGAGAGGCGAGGGGAATAAGATCACCGCAGTAAAGCAGATTCCCATCAGAACTCTCGACTAGTATTATCTGATGCCCGGGTGTATGCCCCTCTGTCGGTATGAGTTTGACGCCGGAAATTATCTCTTTTTCTCCTTCAACAAGAGAAAGTTTACCCTCTTTCTCAACGGGCAGATAGTTTTCCTCAAAAAAACTCGCCCTGTCCTTTTCATTCGGGTGAAATGCCGCTTCCCACTGCTTTTTCTGAATATAGTGACACGCGTTGGGAAATGTGAGCACAAGCTCTCCATCGTCGTTATATCTTGTTAATCCCCCGGCGTGATCAAAGTGGAGATGAGTGGATATAACATCGGTGACAGATTCAACATCCAATCCCTCGGATTCAAAAACATACTTTAGATCCTTACACCTTACGCCGTAGTTTCTAACCATCTTCTCGCCCAGTTTTGTTCCCGCGCCGCTGTCGATTACTATCTTCCGGCCCTTCCCCTCAATGTAGAGTATCCTCATATTCATATCTATTCTGTTATTATCATCCGCCGGATTAGTCTTGCTCCAGAGAGCCCTGGGAACAACTCCAAACATGGCGCCGCCGTCAAGCAGCAGCGTCCCGGCGGTTACGGGCTTGAGAAAAAAATCACCGAGTTTCATTATTATCCTCCAATAATTTCTTTAATCCATCAATGCTGTCGAATGATAATATGGCATTATGGAGAATTTATCAAAAGATTATTCGGAATAAAAAGCGCCGGAAGGATTAACCCTCTATATTCGATATTACCCCTAAGGTCACCCTTAAGGTAATATCGCATCTATCTTTCTGAGAGAAAAGTATCTGTCTTTCTATAGCTCACGCCAGGAAAGCACCATACAGGGCATCGCGCCGCTCAGGGCATTTGATATCGCATCTTTGCTGTATAGAACAGCCGCGTTACCGGCGCTGAAGTTCCAGTCGGATGTACCCCTGACCACAACGCTTCCAAGTATCCAGGGCGTGCCGGTAAGGTGCAGATCTCCTTCCACGTATATGAGCCCCCTGAAGGTAAACGAGCCGGCTCCCTGCAGATCTCCGTTTACATACAAAAGGCCGGAACCCACAAGATTGCTGGTAACATTAGCATCGCCGTCTATATAAGTTATCCCTGTAAGGGGATCAGTGATAGACGTGTTGTCGGCTTTTGAAAGAAGCTCATTGACTTCACCGTTGCTCATTCCAAGAACCTCCGCCAGAGAATAAAAAGGGTTGCTCGAGGAATCGTCTATTGGAGAGGGATCACCACTCACATCCGCGGAGCCCTTTACCTTGACATCGTCACCCGAAGTTGTAACACCGGGGAGATTGCCGCTGCTTAGATGCCAGGAGTAGCAGGCATTAGGTTGGGTTCCCACGGGTGTGTTCAGATCGTGATTGTATCCGCAGAAGGCGCAATTTCCAGTCAGTCTTACCGCCTTATCACAGTAAAGAGACCCAAGAGTACGTACCATAATGGTTCTCTTGGTAACTTCAGCCTGAATTTCTCTCTCCGCGCCGTCTCTTTTTCCGGTTACTGTAATTACTTCCACCGGAAAACCTGAATCAAAATTCTCCGGGGGAACCTTGACCGGGTCATACCTTACAATCTCGTTGGCATCTCTTACTCCGTCACCGTTCCTGTCCTCCCATTTGTGCTCGATCGTGAGTACTCCGTCAGTTCCGCTTGCCTCACTGTATTTCAGATAGGGGTTGCTGGGATCCTGAATAGTCCCCGTAGTTACAACGCTTCCGCCCCCCGCCGGAGCCCCAGCCGGCGTAGTAAGGTATAAACGAGTCTCCCAGTTGGGATCATACGGATGCGCGTCACCAATGGCGGCGTTCCCTGTCCAACCTCCAACCGTAACATTCGTTGGATCTGAAAGAGAAAGCCTGTGAATCGCTTCACTAAGACCCGCCTCAGCCACAAACAATGATTGTGTGTTAACTCTCTGGTTTCCGGATATTTTAGTATCCATGGATGAAACACCCGCCAGTGTAGCCCCTATTACAGATACGGCAAATAAGACTAAAAGTGTTACTACGAGAATATAACCTCTGTCATCATTACTGCTTCTGTTGATTTTTATCTTCATTTTTTGCCTGTCCTTTTTGCTGAATTATCCCTGTTACAAATCACTTCCGAAGAACGCCACAAGTTTACCCTGAGTAGCTGAAGAACGCGTTCCCACTACAATATCCGGCCTGCTGTCCTTGTTGAAATCTCCCGTGTCAATCGAAATAATTTCGCCCGCTTCCGTCTTGTTGATCTGTATCCCGCTTTCGGGAAGTGTTCCATAAGCCGGGAGTACGTAAATATTTCCCGTATAACTCGATGAACTTCTCGTACCATAAGTTACATCCGGATAAACATCATTGTTCACTCTTATAACTGCCATGCTCAGAACTTCTCCTCCAGCGTCGACGTAGTCACTCGGAAGCCGGGGAGTCGTCTCCGGTTCAAAAGTGAGTCCCAGAGTGTCCGGAATACCGAAAATACCGGCTTCGTTATTCCATAACATTACCCTCCCGTAACTATCACCGGAAGATACTCCCGCTATTATATCTTCGTCTCCCAGGTCATCTTCATGCATATCGTTCATAATAATATCGTTAACAGCTCCGAAAGGCTGGTATCTGGCATACCAGCTGAATGTACCTGACGCGTAACCATCGTTTAAATATATATCAATATAGCCGGCGTAATCGGTTTTGTGAGATCCAACGATCACATCTTCGTCTCCGTCACCGTCGACATCGGCGGCTTCGACAGCCCAGATCGGCGCGAGATTGATGCCGCCCGAGGATCCGGCAGTTGTAACGTACTGCCCTGACGTAAAAACACCACTTCCCCATCCTTGAAGAACTTCAAAACCCCCGGATGTACCGATTGGAGATTTCAACCCTACGAGTATGTCGATATTTCCGTCCTTATTGAAATCCGCCATTTTACTGTCCATAACCTCGTTAGTCCCGCTGGAGATATATTGAGCATCGGGAGTAACCCCCAGAATTCCGCCGCTCCCGGTGTGCCAGAGTTGAATGTTATTGCCCGTACTTCTGTCAAGACCTGTTATTATATCGTGAACACCGTCGGCATTTATATCCCAATCGTCCATTGTGTTGATATTATATCCGGCGTCTCTTTTGTAATCCGGGTCGGTGTGAAAAAGTTCACCCACCGGAGTAGTTGTGTTTTCCCATCTATTAAGAAAAACAAGCATGTTGCCTATCCCCGTTGTCAAGGCCGTACCGAGGATTATATCCTGATCATTCTTGCTGTCTTCATTTAAATCCGCGGTGCATACTGAAAGTACACGCTCAGTATTTGAAATGTGAATTTCAACGAAATCCTGTCTTTCCTCAAGTACGTCGCCGAAATTACGGACCACCACTGTGTCCGCTTTAATTTCAATATCCGCGTAAACATTCACGGTAGTAGACAAATAACCGACAGGGTCAGTCTCGGTAACTGAGTATGTATTGGGTTCAAGACTGAATTTGTAATAACCGCTTGTATTAGTAACGGTGCTATCTCCGTTGGATACCCTGATAGTGACGTTTGCCAACCCTTCTTCACCAACATCGAGTATTCCATCTTCATTTGTATCAAGAAATACGGTACCTTCAAGCGTTCCGGTAACCGGCCCGGCAAAATCGCCGAAATTCACTACAACAGTATCGTCTTGAGCCGCTATAGAGGCTGTAGCTGAGTTTGGAGTCGTAGATGAATACCCTGTCTTATCAGTTTCAACCACTGTGTAGCTTCCCATTTTAGCTGTAAACGAATAATTACCGTTTACGTCGGTATTGGCCTTTGATCCGTCATCGAGTGATATCAGCACTCCTTCAATTCCGGGCTCCGTTAGTTGCTGAACTCCATTCTTATCAAAATCTTCGAATACAGTGCCCTTTATCACTCCAATAGGATCGTTTGCAAGATCTCCAAAATTAATTATTTTTGTCTGTCCCGCCGTCAGGTTCACAGTTACAAGGTTCGGAGTAGTTGAACTGTAATCCGGGGGATCAATCTCCTGAATAGAGTAGTTACCCGCGGAAAGAGGAAAGAAATATTTTCCGTAACCGTCAGAAAGAACTTTGCGTCCCTGTCCTGTCAGCTGTATTTCTACCGATGGAATTCCTGTTTCTCCAGGGTCCTGAACACCGTCCCCGTCAGCATCGTGAAATACCGATCCCCTCACCAAAGAGCTTGCCATAGAAGAATTTCTGACGTGAACTTCCGATTTCATCGTAACATTGAGAAAACCGCCGTTGGTTTCATACTGCTTATCGTATGTATTTGATTCACTTATCGCTGTAACTTTGACTCTTCTTATGTTATCCACAACGTTCTGGGAAACCGGTGATATCGATGTAATTTCTGAAGTTTCCAGTTCTCCGCTGTTGTTAGTGTCTCCCCATAACAGATCGTCGGTGGCCGGATCTTCATCGTGATCATAATAGTACTGAAAAAGAGGCTGCGGAATTTTCCAGGTGGGAGATAAATTAGGCCCCCTTATAATGGCAATTTTTGATTCCTGCATTACATTACTGGAAGATCCGTCCGATCCGTATCTGTTCATTTTCAATACAAACAGATTTTCATTCTCTCCGTCTTCTTCCGGGTCATCACCCCGATCGGATGATGTAATATCCCCGTCCCCATCTGAATCAAGTGTAAAAACCACTGTTTCAGCGTCAGAGTCGTAACTTTCAGAGGGGGCATAAAGAATGCTTCCCGAATAAGGCACAGTGTGAGGAGTGCCCGATATGTCTATCGATTCCAGGGGAGCTTTTCCGCCCTTGACCTCACCATTGTCAATATCAGCGTTAAAAACAATCTGATACGGACCGGCGTGTATTATCGGCTGCTGTCCTCTGAAATAATCCAGGTCCGACCCTGCCTGCCTCAGATGTTCGGTTATGCAGTCAAGAGCTATCCTTGAATTCTGCTGAGCGGACGCGTATTCGGAAGTGCGGCCCGAGGACTTAATGAAAAGAGCGAATATACCCGTAACGGCAATAAGTATAATTCCCGTAACGAGAATACTTATAACCAATTCTACCAGCGTGAAACCTCTCTGGACATTCAATTCTCTGAAAGTAGTCATAGTAAATCAACGCCTCGATGTAATGTACGTGGTTAATGTCGCGGAGCTGTCAGAACTTCTCGAATTAAAACTTACAGTAACATTCACTTCTTTCATGCCGCTAACCGGAACGTTGTCATTAATATTCCAGCTTCGCGTAAAGTGGTTCTGGAGAGGATTCTGCGGATCTGTGTGACTCCCTGAAGCAAGGTCGGAGTGATCGAAAGGAACCGCTGAAAGCTCCTCTATTTTTCCCCTGGCTAAATTAGTAGCAAATGTAATATTTCTTGATTTTGTAGTTGAGAAATTACTTACGGGAAGTATCCGCATCGCGGCTGTTATACCTATGGCGAATATCAAGATCGCCATTATAATCTCTATAAGCCCTATTCCCTCTTCTGAATTAAACATATCCTGATTCCTCTCAATCAATTTCAATATTTCCGCTGCCCCCCATAACTCGAATATTCTTTACGCTGTTTCGATCATTCTTTATAGTGATAGTACCGCTGTTTCCTGTTTCTCCCTTACTTTCAAATGTAAGAGTATTTCCGGACAGGGTGTGTGCCGCGATTCTTATTCCCGGCGCCATTTCCTTTGTTCCGCTCATGTACTCGTCCGTGTCTCTACCTCCATCCCCGTCATCGTCTTCGAAGTAGAAGTATGTGTTGTTACTCAAATCGAATGAAAATACCACGCTTGTATTATTCTTGACCGCCGCGGAACGTGCGCATCTGAGTGTGCTTATAAACTCCTGTGTCTCTCCGTTGAGCTTCCATGACTGCAGGAATCCATTAATGTTAGGAAGTGCCATGATCGCGATAAGCCCCATAACAGATATGACTATCATCAGTTCTACAAGAGTAAAACCGCCTCTTCCGCAAAAATATGAACGCTGATTTATTTTCATACATACTCACCCTGTAAAAAGCGCTTGCAATTTCAATGCCACGGAGTTACCGATCCTTTAACCTTATTTTTAACAGTGAATACGTATAGACTGTGCCGTATTGGAGATAATCGAAGATAGACGAATAATGCAAAAAGAGAGTTTTTTTGCGATTTTAATGTAAAATTGCAAAGAACAGGCCGGACAGGCGGCTGTAATCCGCCGTATGGTACAGAACTATATATACTTCAGGGACAGATCCAATGGGGAATTAAAAATATTCTGCATCTATTTGGAGATTTCAATTATCATAATAGAAATCCCTGGATTCAAGGTCTAAATAGAGTATAGAGAAATATAACCTTCTTAACCTCCGTAGATATGACTGTGAGCAATATCGCCAATTACAGGAAGCCTGCATACCCTTCTATGAATCGACTGATACATTATATATATCCACGATACGACAAGAACAAGGGCTACAAGTTCATCCAGAAACGAAATCCAGGAGATAATTGCCGCTACAACGAAAGCCACCCCGAAAAAGACCCAGAAGAGAATCGATTGAACCGAATGAAACCGGAGCAGGTTATTCCTTTTCTCAGCGAATAGAAAGAAGAGCCCGCCTATGACAGGAATGAAATAAGCCAGCATACAGGCAATACCGATTGGAACGGGAATGTCGAGATCTGTGTCAATGTTTACTTCTTCACCCGTGTCATTAATTTTCTTGTCTTCTTCCATTTTCTGCCTCCTCGTTAATCTTTCTGCCGGTTATACAATATACGACTGATTACTCAATTATGTTACTATTATTTAACAGATTCCACAATGATTTTTCCTCTTATGTTTGAGAGATTAATTCTCCCCTGGCCGCTTCCGAATTTCACTACCGCGCGGTCGTACTCTTCTATATCCGGTTTTACAGTATCGCCGATGTCGAGCTCGACACGGCCCTTATCCGACCGGGCTGTTAATACCGCGCTTATCTCTTCATTAAGAAAAAGATATATTTCCCCTGACCCAACCCGGAGATCCAGCTTACCTTTCCACTCGGGAGCAGACAGCTCACACCGGATCTCGCCCCTTGAGACTTCAGCTTTTCCGTTTTCACAGAGAGAGTTTCTGATGTCAATGTCACCGACGTCTGTTTTAAGCAGAAATGTGTCTTTAAGAGTCTCCGCGGCGATATCACCTGCCGATGTAAAAATTTCAATATTAACACCTGAGGGAATTAAAATTCTATAATCTATCAGGATGCTGGTTCTCACTCCCAGCCTATAGCTGAACAACCCGCTCAGGCGCAACCTCGGAAGATCAGTTTCTACAGATATTTCTTTATTCTTCTTCGACATATCGAACACAATTTCACGGAAAATCTCTATTGCCTTCGATTTTGAAGGCGCTCTCACCTTAACAGCCGCGTTAATTTCTAATGAATCCCCCTTATAACCTTTAAGATAAACTGACCCCGCCCTGTTTTTCAGTCTTAACTTCATGGAGCTGCCGGCTTCGAAGCTTCTCCTAACATCCTTTCTGAGTATATAGGCCGGCGCCGAAGAGACAAAAACAGATACAAGAAAAATGAAAATAAACAGGGTTCTATAAATTCTCATACAAAAACTCCCAGACTACAGATCTTTTAAGTAAATCTCATCCTTCCCCTTATCAGACAGGGCAAAACCTCTTTCAAAGTGCCGAGGAACTCAAAACAAACTGACATTGAATATTTAAGATCATTCCGTATTATCTGTCTCAAGGGTCATTCCATCTTCTCCCACTATAATCTCTCCATCATATCTGCGCCTTATTGACCTCTTCATATCTTCTTCCCTCTGGGACGGATACATATGCAGAATAAGCAGTCTCAGAGCTCCGCACCTGGAAGCCAGAAGCGCTACATCAGAGGGGGTCATATGTCCCGCGGCGGGGTTATCATCGGGAAAAGAACACTCGGCGGCAAGTATGTCCGCCCCTTTCGCGAATTCAACAACAGACTGATTAAATTCCGTATCTCCGGTAAAAACAAAAGTTGAACCTTTATATTCCGCCCTGTACATAAGCGCTTTCTGTGCGCCGTGTTCAGCCCGCCCAGTTGAAATGACAAGATCTGAAAATTCAATTCTATCACCGGCATGAACTTCGTTTACATTGAAAAAACGGGTCGCTTTACGATTGGATGGATACAGATCGTGCCATTTTCTGATAAACTCCCCTATTCCCTCGGGGGCGTATAGATGAAATTCTTTTCTTTCAGGAAAACCGGCATCGTTTATGACCGCAGAGAAGATATGTCCCAGGCCCAGGGTGTGGTCAGGATGAAAGTGCGTAATAAAAATGCGGTCCAGCTCACTTAGCGAGAACCCGTTCACTACAATTGCTTGGGGAATGGAGGGACCGCAATCGAAAAGGATAACCTCACTATCTGTTTCAAACATGATAGCGGTCGGTTTTCTTCTCGCAGAAGGTATGATTGTACCTGAGCCGAGAACAGTAATTCTATAACCCATTATTTTACACCCTTATCCGGTAATCTGAGAGAAAAGAGATAAACTTCAATAGATTCCTTGTCTTCATATCCAAGATACTCATAAGCGCTTCCTCCGTTTACGGCAATTTCAATATACCCCCAGCTGTTCTCAAGCGCTATTAATTCTCCTGTTTCCCCTTCTGCATAATATCTTTTCAGACCTTTAGTTTCTCTCCCCGCGGCCTTTATTACACATTCTTTCCGGGGAATAGTCCCCCCGAACAGTTCTCTTAAGTAATCTGCGCTTATATTCGTAATAATATTCCCGAATGTATCTACGTGAACTACTCTGCCTGATATTTCATTATTTTTATTTATGAACGGTTCCTCCCGGGGAATGGTCAGAATTGAAGGAATAGATTCCCCAATTTCGTCCGGATTGACGCCAAGAGAAAGATGAGCTGCAAGAGGGGCGAAGAGATCTCTCCCGAGAAAAGTAGCTCCGCGCCTCTTCTCCGCGACCCTCCCCTGTTTAACCGAAAATATGCCCTCAATACGGCTCCTTTCACAAACCCGGGTAATAAGACCGTTATCAGGAGCGACAAACAGGTAATCTTCTGTCTGAACTATAATATTCTTTCTATCTCCTCCAACCCCCGGATCAACAACACATAAAAAAACAGTGCCGGGGGGAAAATAATTGAAACTTGCCCCTAGAACGAAACCACCCTCGGAAATATCTCCATGGGATATATCGTGGCAGAGGTCGATAACTACAGCTTCGGGGTTGATGCCGAGAATCACGCCTTTCATCACACCCGGATACCAGCTTCCTGTTCCGAAATCTGTAAGTACGGCTATTATCCTCTTCTCTATTCTTTTATTTTCAGGCATAGCTAAACCAAAACTCAATCTAATTGCAAAGGGCGGATAAACAGGGGGCAGGAAACTTCGATATGTTCCCCGTAAAAATCATCCCTTTCGCCGGCATTTCGCAAACGCCAGGTCCATTGCAAGCGCTCTTTTTTTCTTAAATTCAGTCAGCTCCCGCAAACCGCTGAATAAAAATATATCCACGCCAATATCATAGATACAATATTATAAATGTTACATGAAAAAAATATGTAATGTCAAAAATATATTTGGGTGGAGTTTCTCCAATTTTTACATATTCTTTGTATATCCGGCTATTGGTATTGTCAAAAACGCCGTCTATTTCCCCTGCGAGGAAATAGCGTCTCCCGCTCTCAGACTCGCTCTTTCCCATTTCCTTAAAGGAAATGGGAAAACCATGCCCGCTCGTCTTCCGAGAGGGTTTTGCAATACCAATAGCCGGATAGAAACTAAATATAAATTCCCTTATCATTATGGGTAATTACTCGATAGTTATGCCGTTACTAAAATATTGCCCGGATTTTCAGAGGGAACTCCAATATTTATATTTTGGAGTTTCTCCAATACTGTAACGCAAATTAGCTTTCCCTTATAATGATACTGTGATAAGCTTATTTTAAGCATTAAATAGAGAGGTTAAATCATGAAAATAGCCGTGATGAGCGACACTCACGATAATACAGCAAACATTGATAAGGCCGTAACCGAAATAAACAGCTCAGGGGCGGAAAAACTTCTGCACTGCGGCGATCTCTGCTCGCCATTTGTGATTAAATCTCTCTCTCAGTTCAACGGCTCAGTTGATATTGTATTCGGGAATAATGAGGGAGACCGTTTTACAATAAGCAGAACGGCAGCGGAGTTTCCCAATATTACTCTGCATGGAGATATTGCTTTTCTGAAAATCGGCAGTATAGATATCGCGGTCACACACAGGCCTGAATTCGCGAGGGGACTGGCATCTACGGGTGAATACGCCGCAGTTTTCTTCGGTCATACACACAGACGCGAGAATTCAAGGATAAACGACACGTGGCTGATCAACCCGGGTGAGATTCTAGGTTTGGAGGAAAATCCCTCCTGGCTGTCATTCAACACAGATGATTGCGGCTTCAAATATCATGATATTTAGCGGTTATTTATTCTGATATCTCGAACTTTAGTCCCGGTTTTGTCTCTGAAAGATACTCTATCGTCTTCTCAATATCACATATCCCCTCTCTGCCGCCAAGCTTTCTGCACTTCAGAGCCGCGACGGCGTTTGAAAATACGCACATCCTGTAGAGGTCCCATCCCTGCAGTACCGCGAAAAGGAAGGCTCCGTGAAAGACGTCTCCGGCTCCGGTCGTATCAACAACATCCACATTGAATCCTTCAACACTGATCAAACCGTCAGCATCAAGAGCGACACAGCCGTTTTCGCCAAGTGTGACTACGGAAGCCTCAGGGCCGTATGAATGAAGAATATCGAGAGCTTCCTTCACGCTGCCACCGCGAGAGATCTGATCCGCGAAAACCTCACTCGCTATTATATAATCACAGAGAGGAAGCAGTTCTGTCACTCCGTCTCGAAGTGTGCCGGCGTCGATTACAACCGGGATTCCCTTTTTCCCCGCTATTTCCGCGGCATAAGCCGCGGCTTGAGGCTCCAGGCTGTCTATAAGCAGAATGTCGGCTGACAGTATAAGATCGGTATCAACCTGCTCCTCTTTTATAAACGGCAGAGATCCCCTTGTCCATAATATCGTCCTGTCACCCGTCACTTCATCCACCATAATGAACGCGAACTGAGATTCTTTTCCCCTCACAATAATGACAGATGAAACGTCAACCCGTTCTTTCCGCATTTCATCAAGTATCCTGCGGCCGAAAGAATCATCACCGACAATACCGATAAAGGAAGTATTAAGTCCCAGCCTGCTCGCTGTAACAGCCGCGGTGGCCGCAGGGCCTCCTCCCTGGATATCAAACTCCTTAAGCCGCATCTTCCTGTTCTCGACAGGGAATGACGGTATTACACCCAGATAATCGAGAGCTGAATAGCCCAGAGCAACCGCCTTATATCCTTTTTCCGTATTATTTTCCTTCTTCATCTAATTATTACACTCTTATTGTAATGAACTGACCCCGAATATGTTGTAATCATTACTACATTATAACAGGCCTTAGAGACATGAAAGGAAAACTTGCGTATCCGGGGTGAAATGTAAAAACTGAATATATTCAAACTTGCGTCAGCGCTGGTAAAAAGTACATTTTTAGATGATTATTATACTTTAAACCGGCTTGCAAGCCTCCCCGGCTATTGTTATCTTGTGAGAAATGAAAGCGGGTAGATAAAATGCAGGACCGTATGATATTCTGTCCTTACTGCGGAAACAGACTTACATCTAAAAAGAATGAGGGAAGAACACGTTTATACTGCAAACCGGGGGAGAGATATGTATATCAAAACCCCATTCCGGCGGCTACGGGGCTGATATTTGATGAAAATGGAAGAATACTGTTAGTTTTAAGAGCCAGAAATCCGGGAAAGAACAAATGGTGTCTTCCCGGAGGATTTGTAGAAACAGACGAGGCTCCTGTAAAAGCGGCAAAAAGGGAAGTATTTGAAGAAACTTCGATTATCGCCTCTAAACCTGCTCTGATAGATATTGAATTTCAGGAAAGCATTTTCTATAAAACATCCATTATGATTATCGGTTACCATTTTGCTGAATATTCCGGAGAACTTACAGCAGGAGACGATGCTGAAAACGCCGGATTCTTTGCTCCGGAGGACCTTCCGAAATTAGCCTTCACAAGTCATATGAAATTAATAGAAAAGTTTATCAGGGCAAAGGTAGATTCTTCCTAAAGGCGGTAAGATTCAAGTTCGCTGTCTCTTATCGGCGCAACCCTGAAGATCAGCTTCTCATCCTTTCTCCTCGCGATAATCTCGACCTCAGACGAATATTTCGCGTCGCTGTATCTTGCCGTAACAGAAGCAATCTTTTCGAGTTCTTTCCGGTCTGAACTCCCCTGGACCAACACCGTGGGTCCCGGCACGTCTGCCGCGAAAAGAAGCCAACCGTAATTCCATTTTTCCTCGATATATTCATTCTCGTGTTCATCTCTTCCAACCACAATTTTCAATTTTTCATTCAGGCGGAAATGCCTCCCTACAGAGAGCAGAACAATATCTTCAGTCCTTAAGCGCGCACTCTTTTCATGACTCAAAAAATCTTTAAGTCTCAGCGAATAATTTTCGTCAGTCAGGATACAGCCTCCGGCGGGCTCGGGATAATCCGCGGCGCCGAATTCAGCAGCGAGAGCTATCTGCCGTTTTCTTGAACGGCCCTGAATACTCTCGAGGTTCTCTCTTTTAACCCAGCCTCTTTTTTCCACTTCAGTTTCCGCCATGACTTTAGCGGATAAGGGGCGAAGCAGTAATCCTTCCAGACCGCTTCTAACCGCGATAAGGTCTATCGCCTTTTTACGCTGTGACATAGGCCTTTGCCCTACAACTTCTCCGGTAAAGACAAAGTCAGCTCCGATCTCTTTCATAAGCTCGGCCGCTTCCTTAAGAAAAAATATCTTGCAGTCAATACACGGGTTGCAGTTTTTGCCGTATCCGTATTTCGGCTCCAGCATGACCTGAAGAAATTCCTCTGTAGCATCTTTTATTTTAACATCTATCCCGAACAGCTTGCTCATATCAGCTTTTTTCCCGCGGAGCCATTCTTTCTCGTCAGTGGTTACATCTGATCTAACACGCATAGTTTCCTGATCAAACCCGTTAATAATATGAAATCCGACAAGATCGACATTCTGTCTTTTCATTATTTCGACAGCGATTATGCTATCCAGCCCCCCCGAAACAAGCCCTATAGCTTTTGCCTTTTTCATACCGCCACAATACCTCTCAGCAGAATTTACTGTTTACGTACGATTGGAAACTATAATTAATCTCTTGAATAGGCAAGTGTGTTTTTTAAACCTTTTCCCAACAGGTTAAAACAAAGGCATGTCACGAAAATCATAAACCCCGGAACGATTGCGGCCATTGGGGCTGTCCTGAGAACGCTTCTCGCGCTGTCAAGCATGTTCCCCCAGGTGGGAACCGGAGGCTGAACTCCATATCCCAGGAAACTGAGCGCGCTTTCGATCAGCATGACATTCGCGAATCCTATGGTAGCTGAAACAGCTATTGATGATGCTACGTGGGGAAGAATATGTTTCAAGGCGACTATCCAACCGCGTTCGCCTACGGTAAAAGATGCTTCGACAAATCCCCTCTCCTTTATTGATTTAATCTGGACTCTAACGATACGCGCCGTCTCCATCCATGAGACAGAACCTATAACAAAAGGGATTACAATCAATCCGCCGGAAAAAGCGGAAGCGGCGACAAGAAGTACAAGAAAAACCGGTATCGAAAGAAAAACGTCAACTATAGCCGTTACAAAGTGATCTATCGGTCCCCCGAAAAAACCGGCGAGCGATCCTAATACAACCCCTATCAGAGTCGCGACGGTAATCGACCCCAGAGCGACAAAGAGGGAAAACCGCGCTCCGTATATTAATCTCGTAAATGTATCTCTCCCCAGAAGATCTGTTCCGAGTAAATGAACGGCTGACGGAGAACCTGAAATGTTTTGCAGATCAATTTCATCCCTCCCGTAAGTCGACAGGAAAGGGGCCAGCAGCGATACAATCGAAATAAGAATTATATAAATAAGAGCAACTACAGCAACCCTGTTTGACATAAACCGCTTAAAAAACCCTTCTTTCCCGCTTTGAACCGGCAGTTTAGCGGGATCAATCTTCCATAGTTTTTGTTTATCCTTTCTCATCGGCACCCTCTTATTAAATTATTATCTTCAAGGATTGCGATCTGCGGAGTATGACTTTTTCATACCGGTCTGGCTTCTTGGATCGAGAATTACACATATAAAATCGCCTATAATATTGAATATAATTATGCAGAGAGAAGCTATTACTACAATACCAAGAACTCTCGTATAGTCGTGTCTCTGAAGCCCTTCATAAAAGAGTCTCCCCATTCCGGGCCAGGAAAATACAGTTTCTGTAATTACAGCCCCGGTAAAGAGAGTAGAAACGCGCATAGAAACAGCGGCTACTGTCGGCAGCAGGGCGTTACGCATCGCGTGTTTAAATATAACCTTTTCTCTTCTCAACCCCTTTGCTTTAGCGGTTTGAATAAAACTTCCGCTTAAAGCCTCAATAAATCCTTCCCTGATATATTGACTCCACATTGAAAAATAAGCAAACGCGAGTACCGAAGCGGGCAAAACGAGATGCGACAGATGATCCTTCAAAGAAAAAGTTTCCCCGACGCTGACACGGCCGGCCGAAGGTAAAACCCCGAATTTTATTGAAAAAACAAGTATCGCCATCAGCCCGAACCAGAAAACAGGGATTGACATACCCGCTACTGAAATTACGGAAAATAATTGATCCGCGAAGCGCCCCCTGTTAAGAGCGGAAATAATTCCGAAGAGTAAACTTGCCAGAACCGCTATAATAAAAGCCGTGCCCATAAGCTCCAGCGTTGCCGGCAAACGCTCAATTATCATTTCAGAGACAGGCCTGCCGGTTATATAGCTCTTTCCAAAATCAAGCTGCAAAAAGGTCGATTTGAACCAGCGCAGATACTGAACCGGAAGAGGTCTATTGAGCCCCAGATTTTCTTTAGCCCTGACGACATCCTCCTCTGTCATGCGGGGACTCTTCGAAAATATACCCACGGGACCGCCCGGCGCAATGTGAAGCAAGCTGAATATCAATATAGAAATAAGAATTACCAGCGGAACAGCCCGCGTAATTCTAAATAACAGATATTTCTTCATATCTATCCCTGCTTCCTCCCTTACTTATAGAGCACCGCGGCGGAATTAACTATTAATTTCCACTCAGCGTGACATTTTCCCCCAAGCGGGGAATGTATGCTTCCACGCCAAACTTATTACTTATCTTTTCCGCGAGAACACTTGACTGATCATATTCTCCATGTACGAGAAACACCTTCCTGACTCCCTTTATGTTCTTGACCCATTCTAAGAGTCCGCTCTGATCAGCATGTCCGGAAAAACAATGAAACTCCTTTATCCGGATCAGCGGTGAAACCCATTCTTTCCTGTTCTTGCCACTCCCCCAATAACTTACCAGAACCCTTTCCTCGCCTTCAACGAGTCTTCTTCCCAGGGAACCCGGAGGCTGCCACCCCACAATACACAACAAATTCTTATCGTCGCCGAACATCTTCATCAGGTGCCTGGGAGATGACGCGTGCTCAAGGTCGCCGCTCGATGACACGAAGATTGACGGCCTGTGGATTCTGTCATGAACTACGATAGAGGAAGAACTGCCTGTTTCCCTGAATCCGGGCTTACTCAAGATCGCGTCTCCGTAAAAAGTGTTCGCCCACCCGCTGAGTTGGCCGGGGAAATTACGATATATAGATGTTATTCTTTCCGCCGTCGGACTGTCGGCGTATACGATTGTTCCCGAAGGGATTACTCCTTTGTCAATATACCAGTCTATAACGGCTGTAACATTCTGAGTTCTTCCAAGTGTAAAAGCCGGAATAAGAACATCGCCGCCGCCTCTTAAGGCATTTCCAACAGATTCAGCAAAACCCCTGTGTCTCTCAATCGGTATATCACCCTCGTAATCCTTTTTTACGGCGCCGTAAGTTGATTCCATGACCACAAAATCAGCCTCTCTGCACCTCCCAAGAGGGGGAGTAAGGACTGAATTCCCGCTTCCGAGATCACCGGAGAAGACAATCTTCACCGTATCTTCGGGCTGTATAATGGATATTTCGATAAAAGCCGCGCCAAGCAGATGCCCGGCCCTTCTGAATCTGAATGATACATCTTTTAATCTTTTTTCGTCTCTGAAGTTTACTGCTTCTAATCCCTCCAGGGCTCTCGCGTAATCCTCCCCCGCAACCCTCTTTTCTTTGAAGTTCCTGGACATTTCAAGCATAACCGGAACAATTTCCGCCGTCGGAGAAGTACAGAAAACTTTCCCCCTGAACCCGCCGGCGTAAAGCTCCGGCAGTCTTCCGCAGTGATCGCTGTGCGCGTGTGTTAAAAGCAGAAAGGATATATCTTCAGGGTGGGCGGGTATAATATCGTTCCCGGTGCTTCCAAATGTCCCGCAATCCACAAGGAATCTCGTCTCTCCGGTATCAACAAGATAGCATGAACCTCCAACTTCTCCCGCGCCCCCGCAGAAACGCAAAGCGGGATAATTATCAGAGCCGACCATCACCCCTGATATTTTCAGAAAAGATATTGCCGCTGTAACTGTCAGCGCCGCTAACAGTAATTTGAATCGGTTATTCATCCTGTTCCCTTTTATCTATTTATCGAGCCGCCACATATTCGCGTTCCAACTGTCACCCGACTGAGTAGGGTTCGGCCTGTAATTTTTCAACGCTTCCGGCATCGCGTCCACCTGAGTGATCCATAGAAGAGGTATTATAGGAACTTCCCGCGCGAGTATCTTTAATATTTCGGAATAAAGTATCTTTCTCCTCTCGAAAGAAATAGCGCTGCTTCCCACAGAGAGAAGATCTGTCAGGGCGGCATTCTTAAAATATGAATAATTCTGACCTGCAGGGGGGAGAAAATCAGCCGAATAACTGGTTTCCTTCGTTGACGGATCCGGAGGAGCCATAAAAGCGTAAAGAGCCATATCATATTTGCCCCCGCTGAGGATACCGCCATCATCAAATCCGGCAAACAGGACACTTGGATGATAATTCTTTATCTCGAGATTCACCCCTATCTCGCCAAGTTGTTTATTAAGCACAAGTTGTGTGCGTCTTCTGTTCACTCTTCCCGTCACTGTCGAGATTTCAAACTTCAATTCGCGTTTGCCTTTTTCCCTCACACCGTCTCCGTCGCTGTCTCTCCAGCCGGCTTTTCTAAGAAGCTCTCTGGCAAGCTCGGGATTATAACCGTTAAATTCTCTGCCAAAACCCGTGTGGAACGGAGAATCGGGGTGCTCATCACTATAAGCCGGCAGCCATATTCCGTTATAGATTTTATTAGATATCTCTTCTCTGTCAATCGCCAGCGAAAGAGCTCTTCTCACGCGGCTGTCATCTAATGGATACCTGCTGCAGTTTAAATCGATGTGTTCAAGAAACAAAGCGGGTGTTTTATAAATTTTTATTTTTTTAATCTCTGAAACTATCTCAAGAAGGGCGTTTGGAACATTGTCGGCGCCCATTATCTCACCGCTCTCGAGCTGAAACATAAGTGAATTCCCGTCGAGTATAAATTTTATTATAATCCTGTCCAGATACGGCCCCTCGCCGTAATAATCTCTGTTTGCTTTGAACATCATGTGCGAACCGGATTCCCATTCCTCGAAGATAAATGGTCCGCTTCCCACTGGATCTTTATGAAAGTCCGCGCTCGTAAAATCGGAACTTTGAAATTCTTTAAGCAGATGCCGGGGCAGAACAGATTCATCATAAAAACAGTCACCGACGAAATTTGTATATACTTCACTCAAGTGGAAAACTACAGTATGAGAATCAGGGGTATCGACACTTTCAATAATATCCCAGCCCTGTCTTGTACTGACGTTTATTTCGGGATTTCTCATAATGTCGCAAGTGAATCTTACGTCTGCTGATGTAACAGGTCTGCCGTCGTGCCAGAACGCGTTCTCTTTGAGATGATAGGTGTATGTAAGATAATCTTCTGAAATTCCACCGTTCTTTACTGTTGGAATCTCCGTTATCAAATCAGGCACCAGCTCCATACTGTCATTATGCTTTACGAATTTACTGAAAATCAGATTACATAGATAAATCCCTGAAAACATACTGCTTATTGATTCATTCAATATCTCCGGCTCCTGCTGCATTCCTATAACCAGCGTGCCGCCGGATTTATCAGGATTTTTGTCTTTACTCCCCGGATCATCTTTGTCCGCGCATCCGGATAACAATATAAATATAGATAGAATATATATTAAAAGGGTTTTGATGCGCCTCATTATCCTCTCCAGTTATTATTGTTCATCTCTGAGCACCTGTGAAATTTCACCGCGGCGTATGTTTCGTTGAAATAAACGATTTTCTTAATAAATGAATGCTTACTATCCGCATGAATACAAAGCATTTAACATGCCAGAACTAAAGGCCCCAAGGCTTTCATTACAGTTAGAAAACGGTTAACCCCGGGGGAAATATCAATTAGAATATCTCAGCAATTATCATAAGCTCAGAATCCCTTGTTATATATAAGCATGGAGCCCGCCCAGAAAGAGAGTTCCCAGAAATGAAATTATAATAATCAGAAATCCCGCTATAGACAGTATCGCGAGCCGGCGGCCCCGCCACCTTCCTCTGCTCTGCTGATGAAGCAAAAGTGTGTAAAACAACCATACAACGAGAGCTCCCGTTTCCTTTGGATCCCAACTCCAGAAACTTCCCCACGCCTTCCAGGCCCACAGCGATCCGGCAAAGAGAGCTCCGATGGTAAAGAGGGGATATCCAATCCTGATCGATTTGATTATAAGCCCCTCTACAGCCTCGCGGTTTTTAAAATCAATCCCTTTTCTCACTGAACCGAAGAGATAATAAACACCGGCGCCCGCGGCGGTAAAAAAAGCCCCCTCAGCAAGAGCCGCTAAGGTAATATGAATATAAAGCCAATAGCTTTGAAGCGCCGGCATCATATGCTTTGATCCTTCCTTTGGAAGAAAGGCCGCGATCACCATCACAATTATTATGACCGGGGATATAACAAGTCCTGAAATCATGAGGCCGTATTTTGAAATAACCACAAAAAATGAAACAGCAATAAACCAGGAAAGCAATAGAGAATATTCGAACATCGTAGCAAGCGGAAGGTGGCCTGTAAGCCGATACCTTTCTATAATGCCCCCGGTATGCAGGGCGATGGCGGCAAAAAAAACAATTGCCGCTATCTTTCCAAGCAGCCTTTTTTTTACTCCGAAAAAGATTACAAAAAGAAGGAATGAGGCAAGATAGACCCAGAAGGCAATCCAGAATAATGAAATATCAAGGGTAGTTTGCATTTCTAAAATTCCTCCTCGGCGTTATCAATTATACAACCGCGTAATATCCCGCTTAGATCCTTTTTCATTCGGCTGATTTGACGGCTATCCATTTTCCCTCCGCCTTCCGCTTCGATTATGATCGACAAACCTTTTCCATCCAGCTTTATCTTTATCAGCCGATAGCTCGTGCCGAAGAGGAAAAGAAGCCCGACGGCCGCGACTGCTATCCCGGTGACTATGAAAATCGTCCCGGGGTTTGAACTTATCTGCAATCCCGTGTAGTAAACCGGCTCTATATAACTTAACGAAAACTCTGCCGGAAGATCAAAATCCGAATTAAAGGACGGATGTTTCAGAAAAAGCCATCCCGACTTACGCCCGAAAGGCCCTTTGACCTCTATATTTACAGCCGGATTATTCATTCTCCTGCTGGCGTTATACACCTCAGCCCCTTTTCTGAAATCGGGTTTATAATCCTTCACCTTTACTGTCCAATCTTCTGATTTTAGACTTATTTCTTCACCGGGTCTTACGGTAATCGATTCCTCCCTCCGCTTTTCATTGAACCGGCATTTTATAAGCGCCCATGAAAATTCTTCAGTATCTATATAATAGGAACTCTGATAAATATCATACCCGCTGTAACGCGCGGGATCATTAACCTCTAATCTCTCGGAACCCACACTGTCCCCTTCAACGTCAAGAAAAGAAAGATCGGTTATATATTTACTTACTTGCCCCGTATTCGTATGGATAATTTTGAACCTGTCAACCCGTATGGAAAGAGGGCTGTCATAAAGATTGAGGACATCACCTTTTCTGCCGTACATTATCTCTTTGTTACCCTTAAAACTCCCTATCATCCCACCGATTGTAATAACGAGCAGGGCGATGTGAAAAAGCAAATTCCCCGGATAATGCCACCGCCCTCTCAACGCGGAAAAGAGTATGCTCTCATCTGTTTCCCTTGATTTAACACGATACCCCCCGCCTTTAAGATAACCGGCTATCTTCGAGTAAACTGGTGATATCCTCTTCGCCCCTATTTCCACTTCCCTGCCGAATTCTTTTTCATAATAACCTAATATGTCTCCTCTTTGAGGGTCCTTACGGGCTAAATCAGTCCACTTAATCAAAACGGCGGCTTTCCGCCCCGCAAACTCATCCGCAGAGGCGGGAGGAGAGAAATTGAAAGAGTTCACAATCAATCCCTTCCAACCCGTAATAACACATAGGGTCAGCGACAGGGTAAAGAAAGCAAGAACTCCACGGTACCAGAAAGAATGGAAAGGGTCATAAAGCCTTAAATAACTAACCAGATTGAATGTAAAATCCCCCCATCTGAGCCTGTAGGCTTCTTCATTAAAATTAATATCTCTAGGAATAACTTCAGTGCAGATCCAGCCCGCGGCGCTCGCCGCGGTCAGAACTATAATAACCAGAACCGCCGCGCGGCCACTTATCAAACCTTTCCGCTTTTCTCTATTAAAGATCATAATAAATTAAACACCCGAATTCTATAAACCTGTTTACAGACTTCCTGAAAGGAATTATATACATATATAGAGCAGGTAGGCAACAAAAGTATGAAGAATCCGGATGATCGGGAAAATACAATGCTATCGGCAGTGAACGAAAAAAGATTTCTGCTTAATCGACTTATAATTATTATCACAGCGGTATTAATTCTCTTTGCCGGATGTGAGAAGGATAATAAGTCAAGCGGAAATTCAAAGAGATATCGCGAAATAAAGAATAATTCAACTGAATTATACTTCAGACTCCATCCCCTGCGGAGTTCCAGAATCGGAATTCAGCGCGCCGACTCCGCTCTATTTACCTTCTCAGAAGAAGAGTTGTCCGAAGCGGAAGAAAATATCACTTCTATCCTGGACAACCTGTCTAATCTGACTACAGAAGGATTGACAGAAGAGGAGATCGACAACTCGGTATTAATCCTCAACTGGCTTTACGGAGAAAGATTCGCTCTGAACAGGCTTTCTTATCACAAGAACAACCCTGTTATTTACTGCTGGATGATCAATGAAACCCTATGGGGAATTCCTTCGAGGCTGAGCCCGCCGGAGGATAATGAGATGGAAAATTACAGAAAACGGCTTATGAAGATCCCCCGGCTCCTGAGTACCGCCAAAGAGACTATAGACAAACCGTCACAACTTCATACTAAAATTTCACGTAATATGGTAAAAGATATTTTGAGCGAATTCGACAACCTCAAAGCTCTAGTCTCAACACGTTATGAGAGAGGCTTTAACGAGCTTGATTCAACTCTTAAATATATAGAGGATTTTCAGAAGTATATTAACGAAGACCTCTCGGAAAGGTCATACGGCAAAATGATCCTCGGTTTAGAAAATATCACAAAGATTTTTGACTATGATGAGCAGATTTTATCCAATCCAAATATGATTATAGAAAGAGTTGAAAAGAAAACACAAAAGCTCCTGTCAAGCAGAAGGTCTCTCAAAATCATGATCGACCGGGAATCCGAGGATAAAAAGCCCGGCGAATCAGAAATTCCGATAGACAAAATAAGTAAATCCCGGATACTGGAAATGATAGGAGAAATAAACAAAGATATATCCTTTTCCGGCGCGGGTTTCAGCCAGTCACCGCGTGAAATGCCGGAAGTAATCTTCACGGATAATCCGGGACGATTCGCCTTCTACATAAAAAACCCATATCTGTCGATACCATACCCTCAGAAATTTCCCGTTGTTTGGATACCGCCCCCTCTCAACTCCCCACCCCCAAGAAATGGGCACCTTTTAGTGTCTATGAACAGATTGAAAGAATCAGCTGACTATCTCCCGGACCACCTGAGCGGCGAATCATTCGCGGTTTTCTCCATAATAAGAGCCCTGTCGGATAAAAATATATCTTCAGAGTATCTCTTTACCGGAGATACCCTGAGGACACTCCTATGCAGCGAAACCTACAGATTAGGGTTACTCTTTAATAGCATAGATAACACACTTAAACGATATACAGAAAGAAATCTACAAATGCGCCTGCATCTTATTAATGCCCGTATGCTTGATTTAGCTGGAGCGATGACCGTTTTTAAACTCCACAGCGGAAATTATTCCAAGAAGATGGCAAGAGATTTTTTCATGGAAAGATGCGGATTCGACAAGAAGGAATCTACATACCGCGTTGAAAGTCTTCTTATCTCGCCCGCGGCAGCTTACCCGGGTATTACGAGAATTCTGCTGAATAATATCAATGACAGATTAAAAAGCTCTGATGACATAAAACTAAGAAGAATGGGCGCTTTTGAATTTCTAAAATCAAATCCCCCTCTTCCAATCTCACTTCTGAACAATAAGTATTTAAACTGAGCTTCGCAAAACGGATTAAAAGGGCCAATCAGCTGAATTATGAACAATATTGCCGTTTTGAACTGTTCCCAGAACCGCGGTCATAGGTATTTCCTCGACTGGCATCTCCAGGATATTATCAGAAATAATAATAAAATCGGCGAACTTCCCGGCTTTCAGAGAACCCAGAAGATCTTCCCTGAACGAGGCGTAAGCGGCGTTCAGAGTGAAAGACTCTAAGGCTTCCGGGAGACTCAATCTGCGGTCGCAATCACCGCCCGCCTTTGATCTTTTCCCCTTCCTTATCCGACAGGTAACAGCGGAATATATTCCTCTAAAAGGATTTATCGATTCAACCGGCATATCCGATCCTCCGGCGATCCTGCAGCCGCTTGAAACCAGGCTTTTCCAGGGATATGCTCCGGCGAGGCGTTCGAATCCAATCCTGCTTTCCGCCCACGGCATATCCGAGCTGCAGTGGACAAACTGCATAGAAGGTATAAGCGATAAAGCGTGAAAACGGTCAATATCCTCGGGAGCTATAATCTGCGCGTGTTCTATCCTGTGCCTTCTACCCGCAACGGGTGAAAAGAGATTTACTTTTTCGAATATATCAAGGACAACGCGGTTGGCTCTGTCACCTATAGCATGAACGGCCGCCTGCAAACCGGCCCTTTGGCATGAAAGAATCTTCTCTGAGAGAGTTTCCGGATCTTCTGTAAGAATCCCCCTGTTGCCTTTGTCATCTGAATAATCCTCGAGAAGAGCGGCACTGCGGGCGCCAAGTGAACCATCGGTGAAGAATTTTACACCTTGCACGGAGAAATTTTCATCCCCTCCTTCGGGCAGAAGATCGTTATCAGCAATATTATCAAAATCAATCTTATCTTCGAGATAGTATCCGTAAAGACGAAACGGGAATCTCCGCTGTTCTTGGAGCTCTCTGTAAACGGCGGCTGATTCCGGATTAACACTCATATCATGTACGCAGGTTACTCCCGCTGCCAGACAATCATTAACAGCCTCCCCGACAAGTTCTTTCTCTTTCTCCGGAGTTATCCGGGGGATAATCCTCCTTATTATATCCGCGGCCTTGTCGATCAATAATCCGGTCGGCCTTCCCGCGGGATCCCTCTTAATCTCTCCGCCTGCCGGATCCGCCGCGGCGCTCTCTATAGACCCTTTCCCTAGAGCTGCCGAATTAACTAGCGCTGCATGCCCGCAAACCCTCTCTAAAAATACGGGGTTCTCCGGAAAGATCTTGTCAAGTTTTCCAATAACAGATCCGTTAAACCCCCGCATTCTATTCTGATCCCATCCTCTTCCGACTATCCATTCACCTTTCTTGCAATTATCCGCTCTTTCTTTTATCAGGCTTAGAGCCTGACCGAATGAATTCATATCACTCAAATCGAGAAGGTTTTTTGCCATGGCGTAGCTGAACAGATGTGTATGAGCATCTATCAGCCCTGGGATTACTGTTTTCCCTTCAAGATCGTACCTTTCGGCTGACTTTTCCGCCAGCGAGAGCATATCTTCGGAATTTCCAACACGGGAAATCTTATTCCCCTCAACCAGTAAAGCCTCAGCCCGCGGGCAGCCCGAATCCATTGTTATTATTCTGCCATTATAAAATACTTTTTTCATATATCACTCACCTTGGATTATTATCTACCAAATGATCTTATTTATAAAGGAAGATTATTCTACCGATAGAATACTCTATTAATGAATATTTGCTGAAAGAGTAATTTTTCTCCGGGAGTTTGCTCAAAAATTTAGCAATAAATCCACTAAGTTATGTAATGGGTATCAGTTACAAGAATAACCAGCTGGAATAAGTCGGTCAACGTTACTTAAGGCGGATGATTGATATTTTCAAAACCCTCCGGAGGGCGAGCGGGCAAGGATTTCTGGCCCGAAGGGGCAGAAAGAGCGAGCCCGAGGCGGGAGTGGCGATTACCTCGCCGGGGAAATCGACCACGATTTTGAAAATATCAATCATCCGCATACTGTTACAAATCACCCTCTACCTTATAGGTTATAAAAATTGGGGGAATTCCAAAAATTATTCTAAGCTTGAAAAAAACCGTGTATGTTGTATTATCAAAGTTGCTCATTTAAACTTCAGTAGTTATTATAAACAGGATTCAACAGTGGAGTATAGTAATGAACGATTTCTACGGCGGGAGCTCATCAAACGGTATTAAGAACTTCTTGGGCAAAAACGTCCTGAATAAAATAATAGCGGCTAATGTGGTAATTTTTTTTCTGCAGATCATCCTCTATAAGACCAACTTCGAACAATGGCTGGTTCTGCATCCGGAAAAAGTACTCACCAGGGGATATATCTGGCAATTATTCACATATATGTTCATTCACGGAGGTATACTTCATATCGGTTTTAATATGCTGATAATATGGATGTTCGGAACGCAACTCGAAAGGATGTGGGGAAGCAGGCAATTTCTCAAATATTACTTTGTGTGCGGACTCGGCGGCGCCCTGTTCAGTTTTATATTCTCCTATCATTCGATAATACTTGGAGCATCTGCCGCGGCTTATGGAATTCTTCTGGCCTATGCCGTTCTCTTTCCGTACAATCAGATATATATTCTGGGATTATTCCCTATCCGGGCCAGAACACTCGTAATAATATTAGCCGTTTTGGAATTCTTAAGAGGCATGGGCGGTCAGGACGGAATAGCGCACTTTGCTCATCTGGGAGGATTGGCGGCCGGATTGATCTACATACATTCAGATCATAGAACCAGCATATTCTGGAGAAAAATAAAATCTCTTTTGGATTCATTCCCGATCAAAATAAAAATTAAAAATGAGGATGACGCTGAGACTTCTGATGGAAACAGCAGGAAAAAGATAGATTCCATACTGGATAAAATATCAAGAAAGGGTTACGGAAATCTAACAGAAACTGAAAAAAGAATCCTCGAACAGTACTCTGACGACAATAAACACAATTAAAAAATACCACTTCAGAAGGCGCGAAGATCAGGAACCGAGAGAGCTTAGAGCATCCTTGAAACTCTCTGTTTCCTCGTTACTTAATTCGCGCGAAGGGTTGCCGTTATTTATTTCAATTGAATACCCTCGGGTGGAATCCCTGGCGACAAGATTAGATAATATTATTCCATTCCTTTTGGGCGACAGAAGACATACCGAATAACTCTGATTACCTCCAATATCTTCGAAGGCATTATATCGGACTATTCCCATGCCGGAGTAACAGTTGTCAAGTCTTTCCATAATTTCTTTCTGACGGTCGGCATGTTCACGGATATAATTCCTGTTCTCACCGACACCCTTCATAAGTTCCAGAAGGGACTCTTCAGTACCGTTATCGTCATGTAATTGAGCCATGTCAGTGAAGGGTTTGCGCATTCTTCTGACATTAATCAACAAAACTATAGATAAGGAAAAAGCGGCAATTCCTAAAATCATAGAAATTGATATAAGTAAACTGCTGTTAGAACTAATAAGCCCGCTCAATTTAGTTACCTCCCGCGTGTATCAGCTAAATAAATACTCAACAGGAAGGAGATTATCCCCTGCAAGAGAAATTGTAAATAAAAATCCTCAAAAATATTTTATAATCACGGCAACTGCCGATCGGTAATGCCGGACCCCAAGCAGGTAGAAACCATAAAAAAAAGACCTTAAGGTCTCAACAAGTAATGCCGAGGGCGGGATTTGAACCCGCACAAGCGTTTCGCTCACCACCCCCTTAAAGTGGCGTGTCTACCAATTCCACCACCTCGGCAATCAGATAAAATAAGTTATTCGGAAGGTTTTTTCTCTGTACTTTCTCCCTCGCTATTATCTTCCGTGCCTTCCGGAACCTTCCCGAGAATATCGTCAATCTTCTTCTGTTCCTCGGGAACAACTGTTCCCCATTGGTTCTGCTTCGCGGCATTTTTCAGAACACTCTTCTGCTGCTTGCCGCCCCTTCCGGCAGAAAGAAAAGCAAGCGAAAGAGAAGTTACCATAAAAATTACTGCCAGATAAGTAGTTGCCTTACTCAGAAAGGACGCGGTTTCCCGTCCGCCCATAACAGCCTGGCTGCCCATACCGCCAAAAGCTCCGGAGAGCCCGCCTCCCTTACTCGACTGCATAAGCACAACAATAATAAGCAATACACATGCTATGACATGAATTCCAACAAATAAACTAAAAAGCATTATTCACCAACTTTCTCTCAACTGTATTTTAATTAATAGAAGGGCTTCAGTCAATTAAATTATCAATTTGAGAAAAAGAAAGCACTCTGTCTTTATCTTACCGACTGACGAATAATTTCAAGAAATGAATCGGCTTTCAGAGCCGCGCCGCCAACGAGGGCACCGTCAATATCTTTTTCTTTGATTAGTTCAGCGGCGTTTGCGGGTTTAACGCTTCCGCCGTACATGATAATCATCCGCTGTGAAATCACACTGCTGAAAATATTCTCTACCACTTCTCTTATAAGTGAATGCATATCCGCCGCGTCAGAAGCTGTTGCTGTCTTTCCGGTCCCTATTGCCCAGACAGGCTCATAAGCTATTTTAACCCTTGAGATCTCACTGTCATCCAACCCTTCTAATACTTCCCGCAGCTGCTTCTCCACCACATCATCCGCTATACCGCTTTCTCTTTGCTCAAGGAGCTCCCCCACGCAAAAGAAGGGCGACAGCCCGTATTTGAGGGCAATTCTTAATTTCTTCGAAAGTACTGCTGAATCCTCACCGAAAATATGCCTTCTTTCGGAATGACCTACAAGAACATATTCGCAGCCCAGCGCTTTAAGCATATCCGCGGATATTTCACCCGTAAAAGCCCCGCTGCTTTCAGAATAGAGGTTCTGCCCGCCAACAGACACCGAAGATCCCCGGACGACATCGAGAACTGAAGGAATAGTTGTAAAAGATGGGAAAAGAACAACTTCACAATCAAACCCGTCCTTAAGTCCGTTTACAATCTCACCTGCGAGCCGGGCGCCCTCTTTGTTATTCATGTTCATTTTCCAATTACCGGCAACTACGCTCTTTCTCATCAAATCCCCCTCGACAAATACTACGCAAACTAAATTTCAATGTTTAAATAGAATGTTGTTAAATTATCTTTCAACTCTCCGGAAAACACCGGCTGCAAGCCTAAGGGCAAGGTATACTTTTTTAACTCCTTACATACTATATAGGGTTTAAATCCCGTTCACCCTTGAAATCAGCGCGTAACCGGAACATAAGCATGATTACACGCGGTTGATTCTAATTATTTTTCTTCTCCAGTACTTCTACGGCCGGCAGCTCACCTCCTTCCAGTAAAGTGAGTGAAGCGCCGCCGCCGGTGGAAATATGAAATATCCTGTCGGAAAGATGATTCTTGTTCAGGGCTGAAACAGTATCCCCGCCGCCCACAACAGTCTTCGCCCCGGAATCAGTTATTTCCGCCACCTTTCTGGCAATCCCTTCGGTCCCGCGGGCGAAATTATCTATTTCGAAGATCCCCATAGGTCCATTCCAGAAAACCGTGCGGGCTTTGTTCAATTCCTCCGAAAACAGATCTACTGATTTCTCGCCAATGTCCACGGCCGTCCATCCTTTCGGGATATCCCCGGTGGAAACCAGCTTAACTTCGCTATCTTCATGAATCTCCCTCGCGACGAGGCAATCGACCGGCAGATATATTTTTTTCTCCCGCGCTTTGCTGTCTTTTTCCATAAGATCCCTGCAAAGGGGAAGATACTCCTCATCCAGGAGCGAATTCCCAATCTCAAGTCCGACAGCTTTTAAAAAGGTAAAAGCCATTCCTCCGCCTATAATAAGACGGTCAACATGATTAAGAAGATTGCTGACAAGGCCGATCTTTCCGGATACTTTTGCTCCTCCGAGCACGGCGACAAAGGGATAAGCGGGATTATCGATAAGCCCCTCAAGAACCGTAAGTTCCTTTTCAAGGAGAAACCCCGCCACTCTACTTACAAAATTCCGCGGCACCGCTACAGTCGAAGCATGGGCTCTGTGCGCTGTACCGAAAGCATCATTAGCGTAAAGATCACCCCAGCGGGCAATCCGTTTCGCGAACATGGGGTCATTCTCTTTTTCTTCCTTATGGAATCTCATATTTTCCAGCAGAAGTATTTCTCCCTCTTTCAGACCGGAAATCTTATTGACAACGGAGTCTCCAATACAATCTTCCACAAATTTTACAGGATG
This sequence comes from Candidatus Krumholzibacteriota bacterium, assembly GCA_034520215.1. NCBI lineage: Bacteria > Candidatus Krumholzibacteriota > Candidatus Krumholzibacteriota bacterium. The sequence goes on along the minus strand of JAXHNR010000002.1, from coordinate 820,390 downwards.
ATCCGTAAGCTCCGCAAGCCGGTACGCTACAACCTTCAGACTCATTGAGGGATTCTTCTCGCCGCCCGGCCTGCCGAGATGAGACATTAATACAAGGGACGCTCCGTTATCAACAACATATTCAATGCTGGGCAGTGCCGACCGTATCCTTGTATCATCGGCCACATCTCCATCCTTTGAAAGGGGAACATTGAAATCAACTCTCATAAGGACTCTTTTGCCGCGAAGATCCAAATCGGCTAATGTCTTGAGATTCAAAATGTTTCCTCCATAAAATTACAATTATTTCTTCCCTATCAATCTTATCATGTCAACCATACGCATCGCGTAGCCGATCTCGTTATCGTACCAGGTAAGAATCTTAAACACCTTCGGCGTCACGCTCATTGTGGCGCCCGGATCAAAGATTGAAGAATGAGGATTACCTATAACATCAGCAGATACAATCGGATCCTCACAGTATTCAATTATACCTCTCATTGATCTTGCGGCGGCAAGCTTAACGGCATGATTTAATTTCGCGATTGTAGTTCTTTTCTTAAGAGTTACAGTCAGATCCACAAGAGAACCGTCGGCGGTTGGAACACGCACAGCCATACCATCCAGTTTCCCTTTAAGTTCAGGCATAACAACTCCGACCGCTTCAGCGGCGCCCGTACTGGTCGGGATTATGGACACGGCGCAGGATCTGGCTCTCCTCAAATCCTTCTTGTGGGGGCCGTCCAAGATATTCTGATCAGTTGTATAGGAATGTATAGTCGTCATCAATCCGTTTGATATACCGAATTTATTGTTCAAAACACTGGCTATGGGAGCAAGGCAATTTGTAGTACAGGAAGCGGTGGAAATTATGTGATGCCGGCTTTTTCTGTAAGATTTGTGATTTACTCCCATCACTATCATTATATCCGGATCTTTGGAAGGTGCTGAAATGACAACCTTTTTCGCTCCCGCCTTAAGATGTTTCGCGGCGGCTTCCCTCTTTCTGAACAGTCCGGTTGATTCAATAACCACATCAACTCCATGTTTCTTCCAAGGCAGGTCAGCTGGATCGGGTTCTGAATAAACCTTGAACTTCCTGTTTCCAGCCCTGATATGACCGGACTTCAAAGCCTTTACGTTACCGGGGAACCTTCCGTGCATGGAATCGTACTTTAAAAGATGAGCAAGAGTTTTATTATCAGTAAGATCATTAACAGCAACAAGATTGAACCGCTTGTCATTTGCCAGACCGCGCATGACAAACCTTCCAATTCTTCCAAAGCCGTTTATGGCTACTTTAATCGCCATTTTATCCTCCTCAGATTAAAATTAAATACTACCCTATCTTATTTTCGCTGCCGAACAACCTGATTTTCGTTTTTACAACCTCTGCTATGGCGTCCCTTCCCGCTCCGAGATACTTTCTTGGATCAAAAATGTCGGGATCCAGAGAAAACTTCTTTCTAATAAAAGCTGTAAAAGCGATCCTCATATCGGTATCTATGTTAACCTTGGATATCCCCCTCTTCACAGCCTCTTTTATAGCGTCATCCGGGACACCTCTCGCGTCCCCGATATCAGCCCCGAACCTGTTCGCGATTTCCACATGCTCTCTGTTAACTCCGGACGCTCCGTGAAGAACCAGCGGAACAGACACCTTTGACGCTATATCGCTCAGTCTATCCATCCCGAGTCTCGGCTCACCTTTGAATTTATAGGCGCCGTGGGAAGTGCCGACCGCTACCGCCAGAGAACCGACACCAGTGCTCTCAACGAACCGGGCGGCTTCATCAGGATCGGTGAATTTCGCGTCCTGCTCAGAAACAGAAACATTATCCTCCACACCGGCCAGTTGACCGAGTTCGCCCTCCACGGAAATCCCCCTTGAACCGGCTTTCTTAACAACTTCACGGGTAACCGCGACATTTTCTTCGTACGGCAAATGCGATCCGTCAATCATTACAGAGGTAAATCCGTTTTCAATACATCTTTCAATTACATCCATATCCTTACCGTGATCGAGATGCAGCGAGAATCGTGTATTATCCCCCTTAGCCGCTATATTTACCATGGCAACCAAATTCTCAAAACCGGCATACTTTATGGCGCCTTCCGAAACTGCTATTATCGCCGGGCTGTTTAGTTCCGCGGCAGCTTCAGTTATAGCCTGAACAAACTCCATGTTATTAATGTTGAAAGCGCCAACTCCATATTTTCCTTTACTGGCCTCTTCAAGAAGCTCTTTGTTCGTTACCAGCATATCTATCCCCCTTCCTCTTAAATCTTTCAAATATCACAAATCTATACTCTCTACAACCCCGTCAACTATGAAGCCACCCGTGTTATAAAAAACCCGCTAAAATATTCAACAGAATCCGGCCGAATAATACGGGCGGCAGGTCATATAGAGTATTGAAACATAACCGCCTTCTATCTTCAACAAAATATTTACAGGACTTTCCCAAAAAATCAGGGCAACATTTTAGTAACGGCATAACTATTAAGTAATTACCCATATTGATAAGTGGAATTGATATTTAGTTTCTATCCGGCCCTTCTAATCTATTTAAAACATGCCTTGGAGGCCCCGGCGGAAAGCACGCTTACGGCCGAAACCCCGTTTCTTCTGAGAACCTTTACGCATTCCCGAACGGTCTCGCCTGTAGTGACAAGGTCATCTACAAGAACAAGGTCCACACTGCCCCTTTCCACTCTATCCGTCATATAGAAAGCGCCGCGCACATTTTCTTTCCGGCTCGAGGCATTGAGTCTTGACTGGCTTTTAGTATTCTTTACTCTCACAAGAAGATCGGTTCTGAAAGAGCATCTTAAATCCGCGCTTACCCTGGAAGCCAGAAGAGACGCCTGATTGTAACCCCTGCGTCTTCTTCTTGATTTATGAAGAGGCACGGGCACGACAAGCAGTTCAGTCAGAGCAGAATCTGCAACATCGTGAAAGTAGTTTTTAAGCGCGTTTGCCATCCACCATGAAAGAGGTTCCGCGGCTGATTTCCCGCCCGAGAATTTCAAATACCTTATAATTTTAAGAAGGATTTCACAGGTTCTGAATGGAGCAATTATCGGAATATCGTCTATAGCGGCAACTGGATACTCCGCGGCGGGAATTAGTTTCAACCAGCAATCGTCACATAACACCCCGGCTGATAAGCATATGCCTCCAATCGTCTTGAAAATGAATTGATTCTGAAAGAAAGACAGGGTCTCTCGGGGCCATCCCCGCGGGATAGGGCCGGGAAGATAAAAAGAATGGTCCTCTTGATTAACCGGCCTCTCACAGACGAGACATCTGTTGATAAATACAGAAGAAGCAGCAAATGAGATAAAATCTTTAAAAAGTCCTGTTCCCTTCACGTCCCGACCCATCCCCTCCGAAATCAAAGTATTATTTGAAATACTCCGATTAAAACCCGTTTAGAACTCTTTTATGTGAACATCGCGCGGAAATCGCCGCTCACACTGAGATCATTAAACCAATTCTAATTATAGCTCTCAACCCTTTTTTTATTTCTCGAGTTAACAGCTATTATGAAACCCGCCCCGGCCGCAACAAGCCCTATACTTATCAATTGATTGAATGTAAATGGACCAACCATGGCAGACTCTTCATAATACCTGAAATAATCTATAAAAAACCTCGCTATTCCGTAAAAAACAAACATGAAACCGAAAAGTGAACCCTCCGCCAACTTTATTTTTTCAACGAGGATAAGCAGAATAAATATTATAAGCCCATAGGCGGAAGAATACAATTGGGTGGGATGAATATGAATATCCGGATATTGATAACCGGCCGGAGAATGATGCGGGAAGACAACACCCGCAGAGCAGGTAGTTGGATGCCCAAAACAACAGCCGCTTAAGAAACAGCCGATCCTTGTAAAGAATATTCCAATACCTATCGAGGGAGATATAATATCAGCTACTTTAAGGAAAGAGGTTTTCTTGATCCTGAGATATATCAACGCGCCCGCTACCGCCAGTATCAACCCTCCGTAATATACAGCGCCCCCTTCCCACAGAGCAAACATATCAAGAATACCGTTATAATTATCCAGATGAGTAATAATGTACAGCCCCCTTGATCCCACCACAGCTCCTATTATCAGGACTATACTCAGATCGTATATCAAATGGGATGAGACTCCCCTTCTTCTCGCTCTCGCCGCGGCCAGAAGTATGCCCGCGAAGAAGCTCAGCGCGAGCATGAATCCGTATGAATAAATTTTAAGAAATCCAATTTCTATCAACACCGGATGCATTTATTTCTCCCTTTCTTATTTTCCGCTCACGCTTAACCCGCTTACAAGTATCGAGGGCGACCCTGAAGACCCCGCAAATACCAGATCATTCGCAATACATGTAATACCTGATAAGACGTCGAGAATATTACCGCTGACTGTCATTTCGCATATTGGACAGTGGACATTTCCCGATTTTATGTAACTCCCGCTGATACCGACTGAAAAATCACCCGATATCGAATCCGCCGTGTGAATTCCCATAATGCTCTGAACATATATTCCCTCTGATAATCCCGACATAATATCACGGCTGCTCTTATCCCCGGGTTCAATATAGAAATTGGTCACGCCGGGCCCGGGTACAGCCTTAAAGGAGGAACGGAAAGCGTTCCCGGCTGAAGTTACTTTCATTTTTCTCGATGTCATAACAGTATGTAAATACCCTTTCAATCTGCCCGATTTTATGATTTCATATCTTCTCCGCGACACCCCTTCGTCATCGAACCGTGAATTGAAACATCCCCCTTTCAAGAACGGATCATCAACAATAGATAGAAATTTCGGGGCGATCATCTTGTTCAATTTCCCGGAAAGACAGGAAATACCTTTAATCACCATTTCCGCTGAAAGAATATCCCCCAGAAATCCGAGGATATCTATAAAAGCCAGCTGACTGAACAGGGTCGGATACCTTCCGCCGGGTATTTTCCTGCTACCCAGTAGATTTAAAGATCTTTCGGCGGCCTTCCTGCCGATACCGGCAAAGTCAATTCCATCCGGGCTCGGCGACTGTCCCCAGGCCCAGCCGCTGCGTGTCTCTCCGGACCGTTTTGAAATAGCCGAAATAAAAGTTGAGCAGCTGCCTCTTTTCTCTTCTCTTGTAAATCCGCGGCTGCTGCTGACAGTTATTATACTGCTCTCTTCAAAATATCCAGCCCGGTCGGTATTTACTATAGAACCGCTGAAATCAAAGGCCGCTTCTTCCATCTTTATTACATCTTCGATTCTCCCCTCTACCGCGTCTCGAGAAAGGTCATCCTGATCCAAATTCCCGTCTGCTTCCGAAGGCTGCGGGTCCGCCAGAATATCTTCATCAAGAGGAGTGCTGTTCCGCGCTATAACTAATGCTTCCTCGAACATGGAGTCTAAAGAAGAGAATGAAAGGTCACTTGTAAACGCGTATCCGGCCCCGGCGTCTTTAACGAGGCGTATCGCTATTCCTCTCTCTCTGTATTTATCCACAGACTCGACGTTTCCCCTGTGCGTTTCAATTTCAATGCCGGCAGAATCCTCTACGTAAACATCGCACTGAACGCTCCGTACGGAGGCAAGGTCAAGAATATAATTAGTAGATTCTTTCAAAAGATCCTTTCTAATACTCGTTAAAACGCATTCCAAAATTCAAAGCGACTCCTATTAGAAAACAACTTGTCAGCATAGAGCTTCCTCCGTAACTTATAAGAGGAAGCGGAAGACCCGTTACCGGGGCAAGTCCTATTGTCATCCCTATATTTATAACACAATGAAATATAAAGTACGCTGAAATTCCAACCGCCGCGAGGGATCCAAACCTGCTCTTTGTCTTAACCGCTAAAAACAGAATACGGTAAATCATAATCCCGAAAAGCCCTATTATTACAACACTGCCAATAAACCCCAACTCCTCGGAGAGTACTGAAAATACAAAATCAGAATGCCTTTCGGGAAGAAATTCAAGCATCTTCTGCGTTCCTTCAAGAAACCCCTTCCCCGTAAATCCACCCGAACCAATCGCCAGTTTTGATTGGTAGACCTGCCAGCCCATTCCCAGTATGTCAGATTCAGGACGGAAAAAGGCCAGTATCCTCTTCTGCTGATATATCTCGAGGCGCCCTATTATGCCGGGAACTGTAAGCATAACAAAAAGGTTGATCCCGACAAGCATAATACTCTGAAAAATCCTGTGCCTCCTCCTGTACGCAATCACCAGTATTATCAAAAAGAAAACCAAAAGCGGGAAAGGATAATCACCGCTGCTAAGGGAAGATTCACTGTAAACAGTCAGAAACGCGCTCACAACGGGGGTAATAAAAAGAAGCATTATACCCTCATCCAGACCGCGCCAGTATAATACCGGAAGAAGCAGAGCCGGAAAAACGAGAGCCGTCCCAAGATCGGGCTGTTTGATTATAATAAAAAACGGGACAGCAATTATCATTACAGCTACGGCAATAACACGCAAGCGGTTCGGGTCCTTCCCCTTGGCGGAAAGGTATTTCGCGAGAAGAAAGATTGCCGCTATTTTCATGATCTCACTCGGCTGAAGTCTCATGCCTCCTATTGTTATCCACCGGCTCGATCCTCTGGAGGGATCAAAGAACAGAACAAATAACAGCAGCGCCAAACTTACAAAATAGATCGGGTAAGACATTACCTCGTAATATTTAAAGGGTATAAGCACGCCAAGAATCAAAACAACAACGCCAAGCAGGGCCCACAAGGATTGCTTTTCGAAAAAATGAGATTCCCCGGAAGCCATGGTATCCTGCAGGTCAGCGGGGATATATCCTATTGAATAGAGATTCAGAAGCCCCGAACCTATAAGAACCAGAGTTACAACTATCAATATCCAATCTATATTTTCAACAAATTTACTGTTCAAAGCTGCCTTCCCTCTTGCCTCGACGCCTTACTACCGACCATCAAAACGCGCGCATCGAACGCTATCTTAATAAATCTATCTTTATTTACCATCCTCTTCTCTTTCAGCTGATAAGCCAAAATAGAATGACATTATTTCCCTGGAAATCGGCCCTGCTTCAACGCCTCCATGTCCCGCGTTCTCAAGGATTACCACGATGGCCAAACGAGGAGATTCAACCGGCGCGTAAGCGATAAAAACCGCGTGATCTTCACCGTGAGGATTCTGAGCGGTCCCTGTCTTACCGGCGGACCTTACCCCCGGCACACGCGAAAACCTCCCCGTCCCCTCAGGAGCCGACACTACTTTTTCCAAAGACTCCCTTATTCTGTTTAAATGCCGGCGATTGATCTCTTTCAGCTGGATAGACCTCCCGTCGCCTCGGTAGACAACTTCACCGTCATTATCCACTATTTTTTTAACAAAATGAGGAAACACCTTTTTCCCGCCGTTTGCTATAATCGCGGTCATAAGGCAGAGCTGAACAGGAGTGGACAGAAGATCGCCCTGCCCTATAGCTAAATTTAATAGATGGCCCCTGGTCCATTTTCCCTTGCCGAAACGTCCGTTATAATAATTCCTGTCAGGGACTATCCCCCTCGCTTCTCCCGGTAAATCCACACCGCATTTCCGGCCGAGCCCGAACAATCTCGACGCTGTGGCAATTTCGTCAACCGGAAGAGCCTCTCCAAGCTGATAAAAATAGGTGTCGCAAGAGTACATAATTGCTTCTGTCAGATTTAATCTTCCGTGCCCTTCCCTCTTCCAGCATTTGAAGTATCTATTTCCGAATTGATAACCGCCGCCGCACGGCTGAAAGTCTATATCGTTAAAAATCAACTTATTATTAAGAGCCGCGTAACCAACCACCGGCTTGAACACGGAACCCGGCGGATATTCGGCCTGAACGGAGCGGTTAAAGAGAGGTTTGTCGGGATCATCGTTTAACTGCCGCCATCTCTTACCTGAAACCCCTGAGGAAAAAAGATTAGGGTCGAAAGTCGGATAACTCGCGGCCGCCAGAATTTCGCCATTCCCGGGGTTCATGACAACTATACTTCCCTTCCTCCCATCAAGAAGTTCTTCCACTTTATTCTGCATATCCATACCTATGGTAAGGTAGAGATCATCTCCGGGTATCGGCATGCGGGGGCTGATATTTCCCCATCCTTCCATTTGCCCGGCATATTCGCTTACGCGGGTGCCTCCGGCGCTCTTCTCAATTAGTCTGACCCCGTCCCTGCCTCTCAAATAATCATCATAGACTTTTTCCACACCCATTCTTCCCATCACATCACCGGATAACAGTTCTTTTGATTTGCTAACCTCTTTGTCTGTTACCTCCCCGATATGTCCAAGAATATGCGCCGCGAGACTCCCATGAGGATATTGCCGATGATGTTTCATCACGAGATTGAAGAAAGGAAAAAGCTCTCTGTTTTCCATCAGAATGGAAATCTGTTCTTTGTCGGCAACCTTGATGAAAATCATCTCCCTGCCGTCAGGATATTTCTCTTTCCATGCTGAAAATTGCTTGAAAAAGAGCTCTTCATCTACTCCGAACCACCCGCAGGCAAGTTTAAGTTCTGGGGTTTTCCCGGCCGCTCTGCCGGGAGAAACGCTGATCTGATAACGTGGTATATCAACAACGAGTTTTTTCCCTTCTTCATCTCTTATAACGCCCCGCGGAGCGATAATACGCTCTCTGTGGATTCTGTTTGACACTGTAAGTTTTCTGTAATAATCGTGCCTGCTTACCTGCATATAGAAAAGCTTTAGAGTAAATATCGCGAAAATAACCGCAACGATGAAATAGATTACTTTTTTCCGATACTCCGGAAGTGATCCGGACTTAAAATCAATACCCGCCACCTGGGCGCACCACCCTTTCGCTTACAAGCTGTATAAACTTCCACAGGGAAACTGCTATCAAGGCCGTATATACCGCGGAAAGAACAGAAAATCTGAAGAAAAACGAGATCACCCGTATAAAAGAAAAAGATTCTGTTATATTGAGAACGATAATCGATTTGACAAGATAAGCCGAGAAAAAGAGAAACATTCTAAAGACTACCGCTTCGGGTAAATAATCACGCCCAAGTCGTGAAACACCATAGGCGACAACTGAATTGGCGAGAGCGTTCATACCTAAAAAAGAAGCGTTCCCCAGATCCTGCAGGAAGCCGAGCAGGAAACCCGCCACCACAGCTGTAACCGGCCCTCTGTCGATAATAATGAGCAGGAGTACGATAAAAACAAGGTCGGGAGAGGCTTTGCCCGGCCAGACTTCATTTACTATGGTCACCTGAAGGACAAAAGCGACAATCGAGACAAAAACTATCCTCAGTATGTAAAGCCATCCTTCTTTCATTCAGCACCATTCTTCAATTTTCCCAGTTCCCGCGAAATTCTTCTGTAATCCCATTCCTTGCCGCTCATTATTACAAACAGCTCTTCAAGTCTGCCGGGATCTACCATGCTGACTACGGTTACATCTTTTGAGATCCGCCCTTTTCCCTTTCTTACTTGACGCACAACCCCCACCTGAAACCCCCGGGGGAAAACCTTGCCGAGACCGCTTGTCACAAGTGTGTCTCCAACAATAACGTCCTCTTCGCTTCCTATAAAATCGAGATTGAAATACCTGCCGCGATCCCATTTCAGAATTCCGACAACTCTGCTTCTTCTATCACGACAGCTGATGGAGAGAGATCTGTTATTAATCAGAATAACCCTGGATGAAGAGGGAAATACCTGCGTCACCCTTCCAGCAATACCCCTATAACCCGATACGGGCATACCCTTTACGACTCCATCACCACTTCCTCTGTCAATCGTAACAGAATGATGAAACCTGTTGGAAGACATTGAAACTATTTCACACGGAAGAAATCTGTAGTGTGATTCCATTCTAAAATTCAGTAATTTTCTCATCCTCTTCTTTTCTCTCTCAAACTGGAGCAGTTTACCGCGCTCGTAGTAGAGAGCGGCGAGAATCTCACGCAGTTTGTCGTTCTCATCCCTCAACCTGGCAATATCAACGAAGTATTTATCAATTTCTTCAACAGGAGCAAGCAGAAATGAGCTTATCTTTCGGGCGGAATTAACTTTGTTGTCCTCTTCCAGGCCAAGCAGTAAGAGCGAAGCGGCAATTGATATAACAAGAATGGACTTGTCGAGATGTTTATTAAAAAGAAATGAGAAAATAGCCATTTTAAAACCGGGAACTCTTCATTATGATCTTTTCATACTTTTGTAGATTACTTAGTATCTTGCCGCTCCCCAGAACAACACAGGTTAGCGGGTCCTCAACTGTATTTATAGGCAAATTAGTTTCTTTCTTAAGCATTATTCCAAGATCTCTAAGGAGCGCTCCCCCTCCCATCATTACGATCCCTCTGTCCACGATGTCGGCGGCGAGCTCCGGAGGAGTTTTTTCAAGAGCTGTTTTGAGAGCGGAAATAATCCTGCCGAGCGGTTCTGAAAGGGCTCCCGATATCTCAAGGCTGGAAATACTGAGTGTCTTGGGAATGCCAGAGACAAGATCACGCCCCTTCACTTCCATCTTCTTCTCCTCACTTACATCTGTTGCGGCACCTATAACTTTCTTGATATTTTCAGCTGTCTGATCACCTATCAGAAGGTTGTACTTCTTTTTTATATGCTGAACTATCATTTCATCCATCTTATCTCCGCCGATACGTATCGATATGTCGGTAACGATTCCGTTAAGTGCTATAACAGCTATCTCCGTTGTACCCCCGCCGATATCTATCACCATATTGCCCGAGGGCTTATCAACAGGCAGCCCGACTCCTATAGCGCCGGCAATGGGCTCGGAAACCAGGTATACCGCTCTCGCGCCGGCGTTCTTAGCTGAATCTATTACCGCGCGGCGCTCCACCTCTGTAATCCCGGAGGGGACACTTATTACTATTCTGGGTCTTATAAAGAATCGCTTTTTAAGGGATTTCCGTATAAACTCCCGAAGCATCACTTCGGTAACCTCAAAATCAGCTATAACGCCGTCTTTCATCGGTCTTACGGCAACGATATGATCGGGTGTCTTGCCGAGCATCGATTTGGCTTCGATGCCTACGGCGTATACTTTACCGGTCTTCTGATCCATAGCCACGACTGAAGGTTCATTCAATACAATTCCGCTTCCCTTCAGAAATACGAGAGTGTTTGCCGTACCCAGGTCAATTGCCAGATCGTTTGAAAAATATTGGCTTATATTATTGATAAACACTTTTTTTTCCTTTCAAAAAGATATAAATCCTCTTTCCTTCATACTTACAAAATCGGTTCCGCCTATAATCACGTGATCTATAAGTTCTATCCCCATCAATTTACCGCACCGCGCGAACCTTTCTGTCAGATCTTTGTCTTCACAGCTGGGCTCCGGGTCGCCCGTTGGATGATTATGCACTACTATTATCCCCGCGGAGCTTGATATCACTGCCTCTTTGAATATCTCTCTCGGATGAACCAGAGCGGCATTGAGAGAACCTACCGCTACTGTTACTATTTTGAGAATTCCATTCCTCGTGTTGAGCAAAAGCGCTCTGAAATGCTCTCTGTCAAAAGAACTCATCTCGGGGATCATCAATTCCGCGACATCCGCGGGGGAACTTATTCTCCGTATCTCCTTCTCTTTTACGGATATCAAACACCGCCGGCCAAGTTCGAAAGACGCCTTCAGCCGGATAGCGGCTACCCTGCCGATACCCATAATCCCCATTAGCTCTTTCACTCCGGTCTTCTCAATGTCCCGAAGACCGCCGAAACGGTCGAAGAGTCTCTGAGCCGTCATTCCGCCCGAACATCCTCCCCGATTCCCGAGAACAAGAGAAAGAAGATCAATATCCCCCATTCTCTCCATACCCCTGAGATAACCTTTTATTCTAAGTTCCCTTAGTGACGACCCAGAACTTCCCATTCCGCACCTCCCGGTCACTACCTACACATTATCAGAACAACAAGGCTGATTCAAACTGTTTTATACAGTCTAATCTAAATTAATTTCAGGAATTTGTGAAGAACTATTTATCTGAAATTTCACCGGGATTAAAAATTTTTTCCGTATAGAAATTAACCGCCTATTCTAATTGACAGCTCTGCCGCTGACAGATATTAGCCCCCGCCTTCTGTAAATATTCTAACATTCAGTTCACGGCAAAACGCTGACGAGATTACCCCTACACAGTTTTTCAAGCTCACGTCCCGCGAAACCTGTCCATTCCGACCCGGGGTACTCTTTCAGAATCCTTTTATAATACTCCAGCGCTTTGCCGGGCTCCTCGAGTCTCCCCTTGTATATCCCGGCCAGCCGCATAAGGACCAGAGGGACACTCTCGGATAATGGATATATATCGATAAATTTTTTGTAAACCTTGCTGGCGCTGTAGAATTTAAGCGACCTTTCAAGGCTGAATGCCATATCCAGGTAGAACTTTTCCTCCATTCTAAACAATGGTATACTTTTCGCGGCCTGAACAAAGGTTTCTTCGGCGATATCTCTTTCCCCTCTTTCCTTGAACAACTTAACCGCGGAGGCAAAATGACCGGCGGCTTCAGCTCTGCTGCCTGTGCACAGAAAAGCTCTCGCGGCCTCAGCTTGAACCGCCGGGTCGGAAGAGGAATCTTCAAGATAGCTTAGATATTCACCCTGCGAGGAAAACCACTCTGCTCTGCGAAAGTGTCTTCTCGCCTTCACGAGGTGTCTCTCACAGCGGGCGGACCGCAAACCCCCGAACAGGACGGCCACTCCCATACCACAGATAAATCCCCCTATATGCACGCCGTAGGCTACAGCCGCACTGCCGGCACCAAACTGCAAGAGCGCGTATACCCCCTGATAAAGCAGCCAGAACATAACGGCTAAAACCACGGGGACAGCTGTCTTTCCGGCTTTATTTATAAGCTGAAGCGGCATAAAAACCCAATAGGCGACTTTTATACGGCTGTAATAGAAATGTATCATAAACGCCCCCAGAATCCCCGAAGTAGCCCCGGAGGCCCCGCCCACAGGGTTGACCAGTAGTGAAGGCATAAAATGCCTCGCGAGGGCCAGATGTGTATACGCACCCGCCACGGCCGAGAGAACAAAAACGGCGAAAAACCCTCCCGCTCCAAGCTTAGATTCAAGCGGTCTTCCGAAGATAACGAGATAAACCATGTTTCCAGCGATATGCATCCACCCGAGATGCACAAACGCGTGTGTTACAGCCGAGGCAATTGACGGGTTTGAGGGAAAAAAGAGCAGGTTTGCCGGATTCCAGACGCCGCCATACGGCACATACTTCGAGATAATAAATATAATAAGAGATATTGCCACAAAAAACCTGGTAACAAACACCCTTTTTGTAACCTGTATATCAAGGCCGACCGGAATATAGTAGAAAAAATACAATGTATTACCTCTGGCTCAACAGCTTCCACCCGGCGCCGCTGCCCCACTCTGGACCTTAAGGCATGTCATATGCCGACTGAAGTCAACGTGACGGCAGCGCATCAACGCTAAACTGCCTATGAAACCAAGCAAGTTACAGGCCACAAGGGCTGCAAGGTCAAAAGGGGGTGTGATATTTATCATTAAAAAACACGGCTGAAAAAACCGGATAAAAGGTTTTCAGTTACTAATATTCTTCTTATAAACAGCGGGCGCTGTAAGTTCTTCCGCCTGAGGGGAAGCTTTAGTTTATTTTGCGGAAGAATAAAAAAGCGGGAGGCAAAAAATGCCCCCCGCCTCTTTTAAGCTAAACTGACCGTCCGATTAGAAATGATATACAGCGGTCATTTTGGTAATGACATGCTGGTCGTATTCATCATAACCTGTCAGCCAGTTACCAAGAACAAAAGGTGTCTCCTTGGCAAGCACGCAGTCGATATCAAAATCGCTTACGTGAAAAGCGAGACCGAGATGCCAGTCGAAAGGCGCCTCGGTAGCTTCATATGTCTCTTCATTTGTTCCATCATCATACGTATACTTCATCTTGCCTAATGATTTATAACATCCTGTACGTACTGTCAGCCATTCCTTTACATCAGTTTCTAGAGCCAGAAGGAAACGGGGCATGATAGTCCCAGTCAGTTCAAAGCTTCCGTTAAAACCATCTTCATAAACTGAAGGCTCAACCTTCATATACTTGAACGGCTCGATACCGAAGATTAACATATTGTCTTCGTTGACTTCAAAGTTCGCGGCCATACCGAGATCGAAACTCATAGCCTTTATACCTGTCATTTCTTCACCCGAAATGTAAAGATCGTTGTCATCCGCTTCCAGATTGTATTCCTGAGTAGTAAATCCTATGTATGGAATAAATGTAATAGTTTCACTATACTCATAGAAGAGCCTGCCGTTAAACTCCATCTTTCTACCTGGGTCAGCGCTGAGATCGCCATATGGTTCTGCGGGGTCATTTTCAACCGTCCAAGAAGCCATCGTGTAGTCAAAACCGATATCGGCGTACATCTCATCGTTTATGTCCATGCGGAAACTCGCGCCTATTGTGGTATAAGCTTGGGTTTCATCCATTTCATTCGTGCCGTCATCGTAAAGCATGCTTGCGCTGGCCCTGCTGAATTTAAAACCAAGGGCCATCTTATCCATCTCATAGGCATAGACGAGGCTATACTTGTTGTCAAGGGTAGAACTAAAAACATCGGAGTTAAACCATAAAGACATACCACCCATGATATCATTAGGACCGTGTGTATTTTCCATAAAGAACAGTCCTATGGTTCCATAATCTCCGTATTCGCCGAGGCCATAGATAAAACCATACGTGCCGTAGACGCCTTCTCCGGCTTCCAAATCGACTATCACGAGATTGGCGTAAGAGGGCAGTGTGGCGGGCCATTTAAAGATGTTAGCATCATCCTCTATATAATTGTCAACGTCACCTAAGGCGTTGAGTCTGCTTTCTGTTGCCATCGCGGGTACTGCTACAGCAGCAATCATGATGGCGGCCAGAGTAATCTTGAAAAACTTTTTCATTTTAGCCTCCTGTAAGGATTTTTCCCTTTCGGAAAATTCCAAGCTAAAAAAGATTCTATATCACCGTTTTCAGCAAACGGTTAGCTACATACAATTAACGCGAATTCATTTTTGAGATTCTAAGATGCGTTTAGAAACGCTACTTAATTCATCCCTCCTTTCAATAGTCTGTTTAAACCGGATCGCCCGCGCGACCGCGCGAACACCCTTCTTTCAACTCCTGATGGTAAAAACCATCAAAATTCTTACTGCATACCCCCTTCCAAAACCCCGCAAACTGCTACTCTATTAATTTGCAGGCAAAGCTAAACCAGTAAATGAACTCTGTCAACCCTTTTTTTAACTTTTTTTTAATTTTTTCTTAACTTTTTTTTAACTGACTTAAAATTATTTTAATCAGAAATAACGCTCCTCGAGGAGAAAAAAGACTCCGCCAACTCTCTGTCAAAGTATTTATCGGACTCTATCAGGCTTCCGGGGGTTACCTCTCCTCTAGCGTGAATGAACCTCCCGGAGCCTGTAGAAAGGGCTACATGAGATATTCTGCCCGCCTCGCGGAAGAAAAAGAGAGAACCGGGCTCAGCCCCCCTGCTTTCTCCGGGAACTGCTTTCTCTGAAACTTCATACTGAAGGTCGCTGTCTCTGGGAAGCGATACGCCCTCCATCTGAAAAACCCTCTTTATAAAACCTGAGCAGTCAAATCCCCTGGAAGTAGTCCCTCCCCATAGATATGGAATACCGAGGAAGACCCGGGCCCTGGATATTAACCTTCCTCTGTCAGCTTTCGCGCCCGGAGGATCGGAAATATCTGATATTCCAACAAATCCTCTTCTCCCGTCCGCGAGCGTAACGCTGTAAGAGTTATTCCCCGTCCCGTCAATCCTGACTAAACTTCCCGCGACAAGCTCACAGACTCTAACGCCTTCGCCTCCTGCCTGTGAATATACTACAGCTGTATTTCTCTCCACCATACCGTTAACGCTGCGCTTCCATTCTTCAATCTCACGGCGGTCCGCCCGCAAAAGACTCCACGAATAAACCCATCCGATATAGCCGTCGGGAAGTCTTACTAGAACCCAGTCCCCCCGCCTCATCAATCCCTCAAGCTGCTCTCCGGCTAATGCCTGAGTAATAAGTTCCCCCCCGTGGGAAGGAACGTTCCTGATATTCGCCACGCTGCCTCCAACTAAAAACAGAGTTTCTTCCCTGCCTCCTATAACCTTAAGCGCTACCTTAATGCCGGATGATGTCTTGAAAACAATTTTATTAAAACTCCTCGATAAAACCCTTGCGTCACCCATCTTTTCCATGACACGGCCGAAGACCCTCTCGCTGCTTACATCTATATTTGCCGATTCTCCCGGTCCGGGCTCAACTGACAGGTAGTAAAACCTGCTGTCGTCAGCGCCGAGTTCCTCGCAAGCTTCATTTACAAGTTCCTTTATATCATACAGCAGTTTTTTCATAATCCCCTGTAACTTGAAACTATTACCGGACATCGCCTGACAGCTCCCTCTCTTTTTCGATAATCCCCATGCCCGGCGGAATATCTCCTGTAAAATCAATAAATAACCTCGAATGCTCCGGTTTGTCAACTGCTATAACCATTTTGGAGTTTCCCCAATTTTTATAACCTATAAGGTAGTCGATGATTTGTAACAGTATGCGGCTGATTGATATTTTCAAAACCCTCCGGAGGGCGAGCGGGCAAGGATTTCTGGCCCGAAGGGGCAGAAAGAGCGAGCCCGAGGTGCAGAGCGTACAATTCCCTCGCCGGGGGAATTGACCAGGATTTTGAAAATATCAATCAGCCGCACTCATCAGCAATGAAAGCCCTATTCCACTTACCAATCCTGATAACTGATTGTATCTCGAATTGTTAGCAAAATACTTACCAATTTCCGGGGAATGTCCTGCTATAACCATTGAGATCAGAAAAACCCAGCTTCAACCATTCATTCCTTACCCTTAGAGTAAATATATTTCGGGTCAAACGCGTCTCTTAACCCATCGCCGACCAGATTCAGCGAGCAAATTGTTAAAGAGAGAATGATCCCCGGAAATATCGTAAGCCACCAGGCGGAACGCATAAATATAATACCATCCGATATCATTCTGCCCCAGCTCGGCGAAGGGGGCTGGACTCCCAGACCGAGAAAGCTCAAACTCGATTCAGCCATAATCGTCATTCCGAGGCCCATCGTATATACGACTATTACGGGGGATAAGCACTGCGGGAGAATATGCCTTATTACCAGAGACAGATTGCCCGCTCCGGATGATTCCGCCGCCTGAACATACTCCCTTTCTCTTACAGTCATAACCTGGGCTCTTACCAATCTGGCTATCGCGGCCCATCCTACTATCCCCAGAACCGTAATAAGTGTGGAAATCCCAGGTGCTACGACAGCCATAATCGCCACAAGAAGAAGCAGTGTCGGAAAAGCAAAAGTGATATCGGCAAAGCGCATAATTACTGAATCGATTCTGCCCCCGTAAATACCCGCTATTACACCCATTACAAGACCGATAAAAAGAGAAATAGTTCTCGCGGCAAGGCCCACCCCGAGTGAAACCCGTGAACCGCGAGTAACCCTGGAGAAAAGATCTCTGCCGAAAGAATCGGTCCCCATGGGATGCTCAAGAGATGGTGGTTGAAGAGAGTTGTCAAGATCTATACGCGCCGTACCTGCCGGAGCGATAACGTCGGAGAGCAATCCAGCTGTAATTATAAGCGCGAGAACGATAAGCGCCGCGAACGCGATACGATTACCGTAAAACCTTCTGTAAAAAGCTTTCAGATTACTCACCTATTCCGTCCTGCTGAATATGTCAAATATTATTTTATCAATTATTACTGCCTTTCTTTCGGCATTCACGCCGCCCGCATTCAAAAATCCGCTAAACTAAAAAAGGGTTCTATCCTCTCTTTCCCTCTACTCTGACCCTGGGATCTATAAATCCATAACTTAAATCCACCAAGAGATTTACAAGCACGAAAAGCAAGGCCATAAAAAGCACCGCTCCCTGAATAACGGGAAAATCACGCTTGAGAATCGCCTGTACTATATGTCTGCCCAGTCCCGGCCATCCGAATATGGACTCGGTGAGGACCGAACCGCCGAGATAACTCCCGAAATCCGTTCCAACTATAGTAATAACGGGAATAAGCGCGTTTCTTACAAGATGTTTCGCGAAAACGACAAATTCATTCAGCCCCTTGGCTCTCGCGGTCTTTATAAATTCCTCGGAGGAGATGTCAAGAAAACTTGAGCGCGAGACTCTGGCCACCGTCGCCATAGAGGCAAAAGATAACGTTACGGCGGGAAGAATCAGATATCTCAGTGAACCATTTCCGTATCCCGAGGGCGGAAGGAGCGAAAGTTTGATGGCAAAAAGATATATCAGCAGCAGACCCAGCCAGAATACCGGAATAGAGACGCCAACGAGAGAAAATGTCATAAGGCCCCGCCCCAGCCACCTGAAGCGCTTCAAAGAAGAAACAGCTCCGATAACTACGCCCGCCGCAACGGCAATCAGCATGGAGGTGAAAGCTAAAACCAGTGTGCGGGGGAAATATTCCTTTATCGATTCAATAACGGGCCGGCCTGTCATAAATGACCTGCCGAAATCCAGTCTTGCCACTCTGCCTATATAATCGGCATATTGTAGAGGAAGGGGCTTATCAAGCCCGAACTCCTCCCTCATTTTCTCTATCGTCGCCTCATCGTATCTTTCTCCTACAAGCGAAAGTACCGGATCGCCGGGTATGATATACATTATAAGAAATGTCACGGTTATTACTCCGAAGAGGATCGGAATAAGCTGAATTACTCTTCTTGTTATAAATTTAAACATTATCAGAGTCCGCCCCTTAGAGGGAAACTTCCAGAAACCGCTGCCCATTGAATATAACCGGAATATGATATCCTTTCAGTCTGTCAGAGACAGCCTCATACCTGACAGGAAACCACAAAAATATCCACGGCGCGTCGCCGTAGATAATCCCTTCAGCTTCATGGTAGAGCTTCATCCTCTTATCTCTGTCAAGCATGCCGGAAGCTCTGTCAATGAGAGAATCCACACGAAGATTTTTATAACCTGTTCTGTTGCCCCCTCCGCCGGTGTTGGAAGAATGAAAAAGAGGAGCAATAAAATTTTCCGCGTCGGGGTAGTCGGCAAACCAGTCAAGATAGAAGGCGTCCGGGGTCTTGTGATCCACAGCCTGCTTGAAAGCGCTCCAATCCCTTGTTACAATCTCTACGTCAACGCCGATATTCCCCAGATAGGCCTGCACACATTCTAAGATTCTCCCTCCCTCGGGACTTTCCCTCTGCCATATTTCCATTGAGAAGCCGTTTTCAAGCCCTGCTTCACAAAGAAGGCTTTCCGCCTTCTGTGGATTGTATCTGTAGATATCAGACTCGAGGGGCTCGCTTCTCAGCATGGGAGGAATGACGCCAACCGCCTTTCTGCCCGCGCCGAAGAGTACTTTCGCGATTACAGCTTCCACATCAACCGCCATATTGAGAGCCCTTCTTACACGGACGTCGTCGAATGGATATCTTTGTGTATTGAATCCTATATATACAATACGGAGCTCTTCTGTTTTTTCCAGATTCATACCGGCGGAGCGCCACCTTTTAAGTTCCGCGTGGGGTATCTTTAAGATATCCAGATTACCAACTTCGAATTCAGCTATCCTCGTCATAGCTTCCGGAATAAACCTGAATAATATCCCCTCTATGCCTGCCTTTCCGCCGGCATAAAAATCGTTCGGTTTGAGAATCATCTTTTCACTCCGGACCCACCGCGAAAGGCGCCAGGGCCCGCTTCCACGGGGTTCAACGCCGTACCTTTTACCCTCTTCCCCAATCTGCCCGGGGCAGACGATTCCGGCGGCGGGCATAGAGAGAAGACTCAGGAAATGCGAGGCTCTTTTTTCAAGCCGGAGGGCCACTGTGGAATCATTAATAACTTCCACAGATTCGGCGTTCCATTCACCATTTTCATGATAATTCCGGGCGCCTTGCAACGGGGCAAGCACCCACCACCTGGGAGAAAGAGTTGAAGGGGAAAGAAGCCGCTTGAAAGAAAAGAGCACGTCGCGCGCTCCTACTCTCGTACCGTTTGAGAAACGGCCGCGGCCAAGGTGAAAGATATAACCTTTCCCGCCGTTTATAACTTCCCAGCTTTCAGCCAGGTCTGGACAAACCTTTCCCTTCGGGTCAATTCTGACAAGATTGGAGTGTATAAGTGAAGTTATAAGCCCCGAGCTGTAATCAACGGCGTAGGCGGGATCAAGAGTCGAGGGCTCTGTCTGAAGCGCCCTTCTCAGGATAGGCGGCTTATCCCTATCCGCGCAGGAAAATAACAGGAGAAAAACAAAAGCTAAAACGACTTCTGGGAATGCCTTTTTCATATATTCAGAAATTCCTCGTACTTAAATATCTATAATCACCCGTTCCGAACTTATCTGTGAATATATAAATAACCCCTCTTGAGTAATAATACCAGAACTGATAATACCCGCCGGATTGCACGCTTCGCCTCGTAACAATCTTGTCGGGCCTGCCGTTGCTGATAAATATCCTCCCCATATCAGTCTTCCATCCGCCGGAGCTATCTGAATAATGTTTTAACACATAATTGATATTCCTCAGAAATTCCTGATAATTATAAGATCCTCTGCCCCTCTCCGCCACCCTGTCACTCCAGAATTCTTTCCACTCATCTATTCTATCCTCGGGAGAGGCTGTAACGATAGGTTTTATTTCATCCTCGGACGCTACAAGCAAAAGCAGATCCTCTGTTTCTTCGAAATGCTGACGCAGCGACCCTCTGTTAAAAAGAACCGCGAATTCCTTCCTAACAAGATCCTTACGCTCAGTTTCTTCAATTTCAGCGCTTATTTCCATTAGGTAAACACCTATATGATAATTATCAACGTTAAAGTCAAAACAAACGATCGAGTGTCCTGTCTCATCGAGATAAACTTGCTGCCTGTTGTATAAAATAATCCCGCCTCTGTAATCGGATATTTTAATAGAGACTGAACACTTTTCACTCTTTTCATCATACGAAGAGACGGAAAGATTAAAAGAGGCTCTGAGCCACATATTAAAATCAGCGTAAGTGTCCTCGGAGCTGATTTTGAAACCGGTTGTTACGGGAGCCGCGCAAGTTAAAACCTCAATTTCGCCGCGGGGGGGTTTTTCCGCCTTTCTGCTCTCTGTCGGAATTGATAAAAGGGGTTCTGATAAACTGACGGCGCCTTCTGAAACTCCGGGTATTTCTATGTCTGTTTCACGTTTATACTTTATATTCGTACCAATTACTTCTATAGTTCCCTCGACTCTGTATCTGCCCGGCCGCAAATATATTCTTCTGTTAATTCTGGTTATTCCGGACGGGGATTTAGTAGCCCTGTAGGTTGGCAGCTTCACATTATTTTCCCATACGTCACCCCAAACAGACCTGTCCCGGCCCCTTTCGAAGATCTGTATATAAACCCTGTAATCCGCTTTAAACCGGTCCTGCTGTTTAAAGAAGACCAAACGCCTGTACTCTATGGATATACCAAGGTCCAGATACACTTTCGCGCTGTCGTCATAGGCATAAAACGCGGAGAGCTCAAAGGGCCTCTGACCTTTGTAATCCTCACCCATTATTAACCGGCACGGGATAATGGTAAGAAGGAGCGCTGAAGCGGCCGCGAAAAAGAGTTTTCTATTCATCAAAAGAGAGATCATAAAATTATAGATTCTAAAGAAAGAGGTTCACTCTTAAATTATCTCTAAACATATGTACTTGCAAGACAGACATATCTTAACAGACTGTTTTCATCTGAATCAGTCCGTCGATTTCAAGTATAGCGCCAGTGCCGCATAGAGAGCAAGCGTGGATTTATACGGGAGTTTTCCGGCGTTTATTTATCGGGTCTTTAATGTCTCAAGAAGCGGGCTTTATTTATCTGAAGGTAATTTCGAAGTTGAAGTCGCCCCTTTCACTCAACTCTCAGAGCGTCAATAGGGTCCATTCTCGCCGCTTTGTTAGCTGGATACAAACCGAAAATCAGTCCTATAGACGCCGAGAAAATAAATGCTATAACTATCCAGATAAAAGGAACCGAGTAGGGAAAACGTATCAGAGTTGCTACTCCCCGCGCCGCGAACAACCCCATAACGATCCCTATAATTCCCCCAAGACCGGTCAGCGTCGCCGCTTCAATAAGAAACTGCTGAAGAATATCCTTTTTATTGGCCCCCATCGCCATTCTTATACCAACTTCCCTGGTCCGCTCGGTAACCGAAATCAGCATAATATTCATTACTCCAATCCCGCCGACCATCAATCCAATCGATGAAATCACAACCAGAATCAATCCTATGTATTTTGTTATATTCCCCAGCATCTCTCTGAATGTCTCAGATGTGGTTACATGAAAATTGTTTCTATCCCCCGGATTAACCCCTCTTCTTTTCCGGAGTAAAGCAGTGATTTCTTCCATTCCTTCCTCAAGTGTATAGCCGGAGCGCATTGTTACCGCAATCTGATATTCATCCCGCCTGCTTGAACGATCCTTTTCATAGACAGTATATGGAATCACCGCGTAATTATCGCTTATACTTCCCATTATATTCTCTCTTGATTCCATGGTGCCGACAACCCTGTACCTGTTGGCACCTATTTTAATCGTTTTCCCTATAGGATCCCTGTTGGGGAAGAGATCCTTGGCCGGGCCATAACCAAGAACAATAACTCTAGTCTTGTGATCCTGTTCAAACCGAGAAAAGAATCTTCCCCTGCCGATCGTAAAATTGAACATATAACCGAAGTTATACGAAGCGCCCAGTATCTGAATAAGGTTGGTCCTCTCATTCCCGTAGCGAAGAACACTCATCGATCCTTCAGAATTAACCTGAAGATCAACTTTGTCTACCGTTGAACATTCCTCTGCTATCGCGGTCGCGTCACCGCTTGTCAACTTCTTACGCCTCATCAGATCGCGCCTGTCCTGTGAATTTGAGAATGGATCAAACCTGCTCACTATTAAATACGGCTTGTTAACCGAAAGGATATCCTGCTGGACCCTCTTCCCGAGACCTGACATGACTGTAACTATAGTCAGAACAGTTGTCACGCCGATAGCCACACCAAGAATAAGAAGTCCCGAACGCATCTTATGACTGAGAAGAACATCAACCGCCTGTTTCAGATTCTCATACCAGACGCTGGCTGCCGAACGCCGTAAGGTGACTTCGTCCGCCCTTTTTATATTGCTTTCCACATCTTTCATAAAATATTCACCTACTCGTGATGAAGGGCTACAACAGGATCAAGTCTGGAAGCCTTACTTGCCGGATATGTACCGAAAATAACACCAATAAGAAATGTTACCGTGAGACCGGCCGCGATTGACCACGGAGCAATCAAATACGGCAGTGGTGATAAGAGCGAAATTACAGCCGCGATAGTAAAGCCCAGAGCAATACCTATAATCCCTCCCAAAAGAGAAAGTGTTATTGATTCAACTATAAACTGCCAGATGATATCCAGTCTTCTTGCTCCGATCGCTTTTCGTATGCCAACCTCTCTTGTTCTTTCAGTTACAGAGACCAGCATCACGTTCATCAATACTACCCCTCCTACTACAAGAGCTATTGAAACCAGAAAAATAAGAGCTTTGAATATCGAAGAGGAAATGTTTTCCCAGAGAGAAACGAGCTGTTTTGAAGTCGATATACTGAAATCGTTCCTTTCCGTCGGATGAAGCCCGTGCCTTATTCTCATGGCTATTTCGGCTTGTTCAACCGCGTTGCCCAGCAGCTCTACATCGGCGGCTTTTACCTTTATTGAAATAGATTCTCTCGATCCGTACATTTTTAGAAATCTTGTAACGGGAATATAAACAAATCTGTTTCTTGATTCACCAAATACAGTTCCCCGATCCTCGGCAATACCAATTACTTCAAAATGTTCCCTTCCTATTTTCAGCGTTCTACCGATCGGGCTTCTGCCGTCAAAAAGATTCTTATATACATCCCACCCTATTACAGCTACTTTATTGCTCCTCTTAATTTCCAGCCGCGACAGATGCCTTCCCGCGTAGAGTTTTACATTTTCTATGACAGGATACTGGACCGACCTTCCCCGTACTTCAGCGCGGTCTACCCAGTTGTCCCGGTACGACATTGAAGATCTGTTATCCGCGGCAGCCCCCACAGATGAAGCAGAAGGGATATTTTTCCTGAGATAATCGGCGTCTTCGAGGAGAATCCTCTTATTCCTGGCAAGAGCTTCCAGAAATTCGTCCAGGTCTGTTATTGCTTCCAGAAAATTAACTCTTTCCACCGTAAACACATTGCTGCCTTCATTTGCAACTTCTTCTCTTATATAATCATCTATCCCCCCGATAAGAGAAACGACAGCTATTACGGACATAGTCCCGACTATATTCCCCAACAGAGTCAGAAAAGTCCTGAGTTTATTCTCAAGTAAGGCTTTGAGCGCTATTCGAACACCCTCTAGAACCATATTCGATACTCCCAGAAAATAACCGCGGCTCTCCCCGGTGTACGTTAACAAGTTGTTATTCTATTATTTTATTTTCCCTTGATTTCAACTCTCTGATCATCTTTTAAATCTCGTATAGCTTTGTAATTTCCGCTTACAACCTCTTCACCCTCGGCAAGACCCGATACCACTTCAAAATATTTACTTCCCGATATACCGACTTCTACCTTTCTGAATTCAGCCTTCTCCGTGGAAATGACAAAAACACCTTCAATTTCTTTTCTTTCAGCACTCAGTGTGTCAGGAACTTCATAATCATTTATTTCATTTTCTTCCCTCACTGTCAGGCTCTGAATAGGAATACTAAGTGCGCTGTCGCGCTCGGCTACTACTATTTCCGCGTCAGCGGATAATCCCGGCCGAACATTTTGAATTGTATCGTTCAAAGTTATCACTACTTTAAAATCGACCCCCTGCTGGCCGGAAACGGATGAAGAAAGTACGGGGCTGTTTCCTATCTCGGTGACTTCTCCGCTGTAAGTCGTGTCCGGAAAGGCATCCAGTGTAACTCCTGCTTTGTCCCCTATCTTGACATATACTACTTCAGTTTCGTCAATTTCGACTTCAGCCTCTATTTGCGACAGATCGGCAATTGTCATAAGAACAGTTCCCGGATTATTGATAGTCCCCATTATCGCCGTTTCCCCTTCCTCGACGTTCAGTCTGGTAACAACCCCGCTCATCCCCGAATTAATCGTAACCTCTTTCAGGTCATGTCTCGCGCTCTTAAGCAGGGCTTTCTGTTCGGCAACCCTTTGAATGCTGGCGTCTAAGTTGGCTACCGCAACATTGTAGGCCGTCTGAGCTGTTTCAATATCCTCCTCAGTTCTAAACCCCTTTTCGAACAAACTCTTGACCCTATCCAGTTCATTTTTCCTCTGCTTCATTCTAAAACTTGCCTCTTTACTCGCCGCTTTTACCGATTGAAGAGATGCCTCTATCCTCATAACACTCGACTCGAGCTGCTCCGGATCTATCTGCATAAGGAATTGTCCCTTCTCAACGTAATCCCCTTCTTTTACGGAGACACTCGTAATCTTTCCAATAGTGCTGGCGCTTATGTCGATCTTCCTCTTAGGTCTTATACTTCCGGAGGCCGTAATAACCATCTTCAAATTCCTGCGCTGAACTTTATCGACCTGAACTTCGATCGATTTACCTCTCTTTGCCTTCAGGTTAATAATGATCAGAACCGCTATAACTATCACAACACCTATAAGAATCCAGTATTTCCTTTTCATGTATCCTCCCCTGACAAGCTGCTAAAAACTGAGATAAATCTAATAACAAAAACGCCTTACCAGATAAACACACCTATTAATAATCCAATCCCGTCCATAAATCTTTATTATAAAAAGAAACGGTCTCATCGGATACTTCAGAGAAATTTTGCCTGAAGACCGCTAAAATATACCCCGTGTTTTATTACAGCTTTAATTTATATTTTTATCAGACTCTATTTTCCCGTCCCGCAATCTTAAGACGCGCATCGAATGCCTGGCAACATCTTCTTCGTGTGTAACCATAATAATGGTATTTCCGGACTGATGAATTTTATTGAAAAGGGCCATAAGCTCCTCGCCTGTTTTGCTGTCTAAATTTCCGGTGGGTTCATCCGCCAGTATTATCGAGGGCTTATTTACAAGGGCTCTTGCTATGGCTACCCTCTGTCTCTGCCCGCCGGAGAGTTCATTCGGGCGATGAGTAGCTCTATCGACGAGGCCGACTGAGTCAAGAGCTTCCATCGCGATCTGCTTTCTCTCGCGGGTTGACAGGCCGGCATAAACGAGGGGAAGCTCAACGTTCTGAAGAGCGTTGGCGCGCGGAAGAAGGTTGAATGTCTGGAAAACAAATCCTATTTCACGGTTGCGGATATAAGCGAGTTTGTCGTCGTTGAGATTGCTTACTTCCGCTCCATTAAGATAATATTCACCCTCGCTGGGAGTATCGAGACATCCCAGAATATTCATCAATGTCGATTTACCGGAACCGGAAGGTCCCATAATCGAAACATATTCATTTTTTTCTATCTCTACATCCACTCCGGCCACTGCTTCGATCTTCTGTATTCCTACCTCATATATTTTTTTTATTCCCTTTACTCTTATTAACATCTTTTGCTCCCTCTCTACATCTTATCTCTCATTTTCCCCGCCGCTCTAGCGAGATCTGCTTCAGCTATAAGATAGTCGCACTTCGCCTCAATTAAATCGGCCTTCGCGGTAGTCAGCGCTACATGGGCGTCGATAGTTTCAAGCATCGTTCCCGCTCCGATACGGTAACGTTCTTCCGCCAACTTCACTTCCTCCTTTGCCTGCCGGATGATCTCTCGCGCGACGGCTATCCTTTCACGCGCTTCATTCATTCCGAAAATCAGGTTCTTGATCTCTTTCGAAACCTCGAGTGCTCTTTTTTCCAGATCATACTCGGCTATTCTGCGATCAGCTTTAGCTGATTTAACCTTAGTGCTGGTCGACATCCTGTCAAATATATTAAATGTAAGAAATCCGGTAACATTCCACTGATACTCTTCACGGAATACGTCCAGAGGATTGTCCACTAATTTACGGTCATTCCAGTAATAATCAAAACCTATCCCCAGAGAAGGCCACCATCCGGCTTTAGCTACCGAAACATTCGACTCGGCGGCTTTTAGATTGTACCTCACACTTTTGAGGTCCGCTCTGTTCTTTAAAGCAAATTCGATCACATTTTGATATTCAGGTTCGCTGTATTCGATTGTCATCGATGTATCGATAGAAAAAGTCCTGTTCTCACTCCTGTTCATTAAATTCCTTAATTCTTCCCTAGCCATCTCCATGGAATTTCTCGTCTTTATTACATTAAGTTTCGTGTTCGAATATCTGACTTGGGCTTTCAGCTTATCAACCCTTGTTGCCGATCCGGCTTCAAGCAGAGCCTTTGCTCTGTCTAAGTTCTTACTGGCTTGCTCTTTACTCTCCACCTGAACAGTATATAACATTTTGTTTCTATAGAGATTGTAATATGCTCTTATTATTTTCGCTATCATAATATCTTTACTATAATTATAATCCTCCCTGGCGGCGTCGTTCCTGCTCTTCGCTGAACTAATCCTGCTGTAATTACCTCCTCCCTGCCACAACATCATGCTGGATGATAATCTCAACGTATAATTTTCATAATCAAACCCGTCTCGCTGTATCGGTCTTCCTTGTGAATCATACTGAACCGAGGAGGGGCCATAGTAGTTATGACCCGTGTAAAAACCGAGAGAAAAATCGGGCATCAAGCTTCCGTATTCAGCCTGAAGGCTACTCTCCGCCTTTTTAATGTATTGAAAACTTATACCAATATCGGGATTGTTTTTCAGAGCTATACTAACGCAATCTTCGAGGGATAATACTTTAACTTCAGAAGATCGCGTTACTCCGGAAAGTAAAGCTAAAATTAAAAGAGCTGAAAATAAATTTTTTACTTTAAATAATAAAGTTTTATCCATTGTCGCCCTCTTTTCATCTTATCAGGTAAATATTCCGGTTGTGTATTTACATTTAATATATAACTTGCGCATAAACGTCTCTCAAACAGTAGTTTAGAGTGAATACATTATGCTTTCTCAAAAAGAATGGTGAGATTCCTTTTACCTTATTTCACCATCTTTAACAACCTCAAACAAGGCGCCTTATATTACTATACGCCTCTTAAGCTAAATTAGTTACATAAAATTATATACAATGATCTATTATAAATCGACTGCCAAAACTATAAATAATAACTACCGGAGAAAATTCAAACCCTATAAAAAAACCCGGCATGACAACCGGGCTCATATAAATATTCTTAACAAAAAACACCTATTCTGATTTCTAATGTAGTCTGAACACAATCGGAATCGCCATATAAGCCTTAACCGGTTTCATTCTCTGCCTCGCCGGTTTGAATCTAAACTCTTTTACCGCTTTCATTGCCGCCTGCTCCATTGCGGGTGTTACTTCCGAATGCAGAACCGATACTCTTATTACTTTCCCCTTCTCGCTTACAAGCACTCTTAACATGACAGTTCCGTCGATGCCGGCCTGCCTGGCCAGCTCCGGATATCTCGGAGCTACCCGTTTAATTAAAACCGGGGGTTCATCAAACGCGAAGAACTTACTCGCCTTATCACTATCGGGAGGCGGCGGAGGCGGAAGATTTTCAATTTTGTCAAAACTTGTGGCAGCAACATCAGCCGCGTCCTGTGCCTCTTCTCCCTCTTCCGCGGCCATTGGAATAACGGGCTGGCTTACTTCTTTAGGAGGAGGAGGAAGTACAAATTCTTCCGCGGTATCAATCGCGATAAATTCCTTTTCTTCCAGTACGTATGGCTTAAATTCAAATTGCGGGCTGAAATAAAACCCCAGAAAATGAAGCACTATAGCCGCGTAGAAAGAATTACGAAGATACCTCTTGTAACCCTTTTTGAATTCCACATTTTCTAATGCGACAGTAGCCACAGATCGTACCTTTAACTTTCTTCCGCCACAGAAACAAACGTTACATTAATAGCATTCGCGTGTTTAAGCTGTTCGATGATATCAGAAACAAGCTGGTATCTTGCTATACGGTCAACTTTAAAAGCGACAATAAGATTAGAGTTTTCTTCCAGTTTAGCCCCGACAACTTTATCTATATCATCAACACGCATTAATTTATCGTTAATACTTATCCTGTTAAAGCGGTCTGCCCATACTGAAATCAGTCTTTCTCTCTGCAATTCCCCGCCGGATTCAGCCCTCGGCAATGAAATAGGAAGTCCCGACTCCATTTTAAAAATCGTTGTAACCATAAAGAAAATGAGAAGCAGAAATATTATGTCTGCCATCGAGCCTGTCGGTATAGTATTCTGAACACCCTGTTTTTTTGATATTTTCAAAGCAGGTTCTCCTCTATTGTCCGGATTTCATGGTTCTCAGGGATATCTTTTTAGCATCGGCATTTCTCAGCTCATCTAAGATATCAATCATAATATTGTATTGGGCGTCCGGATGTGTTTCGATTACTATCACTAATTCTGGATTAACTTTAAGTTTCGCTCTAACGAAAGGTTCTATATCACTCAGAACTATAGGGCCTTTACCTTTAGCTTCTATAGCTCCGTTCGAGAAGGCTCTTATCTTTAGAACATCCTCGGTTTTAAGCTTAACAGTACTGGAGCTCTCGCCCGGCAGAGACATAGGCAGTCCTCTGTCTACGGCAAACATCGTGCTGACAAGGAAGAATATAAGGAGCAGGAAATTAATGTCAGACATAGACGAAGTACTGAATTCTGAAGTTACTTTGCTCGACTTTTTTATCATCTTATCAAACTCCGATTAATTTTCTATTCTACCACTTTCAATAAGTTCGTTAACAAGTTCGGCGGATGCTTCTTCCATTTCCAGAACAAAACGGTCGATCTGTGAGACAAAGTAAGAATGGCCGATACTTGCCGGTATAGCAATTATAAGACCTGTTGCTGTTGTAATCAAAGCCTCTTCAATACCTGAAGCGACAACTTTCGCGCTAACCTGTTCAGCGGCAGCTATTGATGCAAAAGCGCTGATCATACCGGATACAGTACCGAGGAATCCAAGCAGCGGAGCCACCTGAGCTACCGTAGCAATAACTACCAGTCCTCTTTCGAGAAACGAAGTCTCAATACTTCCGGATGTCTCAATTGCCTCTTTGACAGCATCCGGACCTCGGTCACTTCTCAGGAGTCCCGAATGCAAAACGGCGGCAATGGGACCCTTTGTTCCTTCACAAACGCGCATTGCCCCTTCTACACCTTCAGAACGCATGCTCTTGATAACATTATTCATAAGCTTACGCACATTAACACGCGCTCTAAAAAGAGTGACGAATCTTTCTATTATAAAAACAAACAATACTATCGAAGCCAGAAGGAGGGCATGCATAAAATTGCCCCCTTTGACATATTTCTCTCCAATTCCGCTATTTTTGAGATTATAAAGAATCGGTCCAAGACTTTCACGCTCAGCCATATCGGCAAGATCTTGAGCTACAGCTGCCGAGTCATTCTTAGCAGTAGCCAGGGAATCATTTTCCGACTGCATGGTTATCTCAGCCGTTGCTTCTTCCTGCCCCTGCTGAGAATATACTGCGGCGGGTACAATAGCCATAAAAACCGGAATAATAACAAACAACATAACTTTTACCACACACTTACTTCTCATGCTCCTAGCTCCTTCTGTAAATTACAATTGACGCGCTAAGCGTTGCTAACTTAACAAAGTAACTGAAATTTCACCTTTTACAATTCTCAATCATTTATAAATTCTTCATAGCCCGGGCACAAAATCCGGGTTAACGAAACCTTTATAACTCATTTAAAATAAGTTATATACTAAACCTTGTCAACCAAAAACTAACTCCCGTAAACACAGCCTAAGCTGTTATTTAGCAAACCATTACTCTCTTTTATATCCGGCACGGCAGAGCCTCTTTCTTCCTATTACTCTTAATAACTAAAGCCGAGAGATACTCGGTTAGAGTAACCAAGGAAATTAAGATCCTGCCAGGAATAATCAAATTTGATATCGGAAGTCTGGCTTGAATCTATCTTGAACCCTACACCCCAAGCCATCCCCTGGCTGTCATAGTTGATATTATACCCTCCGCGGACGAAGAAAAACTGATTGTATGAATATTCGAATCCCACATTCATTCTCTCCGCGTTGTCTGAAGGGTGAGAAAAGCCTGAAGAAGCAGTTAAAACGCTGGATCCAAGTCTCAACAGATCCATAGCAAGCCCAACGTTGAATACGGTCGGAAGTTTCGAAGAACGCTCATCGTAAGTAAATTCACTTCCCAGGCTCTGAACCATCATACCTAACGTCATGCCGCGTATGCCTATCCTGTAAAGAAGCCCGAAGTCAAATGAAAGTGATTCAACGCTGCGTTCAGCAAGACCCATATGAAGAAAATGCGCCGTAATGCCGGCTGAAAACCTGTCTGTGAAGTAAGTCGCGTAGGATAAACCGTAAGATTGCGAACCGGCATCAAAATGCATGTTCGTGCCCTCCGGCCTGTATATAGTTCGGACTATCTGAGGATCCATAGTCAAAGCCCGCGCTGAAACTCCGAAAGTTCCGGGAAGATAGGGTGTCCTGAAAACCGTGCCTACGAAGTAGAGGTCAATGTCGGCGGGCCAGGATACTGAATTCATTGTTACCTCTGTGCGTTCCAATTCCACAAGTCCGGCAGGATTCCAATATAGAGCCGAGGCATCATCTGCCACGGCAGTAAAGGCGCTGCCCATACCAGTCGCGCGTGCCGATACTCCGACTTTTAGAAATTGAGCGGAGTATGTTCCAACTTTTTCGAATGGTGAAGTACCATACGCAACCAGGGGAAACGCCGTCACAACAGTAAAAATCAACGCAATCCCAGTAAGTAAATGTTTATTGCCTTTCATCGCCAGACCTCCTAAAAGGGCACTTATTTGATAACTACAAACTTTCCAACAAATGTATCGTAATTGGTGTTTTCAGGTTCTACAGAATAGAGGTAAATCCCGCTGGTAATTTCCTGTCCATTTCTCGAAATAAGATCCCAGGTTGCTGTTCCGCTTTCCCCCTTATGCAATATTGTCTCAACGAGGTCACCCGCTAAAGTGTAGATTCTTATCGTGTTAGGACAATGGGGAAGCCTCCGGAATTCAATTTTGATTCCCGACGGGTCATCCATATTTTTCCCGAGCTTCCAGGGTTCAACTGATTCCTTCGTTACGGGATTAGGCACAACGAATATTTCATCACCCTCGGTATTTTCTCCTGTACCGAATTTGGAAACAGGCGATGTAAGAATAAAGTTGCTCGTTGGTTCCCCATATTTATCCGTGTAGTCAAAAGCAGTAACAGAGTAGAAATAATACTGTCCGTTTGTTACTTCAGCATCAACATATTTATAATATCTTTTACCGCCATTAAAATTCAGATTGTATCTCGCGAGAGATTCCAGAGTATCACATTCAACTTGTGACAAACCGGGAGGACATGGAACCGGATCAAGAGGAAAATAATACAGATTCTCTTCAAACATGGTTATAAGTTTTTCCTTATTTCCTAAATCCTGCAGGGGTTCATAGATCAACCCGCCTTCCGAATAGGGCATACGATATTCCCTGTCCTGACCATACCCGTCGCCGGCGTAGTCTCTCTCTAATATCAACTTCCACAATTCTTTTGAAGGGCCGCTGGATTCCGTGGTGCCTACTGGACGGTTCCATCCGTCGGCGCGCCAAACACGGAAACCGGCAAAATCCTTTTCGAGGGTACTCACGTCAAGCGCCTCTTCGCTGAAATTATCCCAGTAAAGGGTTGTTTTATTATGTCCCGGTACGATTCTCATTCCCGGGGGAGGAGGAGCTGTTCCGACAAGCCACTTAATCTGGGCCTCTCTTCCATTTCCCGATTTACTCCTTGTCCCCGTCATATAATCTTCCTTATTACCGGATGAACAACCGAGTCTCTGTCCTTCTTCATACAGCCAATCCTCTTTCCCGCAATCCATGTTGACCCAGACATAGCCGTCTTTGCCGGCAGAAACTGTCTCTGAATCATCCGCGTCACATGTATCAGGATCTATTGTCACAGGCCCCGGCAGCCTGGTCTCCCTGCCGTTAATACCTGTTTCCGGATCGGTGTCCAGATCAAACCAGTTCCCTTCATATGTAACTACAGCGCTTGCCGCTTCTGTAAGCAATCCCGATAATCCCGGTCCGACAGCGACAGCTACCTGAAGCGATAAAGTATCTCCCGGCATCAAAGCGTCAAAAGGACCCGTTGCCATCAACATCCGGTAATCCCTGGGTACGTCCTGATTCTTATCCTTCTGGTTAGCGCTCATGAGTTGATAGCGCTCTGAGTCCTTGGAGGGATCTCCGCCGTCTTCAAAGGGCTGATCACCTGAAAATGCCTGATAGGAAGTGAGCCCCACAACCTTAGGCGCGGTAAAACCGGTAGGGTCTGTTTTATGCCCCAGGAAAACAATCCCAAGATACCCTGTTACAGCTCCCTCATCCGTATCCTTATCGTAGAAATAGGCGGCATCCACTATAACCGGATAGGGTGTGTTGCCCTTTTTTGTACAGACAACTCCATTATACCGTCCTGTACAATCATCCTGCCAGTAGTTATCTGTTTCCAGATCGCCGGCGTCACCATCGGCGAAGAACCCGACATATACATTATCAAGGCTGGTTGTCCCTTGATAATGAATTATCTGATAATCTATTCCGACGAAATTCATGTAATCTTCATCCTCCCACTGATAACTCTCCTGATGAACATAAAGTCCCAGAGGAACATGGTCGGGATATAAACTTGTAGCGGTTTCTTCATCATCCATATACCAGGTTGAAAACATCTGACTACCGATCCCCGCGAAATCCTCGTCGATCTTCCCGTCACCGTCATTATCTTTACCGTCAAGGGGATCTTCATCTATAAGACCGTCTTTATCATCATCGGCGGGGCGTGGAAACCTCGAGCCCCCGACCTTGCTCGAATTAGCTTCATAAATAATCGCAATATCACCGTCAGGTGAACTCACGCCCGGAGGCCTGAACTCCTGCTGATAAGCAGCGGTTGAAACAGCGGCAAGTCCTCCCTTTTTTGCTCCAACCCACAACCCAGCTATATAAAGATACTCCACTCCGCTGTTAGCGGGCCATTGCGCGGAGGGATAATCACCTGTAGGAAAGTTAGACCCGGGGTAAGAACCGAAACAACCCCAATTCGTAACATGCAGCTGAAGATTACCGACGTTATGTATCCCCGACCCGTCAAGGACCCATATCTTTTCTATCTCTTTGAGCTTCCCCATCCAATCTTCATTGTTGTTTCGTGGTTTCGCGGATGCCATTTGAGGAATCAAGGTAAAAGATATTACCATGGATACTGCTAAAAGAAATCCTTTGCGAACCATACGGAACCTCCATAAAATATAATTGTTTCTAAAATTCAAATCCAAATCCGATTCGCCACTGCCTTCTTGACGCCCAAACCGTCGGATCATGTACAGGATTAAAATCCTCTATTCCATCGTCATTTATATCCTGCAGATAAGCCCCTCCCGTTCTACCGGTTTCAGTAAAATAGGATCCATTATCCATAATAGCGTTAGGCATCCCGGGGAAAACACCAGGGGCGATATTTTGAAGAATATCCTCATTGAGCAGGTTCCTTCCCTCAAAATAGAAGGTTAGTTCCTGTCCGTAAATATCAAACATCTTTCTTCCCTGTAAACTCACGTTATGAGTAACTTCGTGTCTTTCAGAGTTTTCCAAAAGGGGATCCTGCTTTCTGGCCCACCTGTCATACGGGGTCCATGGAAGACCGCTTCCAAAAGAATATATAAATGTGGAGCCCCACTTATTCTCGTCATTAAGTGTTAATCTAATATTAAGCGTATGTCTCTGATCCCAGTCGAGAGGCATTTCCTGCGTGGGCAGGTGAGACAAACCTTCAGCCGTTACTCCGAAATTGGCGTCGGAAGCCACACCTTCAGCGAATGAAAATGTATATGAAATCTCTCCCGCGAAATGATAGCTCAACCGCTTAGAGACATTCAATTCAACCCCCCTTGAACTCGCGTAGGCTCTATTAATATGTCTATATCCAGTGGCTCCGAGATCTTCGTCCGTTACCCGTGTTGAAGAAACCAATCCATAAATATCCTTATTAAACACCACGAGTTCTCCGGCAACTGTTTCGCTGAACTGATGTGAAATCCCCGCTTGATATGAAACAGTCAGCTGCTCATCCAGGTTGGGATTCCCGAGTGTACCCGAACCGGCCACCATATCCTGCGAATGAAAGAGGTAGGATCTTGAAGGCCACTGTGTGAACCTTCCATAATGAAAATGGAATTTATCTTTGTCTGTAATTGGAAAAGCAAAGCCCAGTCTCGGACTGACCTGATATTTTACTCTGTCGACAGTATAGTCCAGCCCGCTGCTTACAATCTCGATCTCAGTTGAATTGCCGGGAGAAAACAAATCCAGCCTAATACCGGCATTCACAACCATTCCTTTATAATCCCATTTATCCTGAACGTAGAAGGATCCTTCCGGGTTGTAATTGTGAAAATCGTTACTGCTCTGGCCCTGCATATACCTGTTCTCTTCTTCAAGCCAGCGCAGACTGCCGGGATAATAAAGGGTGAACTCATCCAAGTCGTTATATAAAAATTGAACTCCCGCTTTTGCCGTGTGCCCGCCCCATTTTTTTGATGTTATATCAGCTTTGAGTGTATATACATCTGTATTTCTATCCATGTAGTATGGAGCGTCATAAGCTGTTACATAATATGGATTGTCGGGATCAGTATACCAGACTGTATTCGATTCACCCCTCGCGTTGAAAGCCCCGTTAGGTAAAACGACTCCCAGACCGCCAGTCTCGAATTCTTCCGGATCTTTCCCGTTAACTGAACTGTAACTATAAAAATGTGAGCGGCTTGCTCTTACAGTGTAGAAGATATTGTCGCTTATATTATGGTTTAGAGATACTTTCAGATTCAAACTTTCATTTTCGTTAGTACTGAGTCTTTCAGCTGAATTAAACTCAACATAGCTTGAATCATCCCTGAAATGACTGAACTTCGAGTCAGGATTTCTGAATCCCTCGAAGAGTATCTTATCCTCGTAACTTTCCGTTTCACCATCCTGATTGACCACGGCCTCATCCCATATAATTTCTACTTCATTACCATAGACGTCACGCACACGCCTGGCATAGAAATTCTCATAACTCAGAATATTTACTTCCGGATTTTCAATGCCTCCGGTCGTTACCTTTGTAAATACCCTTACGGGATAGAGATATTTCTTCTGTAAATCCCTGTCATCAACATATTCCGCTTTTCGATCCAGTTCTCTGTCCATCCATGGACCTTTATAAACACTCACAACCCAATTGAAATCCCTCGCGTCAGGGGGAGGGTCATCAAACAGATCTCCGGAATAGGGCTTAAGAGTCATAAATCGATACACTTTCTGCACATATCCCTGAATATCCCAGTTATTAGCGTATCCGTTTCCAAAAGCGTTACTCCTTGACCTGGTATAAATTGCCTGACCAGTCAATTTTAAGTTCGGCTTAACTTTATATGCCAGTTTCCCCTGTAAATTGTAATTGTGCATGGCTCTGTCTGTGAATGAGAACATATCATTAAGAAATGTGTGTTTTTCCCTTTTAATATCCGCCCAGTATTCGCCGTCGCTGAACGCCATCTCGCCGGAGAGATAAAATGTCAGATCTTCAATTGGAGTTGGCCCTCCAAAACCGATACTGAATCTATCATAATTAGTATAAGTTTTATCTTTTCTGCCAAAATCATCTGTCATGTAACGAAATTGGCCTTCGTAAGTTCTTCCGCCTTCACGCGTACTTACGTTAACAACGGCCGACTGAGCGTTACCATATTCAGCGCTCATACCTCCGGTAATAATTTCACTCTCGGAGGATCCCATCAATCCAACTGAAATCTTACCGCCGCCTAAAGGATCATTCACGGGTACCCCATCAATAAGATAGCTGACCTCGCCTCCTCGTCCTCCGCGTACGTGAAGTTCATCTCCGGTCTTGATAATACCGGTTTTAAGGGCAAGAGCTTCATCGATATTGTCGACGGGGAGGTCCTGAAGTTCATCATCGCTGACAGCGTGACGAACATCACTGCTCTTTACATCAATCTGTTTTCTTCCCGCCTCAACAATAATTTCCTCTGTCTTGTCAACAATTTTCGTTTTCAGAGAGAAATCAATTTTTGTGGTCTGTCCAGCTTTTATAACCACACCCTTTTTTTCCTTATGTTCATACCCCATCATCATAGCCTTCACGGTATATTTTCCCGGAGGGCCTTTTATTTTGAACGTCCCGTCTTCAAAAGTAAATCCTCCGTATCCGTCTCCAAAAACAATATTCACCCAGGCGAGAGGTTCTCCTGTCTCCTCGTCAGTTACTTTTCCAACCAATAGTCCCGTCGCGGCAAATACCGCTGAAGTGGAAAACAGCAAAACCAGAAAAACAACTGCTATTGAAATTAACTCCGCTGAATGAAAACGGGTATTCATTTTGTCACTCCTTAAATAATTAGCTCCTGACATCACTTTTACAATTCTGATTCATATTTATCATTCAATTCCAACCTGAATGGAAAATTTGTCAGGTGTGGTCTCCAACACTCTTACTAACCCGTCAAAGTCAATATAATTAGCAGAAACATACGTGTCAATAAATTTGGAATATATCTGGGGAAATCTTTTCCCCGTCATCTCTCAATCGCCCGCACAAATGGCTGTGCTTTAAGCATATCTCAACCCGTCTTACTCTTTCATTTCGTCAAAGTAAAAAAGAAAATTACAGGGTCCGTTACTGTACCATATCTTTTATTTTCATAAGACGCGTCTGTGTCGCTCTCTCATTTTCGCTTAATTTTCTCTCGATACCTTTTATTGTAGTTTCCAAATCAGGTATCAAAACATACTCCAGCGCGTTAACCCTTCGTCTGGTTTTTTCCAGCTCTTCAGACATCTTAAAGAGCGCGTTTTCTCTGGAAGCAAGTTTTAGAAGTGAAGGAAAGGAATCATATAAACGCTCAAAAACGGAATCAAGCATAGGCGAAGATAAAGCGTGTTTATATAGGGGCGCTTCTCTATTAAAACTCATTTCATACTCCGGAATTCTGATACCCATCTCATAGCGGGTTTTAATATCAAGCTGCCCTCTGCAATCACTTAGTTCCAGCGCGTCGCTGAGAGCTTGAGGGCCCGTAAAAGAACGGGCCATAGTATAATCCAAACTTATTTTCAGAAATTCTTCTTCCGCCCGGCGCCTCAGCTTTGTTGTTTCATCGATCAAACTGAAGAAATTCTGCATCAGTTTTTCCTGTTTGTTCTTGAGAAGCTTGTGGCCCCTCCTGGCCAATTCAAGTCTTCGCCGCATACGAAGAAGCATCATTCTGTTAGGATTTACTTTCCTTTTCAAACTATAACCTCCCCAGAGAACAATCCATCAATCGGAAGAGTTCTCATCGGTGCTTTTCTCAATGTCTGTTTCGTCTCCCGCCAGGTATTTTTCAATAAATTCGTCCTTGATACGTTTGATTTCTGTTTTCGGAATAGATTTGAGAAGTTCCCAGCCTATACCAAGGGTTTCCTCAATTGTACGGTTCTCGTCTAACGCCTGCTTGACGAACTTATCTTCGAAAGACTTACCAAAAGCCATGAAAGCCTTATCAGTATCAGTCAAAGCAGCTTCTCCGAGCACAACCGCGAGCTCCTCGACTTCCTTGCTTTTCGCGTAGGAGGAAAACAGCTGATTGGCGAGCTCCGAATGATCCTCCCTCGTCCTTCCCTCACCTATCCCTTTGTCTCTCAGCCTCGAAAGACTTGGAAGAACGTTAATAGGAGGATATATGCCCTTATGGTGCAGATTTCTGTCCAGTATTATCTGTCCCTCTGTGATATATCCGGTTAGATCGGGAATAGGGTGAGTCTTATCATCATCGGGCATTGAAAGAACCGGTATCTGAGTAATTGATCCTTCAAGCACTTCTCCCTCTTTCTCACCTTTCAGAAGACCCGCGCGTTCGTATATAGTAGCAAGATCCGTGTACAGGTACCCGGGATACCCCCTCCGTCCGGGTATCTCCTTCCTGGCAACAGACACTTCCCTTAGGGCCTCACAGTAGTTAGTCATATCGGTCATTATAACCAGAACGTGCATCCCTTTTTCAAAGGCCAGATATTCCGCGGCTGTCAGAGCGGCTCTGGGTGTCGCGATTCTTTCAACTGTCGGATCGTTTGCAAGGTTGATAAACAGCACCACTCTCTCCATAGCGCCTGTTTCCTGAAAATCCCGGATGAAATAGTTCGCCTCTTCAAATGTGATCCCCATAGCGGCGAAGACTATAGCGAAAGAGCTTTCCGATCCCGTGACAGTCGCTTGACGCGCTATCTGAGCCGCCAGCTCTGAATGGGGCAGTCCGAAGCCGGAAAAGATCGGGAGTTTCTGACCTCTGACAAGTGTGTTAAGTCCGTCTATCGCCGATATCCCCGTCTGAATAAACTCTTCCGGGTAAATCCTGGCGTAGGGGTTAATGGGAACTCCGTTTATATTATTCTTTTTCTGCGGTATGATTTTCGGACCGTCATCTATAGGCGTTCCCAGTCCATTGAATATTCTTCCGAGAATATCAGGTGACACGGAAAGCTCCAGCCCCTTACCCAGAAACCTGACTTTGGTTTTTTCAACATCAACACCCCGTGTACCTTCAAAAAGCTGGACGAGGACCTTGTCCCGGTTAACTTCGAGCACCTTCCCGCGACGGACCTGGCCGTCCGGCAATTCCACTTCAACAAGTTCCTCATACGTGGCCTGCTTCACATTATCGAGAAGGATAAGAGGCCCGACTATTTCTTTTATTGTAGTATATTCAGTTGCCATTCCCTCAACCTCTTTTCTTTAGATTATCAAATACTCAAAAGTTTTTCAGCTTCCGCGAATTATTCAGTCCGCGCTTTTTTTTCCTCAACCTGTGAATTCATTTCCTTTTCAATCGCGTCAAATTCGTCAAACTTATCTTCTTTTATATGCCTCATTCTGGCAATCTTCTGACGTACCGGAAGCTCGAGAAGTTTATCGATGGACTCACCCCTCTCAATCGCTTTCTCGCATATCTTATGCAGATTCATTATAGCTTTAAGCATTCTGTACTGCTTATCAAGCTTTGTATATTCATCTTCGGGATCAAAAGCCGACTGATGGAGAAAATCCTCCCTGATTGACTTGGTTGTTTCAAGAACCATACGGTCATTACCCGAAAGGGAATCAAGCCCCACAAGACGAACAAGCTCTTTCAGTTCAGATTCTTTCTGAAGAAGGTTCATTACCGCCGACCTCATTTTTTCCCAGTCTTCATCTATCTCATCACGGAAGTAATCCCCCAGATTGTCATGATACAAAGAATAACTCGTCAACCAGCCGATTGCCGGAAAATGTCTTTCGAAGGCGAGCTGATCTTCAAGAGCCCAGAAGACTTTCACAACTTTCAAAGTCGCCTGAACAACGGGGTCAGAAAGATCTCCTCCGGGAGGGGATACCGCGCCCACAACACTCAACGCGCCCTTTCTGTCGTCGCTTCCAAGGCAAAGCGCCCTTCCGGCTCTTTCATAGAAATCAGCTATTCTCGACGGGAGATAGGCGGGATATCCTTCTTCGCCGGGCATTTCTTCAAGCCGGCCCGACATTTCCCGCATAGCTTCTGCCCATCTTGAGGTTGAATCAGCTAAAACCGCAACGGAGTAACCCATATCCCTGAAATACTCCGCGATAGTTATACCTGTATACACAGAGGCTTCTCTCGCTGCTACAGGCATATTCGAAGTATTGGCAATCAGCACTGTACGCTCCATAAGAGGCTGGCCGCTCGCCGGATCAACAAGCTCTGGAAATTCCTGAAGCACGTCGGTCATCTCGTTTCCCCGTTCTCCGCATCCCACGTAGACGATAATATCGGCGTCAGACCATTTCGCCAGCTGATGCTGAACCACTGTCTTTCCGGCACCAAATGGGCCGGGAATAGTAGCCGTGCCCCCGTGCGCCAGAGGGAAGAGGGTGTCTATGACCCTCTGCCCGGTAACAAGCGGCTTACCGGGAACGAGCTTTCTTTTAATAGGTCTCGGAACGCGTACGGGCCATCTGGTCAGCATTCGAATTTCTTCCGGCCCGTCTTCAGTTTCTATTTCCGCGATAACATCTTCTACAGTATATGAACCCTCTTCGGGAACCTTCTTTAATTTTCCCTTCTTTATATTCGGGGGAACCATGATCCTGTGGACCATAAGCTTTGTCTCCTGAACCTCTCCAAGGAAATCACCGGCTTCCAGCTCCTGCCCCTCCTTCAAGCCTTCCACAGGTTTAAATTCCCATTTCTTTTCCCTGTCCAGTCCGGGAACATTAACGCCTTTTTTAATATAGTGTCCGACTTTTTCATATATAGTATCAAGGGGGCGCTGAATCCCGTCATATATAGACCGCATAAGACCCGGACCAAGGTCAATGCTCAGAGACTGTCCGGTAGTAACCACCTTTTCTCCGGGCCCCAATCCCGAAGTATCTTCATATACCTGAATATACGCCTGGTCACCGTGAAGCTCTATTACTTCACCAATCAGTTCATCCTCACTGACCTTTGCCACTTCAAACATACTCGCGTCCCCGATACCCTCGGCTACAATAAGGGGTCCCGCTACTTTTATTATCTTTCCAGCGCCCATTCGAAACATCTCCTTCTCTGATAAATATTATTCTTCCTTAAGAACCGGATATATCCTGACCGATAGCTCTTATCACGGCCTTTCTTGTTTCCTCCACAGAAACTCCGCTTGACGAAGGCTTACCATCTTTCCAGACGGCTCCTCTTATATCGGGGATTATTGTAACTGACGAACCTTCCCTGCTAAGTTCATCTCTGAAAAATTCCCTGTATTTCAAAAATACCTCTTCTGTGACAAATATAATTTCAAATTGGTCCTTCTTTAACAGCTCTATATTTTCGTTCGTCAACTCCCCTCCCACAGTTTCAAATATCCTGCATCCGAGTATTCTAAAATAAGAAACTGAATCCAAATTCCCCACAACCGCGATCCTTTTAGCCAACTGAAATACTCCCTTCGCGTCTAGACAATTATACTCTCCACTGTTTCTGAGAGAAGGTCACCGGGCAGTCGATTTACTTTGCCCGTGATGACAGAACGCAAAAGTGTTTCGTTTCTCTCTCTGATCTCAAGATGATAGATTACCGGACCGATATCAAAATAGCGGTAGCGGCTGTCATTCATTATATATAACAATTGCCCGGATATCAGGGGATCGATTTTCCATAGGGCTGTTTCGCTGTCCAGCCCGTTTCCTGTCAGCCAGCTGTAGTGCGACGTATTCAGATAGGTGTACAATTCATCCTCAGGTTCTTTGAAAAGTCTCTTCATAGTGAAAGTGTCTATACGCCCTCCCCCTATCCAGGTATGGTCCTGAAGGTCCTTCCTCAAACCGGTCCTTTTAAGCCTGATAAGACTCTTTATGTTCTCGAGGTCTATTCCGCACTTTGTGATAAAACGGGCGTAAGATGACGGCGCCGCGTCAAACCGGCAATTCCATTTAGCCGATTCGCAGAGGGATTGAGCCGTGAGAATCTGATTATCATCCTTAATTCCGAGAAGTTTCCCGAAGATTTCCTTCAGGTAAGAAGGGAGATTCGTCGCTTCCTCGGAATCTATAGCTTCAGCTAACACCTCAGGTGAAACGAGACCGAAGGGAACGGGAGTTTCCCTTTCCATGCTTTCATTCGGGCTGATCAGATGATTTAACTTCCAGAGATAAAGCAGATTGTCAAAATCATATCCTCCACGCAGGAAAACCAGAACATCCCGGTCTGAAATAAGATTTGAGACAAGGTCGAGGA
The DNA here is from genome assembly GCA_034520215.1 of Candidatus Krumholzibacteriota bacterium. NCBI lineage: Bacteria > Candidatus Krumholzibacteriota > Candidatus Krumholzibacteriota bacterium. The sequence goes on along the minus strand of JAXHNR010000002.1, from coordinate 777,393 downwards.
CCTCGAGTTTTTCCTCCTCGAGAACCATTTCAAACTGATCAATTGATTCAGCTTTCTCAAAACCGCTATAGTATTCCCTTAACGAGCCCATCAGAGATCCTTTTTCAGTCCCGGCCAGACGGTCAAACCATCCCTCCTCGGGCATCGATGCTTCAATGGCGTTAAGCCTGGCGATAATATATGTGTAATCAACTGCCAACTGTTCAATCCTCTCTATTTACCCTCCGGAAAGAGTAAAGCCGCCACCTGTGATTCAACCCGCTCTGCGATCTGATCAAAAAGAACGCCTATCGACAAATCGATGACTCTTTTATCTTCTTTAAGTACGACTCCCCATGAATAATCGGCTTCCGAATCGGAAAGAGTGAAATTGCCCCCTCCGGGGAAAGCCCGATTGAGCGAATCTATAAAGTCGCCGTCAAATAGATCTCTCTGTTCTTTAGAGACAATAATTTCCTCACTTCCCGATAACGTCCGCTTCAGAATTAACTCTTTCATAAACTCGATATATTCCTTCCGGGGTATCTCCTTTATTTTCTTTTCCGCTTCTCTGTATAAAGCCTCCAGGATTTCGTGTTTCTTAGAAAGCAGAGACTTGCGTAATTCGAGCTGTTCATTGACAATCAAACGGCGATACTGTTCATCAGCTTTATTTTCAGATTCCTTCTTAAGTTTCGCGCTCAGGGCTTTAGCCCTGTCTGAATATTCTTCCCTGATCTTATCAGCTTTCTCCTCCGCTTCGGTTATAATCCTTCCAGCCTCTGATTCGGCCTCTTTATCGATAGTGTTTATTATATTCTCAATAGACATATTAAGACTTCCATTCCTTTATATTGACCGTCTCCGCCTGTTCTTACAACGAGATCTTCTGAAGGAGCAGAATAGTTCCGAGAAGTCCAAGAACGGCGTATGTTTCAACTATAACGGCAAAAACCATCCCTTTACCAACCTCTTCCGGTCTTTTGGCAACCAGACTGCACGCGGAGGCGCAGACCTTCCCCTGGTAGAGTCCGGAAATAAGACCTGTAATAGCTATAGGAAGAGCGGCTCCGAGCATAGCCAGTCCGGAACCTACCGAGATTCCGCCCAGAGCGTCCATCCCGGGAAGCTTGTTTATTATCATAAACAGCGCGACCAATCCATATATACCCTGCGTTCCCGGCAGAGCCTGAAGAACAAGCAGACTGCCGAATTTACCCGGGTCTTCACTCGTCACTCCGCTGGCGGCCTGGCCGGCAACACCCGTTCCAAGAGCCGACCCGGCGCCGGCGAGCCCGGCTGCCAGAGCGGCACCTAAAACAACTAACATGAATCCAAACATATTTTTTTCTCCTTCCTCAGGTAGATTAATCCGTATCCTGTTTTCTGATTATCGAATAACTCCGCTGGCTCCTGAAGGGCCGGAATTCTTTTCCCCCACCCGTGAAGAATTTCGAGAAGAACTCAAGGTACTGAAGTCTCGCGGAGTGAACAAACCCTCCAAGACTGTTAACGGCAATATTGAAGGTATGCCCTCCGAGAAGAATCAATCCGGCCGCGAGATAACCGGCATAGAACGGAAGGCCTGTGACCATTCCCGCGATATCATTGACAGCTATCGCGATAGCGCTTGTAGCCAGTCCCAGCGCCAGAAGCCGCGCGTAGGACAGAACATCTCCGAAATATCCCACAACATCGTAGAAACCGGCCAGCCCGCCGAAAACCTTCTTTACAAATGTCTTTTTCTTTCTGCCTCCTGTTAGAAAGATTATAAACACAAAAGCGAGCGCTCCCCTTTTGCTCCATAAGATAATACTATCCGGAACATAACCGCCGAGAATAACTGAATATCCGAGAGGAGCAAGTGTAATCAGAAAGATAATCCAGCACAGATTGTCGAAGACCGCGTCCGCTATCATGCCCTGTCTTATTTTAGCCGTCATCTTAACGCCCATCCCGAAGAGAATATGGATAATCCCCATCACGAAAGAGATATTAAGCACCGTCATGGGATCTTTAAGGGGGTTAACAAGAATAAACTGCCTGATAAGCGGAGGAAACGATTCGGAACCGATTCCGAAAATCCCGCCGCTGAGTAACCCTACCACCGCGGTTATTATTCCTCCCAGGAAGAGAAGTTTCATGAGCTTGCCGAATCCGCCCGTCGGTCTGAATTTCAATAAAATTACAGCTGAAAAGGCCGCGAGAGTAAGTCCGTAACCGGCGTCACTCAGACACATGGCAAAGAAGAGCACAAAGAAGGGGGCAAGCAGCGGAGTTGGATCCACTTCGGAGTAACCCGGTCGTCCGTAGAGCGTTGTCACGAATTCGCTCGGTCCCGCGAGGGCGTTGTTGTCCAGGTGAATCGGCGGTTCTTCATCATCAAGAGGTTCTCTAAAGGCAAGTTCAATATCTTCAAAGCTGGAGTAGAGGTTGTTCTTTAGATTCTTTACGTCAAGAGCCCTTACCCAACCCTCTAGTAAAACCGTGCTTTCGGTGTGATAAAATCTATTCTCAATCTCTGTAAGTCCGATTTTTTCGCCATAATAATCTGAAAGAATGTACAATCTATCAAGAATTCCGGCGAGTTTTCCAGCCTCGTTTTCTGCTTCAACAATCTTATTCTCCAGCCCTTCCCAACGGGATCTTTCAAATTCAATAACTTGAAGCGGAGTGCCCTCCACTTCCTCATAAATATTACGAAAACCGCCGAGCTCTTTTAATGCTTCAGTCAATTCATCCTGCCCGGCAAGAGGCAGTATAACGGCCAGATAAACTTTCCCCCCTTCCTTCAGACATGACTCAAAATGAGACAATTCAAATTTCTCTTCAAGATCATCAAGTTCCGGGGCGGCCTGTTTTTCAGGCAGAATCCACATCTGAAGTTCATATTTACCGGTTCTCAGAGATTCCAGGGGAACGTCGAGTTCCCTCCATCCGTTAAGAGAATCAACCATATCTTTACTCTTCGAAAACTCCTCTTTCAATTCACGAATCCGTTTATTGGCTTCCGCGCACTCAGCCCATACGCCGCTCACGGAAATTTCACTTTCGAGCTTTGCGATCTCTTCATATGAAACGCCCAGGGGACCACTGCTTAATTTCTCAAAGAAAGAGGGCTTTTCTTTAAAACCCTCGAGGAAAGAGATAGAATTAGCGAGTTCCTCTTTCTTTTTCAAAATCCCCGCCGCTTCATCTTCAAGCGCCGCCGTGTCCTCTTTATCGATTCCGGATACATCGGTAACTTCCACAACGCCGTATTCACGCAGGTACCTCTTTAGTTCTTCCTTTATGGAATTATGCGCGAGGAGTTGGATTTTCAGCATCCTGCTTATTGCCATCCTCAATTCCTCCCTGAATTGATTTATTGGAATCCGGGTAGAAAGATATCTAAGCGCGAAAAGCGTCTAAAATAATATCAATCGATTTATCGTGATTCTTGTCGGCTTCCTTTTCAAGCGATTCAATTGCTTTTTTATTTTTCTCGCGAAGGGTTTTAATCTCATTTTCTGCTTTTTCTCCGGCCTTTTTAACAAGCTCCCGCTTCTCTTCATCCTTCTTTTTTATAAGGTCCTCGATCTGTGCTTTCCCATCCTCATCGGCCTTTTCGATAATTTTTTCTGCGCGCCGGCGGGCTTCACTTATCTGCTTATCAGCTTCTTTTTCCTTCAAACGTATTTTTTCGAGGTCTTCGACCAGCATATAATTCCTCCGGAATATGACTGTTCCTGTATATCATTCTGAAACTGAATATTGCTAAATTTCCTCCTCTAACTCAAGTAAAATATTCTTTGGAGTTCCCCCAATTTTTTAACATTCCTTTGTATATCCGGCTATTGGTATTTCAAAACCCTCTCGGAAGACGAGCGGGCATGGTTTTCCCATTTCCTTTAAGGAAATGGGAAAGAGCGAGTCTGAGAGCGGGAGACGCTATTTCCTCGCAGGGGAAATAGACGGCGTTTTTGACAATACCAATAGCCGGATAGAAACTAAATATCAATTGCACTTATCAATATGGGTAATTACTTGATAGTTATGCCATTACTAAAATATTTCCCTGATTTTTGGGGAATGTCCTGAAATATTTTCAAGCAGACGGCCTGAGGCCTAGAAAGAGAGGTTTTCAGCGCCGTGACATAAAAGAGCTTTACACCTGAATTCATAAGATAAATTGCGGCGTAAACAAAGCCGCCCTCTCCGGCGCTTTATGACAATATTCAACCTTCCGCGATGAATACCTACGAGTAAAGCCAGCACCTTACCGACCGTCCCTCAGGTGTGGTGACAAAAGGAGGAGGTTTGTAACGGCACTCTTTTACGGCTTCGGGGCATCTCGGATAAAAGGAGCATCCCTCGGGGAGATTTATCGGACTCGGGACTTCACCCCTTATTGCCGCTTTCAGCTTCTCCCCTTTGAATTCCAGTTTCGGAATGGAAGCCAGAAGCCCCCGCGTGTAGGGATGCAGAGGATCGGAAAAGAGAGCATCCCTGCTTGATAATTCGACGATTTTACCCAGATACATTACAGCGACATTATCGCTTACATGCTTTATTACACCGAGGTCGTGAGCAACAAAAAGATACGTCAACCCCATATCCTCCTTGAGGTCACGAATAAGATTTATTATCTGGGCCTGCACGGAAAGATCCAGAGCCGCGACAGGTTCGTCGGCAATGATAATATCCGGCTCAACAGCCAGAGCCCTCGCTATGCCGACTCTCTGGCGCTGCCCTCCCGAAAACTCATGCGGATACCTGGATTCAGCGGCGGGAGGAAGACCTACCTTGTCAAGAAGTGAATGAACCCTCGTTCTCACTTTCCTTCTTTCTACTATTTTGTGTATCTTTATGCCTTCGGCTATTGTACTGCCTATAGTCATTCTTGGATTAAGAGATGAATACGGGTCCTGGAAAACCATCTGAATCCGGCGTCTTGTCTTTCTGAGTTCTTTCCCCTTAAGGGCGAGAAAATCAATTCCGCCTAAAAATATTTTCCCCGCCGTAGGTTCGATCAATCTCATAAGAACCCTTGCCAGAGTGCTCTTTCCACACCCCGATTCACCCACAAGGCCTAAACTTTCACCCTCCTCGATCGATATGTCAACTCCATCCACGGCCTTAACAGGCGAGCCGGAACGGGAGAAGAAGCCGCTCCCGGACGACGTGAAATATTTCTTAATCCCTTCCGCCCTTAGAATTATCAACTTTCCTCCTTGTCATGCAGCCAGCAGCGTGAGAAATGAGAATTGTCCAGGCTGAACAGCGGGGGCTCTTCTTCGAAGCACCGGCCGATTCTTTTCACGCACCGGTCGCTGAACCTGCAGCCCGGAGGCAGTTTCGCGGGATCGGGCACTCTGCCGGGTATCACGGGGAGGGTCTTGCCCGGCGCGCTGTAGCCCGGCATAGAGGCAAGAAGGCCCTGAGTATACGGATGAGACGGATCCGAAAAGAGTTTCTCTGAAGGCGCTTTCTCAACTATTTTCCCGGCATACATGACAACCACTTTATCCGCCATTTGCGCTATTACCGCCAGATCATGTGTTATCAGCAAAAGGGACATGCCGAACTTCTCACGGAGATCCTGAAGAAGCTCGATTATCTGTGCCTGCACTGAAACATCAAGAGCCGTAGTCGGCTCGTCCGCTATGAGCAGTTTAGGCTGACAGCTGAGCGCCATGGCAATCATCACCCTCTGTCTCATACCCCCGCTCATCTGATGCGGATAATTCTTGTACCTTATTTCCGGATCAGGAATCCCCACCATCCTGAACATCTCGACCGCTCTGGCTTTTGACTGCTTCCTGCCGAGACGCTGATGAAGGACTATCGCCTCGCGGACCTGTTCTCCGCAGGTAAAGACAGGGTTGAGGCTTGAAAGGGGTTCCTGAAACACAATAGATATCTCGTTCCCTCTTATCTTTCTCATTTGCTTCTCGGGCAGGCTCAGAATATCCCTGCCATTCAGCTCAATTGAACCTCCGGTGATCTTTCCGGGCGGATCTGATATCAGCCGCATAATAGAAAGAGCGGTCACACTCTTACCACACCCTGATTCACCAACCAGACCTATCGTCTGTCCGGTCTCTATATCAAAGCTTATTCCGTCAACGGCCCGGACATTTCCCCTGTCCGCCCTGAACACTGTTTCGAGATTTTTTATTTTTAGAAGCATTTTTTTTAGCAACTTCCTCTTCATTCCGGCCACTGAACCGTAAATTTTCTGCCGCCGTATAATATATAATTTAACTTATCGGTAAAAGAATCAACCCTTCTTATGTAAAGTGCATCGGATCAAAGGCGTCCCGCAGACCGTCGCCCAGCAGGTTGAATCCAATAACGGTTATCACTATCGCGAGTCCCGGAAAAGTGGAAATCCACCACGCGTCAAGCATAACACTTCTTCCTTCAAAAACCATCATACCCCAGCTTGGTGTTGGAGGAGGAACGCCCAGCCCGAGAAAACTCAACGCGGCCTCTGTGAGAATAATTCCTCCAATCCTCAAAGTCGCCGAAACGATTATCACGGTAAGAGTATTAGGTATGAGATGCTTGAAAATAATCCTCTTTCCGTCCATACCAAGAGCCTCGGCGGCTGTGATATAATCCCTCTTTTTAATAGAGAGTATCTGGCCGCGGACAAGCCGGGCGGCTGACATCCATCCAGTCGCTCCCAGCAGGATAATCACAAGCAGTATAGACCTGGAGAAAAGAGCTATACATGTAAGAAGCAGAAATAATCTGGGTATAGCCATAAAAGCGTCGACAATCCGCATTATAACAGCATCAACTACTCCGCCGGCGTAACCCGAGAGGGCGCCGATAAACGAACCGAACAACACGGAAAGCGCCACGGCGAAGAAACCTATCGAAAGTGAGACTTGTGAACCGTAAAACATCCTTGTCATAACATCACGGCCGAACTTGTCAGTGCCCAGCGGGTGCTCCGCGCTCGGTCTTAAATATCTGTCGCCTGGTATATCTCCGTGCTCGCCGGGATCATAGGGGGTAAGAACAGGAGCAAATAATGCCGTCAAATAAAGAAGAAGGACAATCACCGCTCCAGCCACCGCGATGGGTTTCTTCCTGAATCTGGACCAACCCCCTGTCCAGATCCCGCTTGAATAACGCTTGCCGCTTTTCTTTTCCCGCTTCATTCTTTTCATAACAGCATTCAACCTTTTGCGCTCTAGACAGCTCAGCCTTGTTTATTCTTCCTTTTCTCATTGATCTTGATACGGGGATCGAGCAGGGCGTATCCCACATCCGCCATAAAGTTCCCTAGAATCACCATAACACCGACCACAAAGTTTATAGCCAGCACCAGGGGATAATCCCTCGCGTAGATAGCATCGACAGCCAGCCTCCCCATACCGGGCCAGGAGAAAATCTTCTCTATTACGACGGACCCTCCCAGCAGAAAAGGAATACTCAGTCCGATAATAGTGACCACCGGAATAGCGGCGTTCCTGAAGGCGTGCTTAAGAAAAACCCTTCTGTTCTCCAACCCCTTCGCCCGGGCGGTTCTTATATAGTCCTCTCTCAGTACATCAAGCATGCTTCCCCTCATATACCTCGCGATTCCCGCGGCTGAAGCCACTCCAAGGACAAAAGCGGGCATTACGAGATGTTTGGCTCTGTCACATAGAATCTCAAACCAGCCGGCACCGCTCAAACCGAACGACTGCATATGTGAAGAGGGAAGGATCCCGAGCTTTAATGAAAAGAGGAATATAAGCATCAGGGACAGCCAGAAAGATGGAATTGAATAAATAAAAAGAGCGGCGATAGTGTTGACTTTATCAAAGATAGTGTCTTTTTTTACGGCTGAAAGTATCCCAAGACTTATTCCAATCACAATATACAGGAGTAAAGCCGCGACAGTAAGACGCAGTGTGTTGGGTACGGCTTCAAAAATAAGATCGCGTACCGGCCTGTTGTAATTAAGAGAAAACCCAAAATCACCGCGCATAAAGCTCGCGACCCACTTTATATACTGCTCGGCTAACGGTCTGTCCAGCCCGAACTTCGAACGCATCATCTCAACAGTGTGAGGTGAAATTCCCGGGCGGTTAAAGTACTTAGCCATCGGGTCGCCGGGAGCAATATGCAGAAGAAAAAAGGTTATAGTAAGAACGAGAAAAATAAGAATAACTGACTGAAGCAGTCTCTTTACTATAAATCCCGCCATAACTCTTTTTTCCCTTCCTGACGATATTAAAATTCAGCCGCTTTCTTTCTCGCCGCGGCTTTAATATAAGACCTGTCCCCGCCGGAGAGCTTCAAATCCCGGAATTTAACCCTGAATTTAGCGGAAAACGCCTCTTTAAGAACTTCGGCGCACCTGCTGTAACCCGGATTTGTGCCCGTTTCCTTTTTGATACTCGTTACATGACGGTCAAAATCACCCCAATCCCCCTTAAGATATTCCGATATTTTCTTTGCCCCTCCGTCAAGCAGTATAGATCCATGCTGTATAAAAACCGGTCCGCAGCTTCGCTGAGCGCTCGCTACTATCTTCCTGCCGCCGGCGGTGATTTCGTGCTGACTTACGGAAGCAAGACAGGGAGAGGTCATTTCCCCTCCTCCCGGTTCCCTCCTGCCTCTAGATATCCGGGCCTTTACTCCGCAAATGTTCAGCGCGTCCTTTAAGGCTTCAGAGACAGCCGTAAACCTCTCTCTCAGGTTCGACTGAAACACCCCTCCATCCACAGAGGCCGCCAGGCAGTACGTTATTTCATCGTCGTGAAGAAGCGCCCGCCCCCCTGTTATCCGGCGGACGAGAGGTATTCGATCTCTTCGCAGAGAGGCAAGATCTAGAACATTCCCGGGATCCTGATGATAGCCGACAGTTACCGCCGGAGGATCAAATGAATAGAGCCGAAGGATCGCGCCGATATCCGATTCCCTGACAATTTTCAGGATGAATTCATCGGCAGCCATATTCTCGGCGCCGCTTCCTTGTCCGTCATCAAGAAACAACCATCGCGACATCTGTTAGAATCCATTCTCCGCTAAATTTATTTCCCCTTTTGCCAGCGGAAATCGGGATTACGGGCGGCAGAAACCTCATCAAGCCTCCGAACCGGAGTGCTTACCGGAGCGTCATGAAGAAGGTCCGGATTCTTTTTCGCTTCCTCTGATATATCTTTCATGATTTCCGCGAAACGGTCAAGAGTCTGCTTCTTTTCCGTTTCAACGGGCTCGATCATCAGAGCTTCCTTTACAATCAACGGGAAATACACGGTGGGAGCGTGTACTCCGTAATCAAGAAGACGTTTCGCCACTTCCAGTGTGTTGACCCCGTATTTCTTCAGGTTCACCGATGACGCCACAAATTCATGCATACAGGGCCCGGGATATTTGATATCGTAATATTTTCCCACCAGTTTCATAAGATAATTGGCGTTTATAATCGCGTTTTCAGATACCTCTCTGAGGCCTTCTCCGCCGGTGGAGCAAAGATAGGCGTACGCTTTTATAAAAACATTGAAATTGCCGAAATATGAATGCACTTTTCCGATAGTTTTTTCAGATTCCCGCAAAAAGGCGAATCTGTCTTCCTCTTTAACTACTCGGGGAACAGGCAGAAAATCGGAAAGATGCTCCAGCACACCCACGGGGCCCGACCCCGGACCTCCGCCTCCGTGAGGAGTTGCGAATGTCTTATGCAGATTCAGGTGCATTATATCGACCCCTATCTTACCCGGCCTCACTATTCCCAGAAGCGCGTTCATGTTGGCTCCGTCCATATAAACGAGAGCGCCGGCGTCATGCGTTATTTCAATTATCTCTCCTATATCCTTCTCGAATAATCCGAGTGTGTTAGGCAGGGTGAGCATAAGAACCGCCGTTTCACCGCTGATCTTTTCTTTCAAATCGGAAGGATTGATCATACCCCTTTCATCCGACTCGATAGTTACGGGAGTAAACCCGCATATCGCCACACTGGCGGGGTTTGTCCCGTGCGCGGAATCAGGTACTATCACAACCTTTCTCTCTTCCCCTCTGCTCAGGAAATAATCGCGGGCAATCATCATCCCCGTGAGTTCTCCGTGGGCGCCCGCTGCCGGCTGAAGAGAGAAAGAATCCATTCCGCATATCTCGCATAAGATCTCCTGAAGATTATACATGAGCTCCAGAGCCCCCTGGATATCCTCTTCGTCCTGAGCCGGATGAAGACCGCAAAACGCGTTATTGCGGGCAATCTCTTCATTTACAACCGGGTTGTACTTCATCGTGCAGCTGCCGAGCGGATATATTCCCTTGTCGATATGATAATTCTTTGATGCCAGTCCCATGTAATGCCTTATCACTCCCTGCTCCGCTACGCGGGGCAGCCCCAGTGAAGATTCGCGCTGTAGAGGCAGATGGTCCTCGTCAACCGGACAATCGTTCTCGGGGATATATCTTCCGCTGATACCGTCTGTTCCTTTATCAAAAATCGTCCCTGTCATTTTCCACCTCCAGTCCGCGAGAGCAGGTCACGGTAAAGGATAAGATCCTCTCTGGAGCGCCTCTCGGTCACCGCCGTGAGAATAGCAGAATCCCCGAGCTGCGGGAAATCCTCAGCCAGAGAAATGCCGGCAAGCACACCTCTGCCTCTTGCCTCCTTCAGAAACTGGTCGGCCGGAACGGGCAGTTTAATAACAAATTCCTGGAAGAAGTTGTTTCCGAAAGGAAAGCTGCATCCGGGCAGGCCGGATATCATATCATACAGCGTGCGGGCCTTCGAGGCGCTCTGAAGGGCAACTTCCCGGAAGCCGTCTTCACCCAGCGTTGCCAGATAGACAGAAGCCGCGAGAGCGCAGAGCCCCTCATTAGTACAGATATTAGATGTCGCTCTGCCGCGCCTTATATGCTGCTCTCTTGTTTGCAGAGTCATCACGTAACCTGTATTGCCGTCAACATCTGCTGTTCTGCTAATAAGACGGCCGGGTGATTTTCTGACGTACTTCTTCTTAGTCGCAATAAATCCGAGGAGAGGTCCGCCGAAGTTCTGCGGAAGACCGAAAGACTGTCCTTCCCCCACAACGATGTCGGCGCCATACTCTCCGGGAGGGGTTAATACAGCGAGAGATACCGGATCAACATACGAAACGAGAAGCGAACCGGATTCACGCGCGATGGAGGAGATTTCCTCCGCCTTCTCTATCACACCGAAATAATTGGGCTGAGCCATCACAACGGCCGCCGTATCCGGCCCGACCTCTTCTTTGAGTTTGCCGATATCCAGAGTGCCGTCTTCTGTGAAGGGAATATATTCCATTTTGATATTTCCCCCGAGAGTATATGACCGGAGGACGGATTTCATTCTTCCTGGAATAGAACCTGAGACGAGCACCTTATCTTTCCGCTTCACCGAACACGCCATTAATATCGATTCAGCCATAGCTGTCGCTCCGTCATAGAGAGAAGCGTTCGCCACTTCCATCGAAGTCAGCCCGCATATCATACTCTGATATTCATAAATCGACTGCAGAGTACCCTGACTTACTTCCGCCTGATAGGGCGTGTATGAAGTATAAAACTCACTTCTGGAAAGCACGTACCTGACGGCAGCGGGGATAAAGCGGTCATAAACCCCTCCGCCCAGGAAACTCTTCATCGAAGAAGCCGGATTGTTCCGGGCGGCCAGCCGGTCAAGCTCACTTATTACTTCAGCTTCGCTCTTTGGCCCGGGAAGATCCAATCCTCCCTTAACTCTAAACTCTGAAGACACCGGCTTGAGAAGTTCTTCGAAAGATGATACTCCTATAGCCTTTAACATCTCTTCTCTGTCTTGATTAGTATTCTGTATATAACTCATCTGTTACCCTTCTTTAATGCTGTTGCCGCGCATTCAGATTCGGCGCGGCCTGCCGGAGTTACTCCTCACCGAGAAAATCTTTGTATTCCTCGTAGCTGAACAGAACATCAAGTTCAGACATATTCTCCATCTTTATCTTAATAAACCATCCCTCTCCGTAGGGGCTCTTGTTGACAATATCGGGGTTGTCCACTACCTCTTCATTGATTTCAGTTACTTCGCCCGTTACGGGTGAGAAAAGCTCGGCCACAGTCTTAACCGCCTCGATAGTCCCCACAGGGTCCATCTGTTTTACTTTCCGGCCCTTTTCGGGAAGCTCAATAAAAACGATATCTCCCAGCTCGCCGGCAGCATACTCGCTGATACCGATTGTCACCACTTTATCTTCGACAAACACCCATTCGTGTTCCTTGGTAAAAAGGCATTCTTCTATCTCCATTTCACACCTTCCTTCCGGTGAAGTGCTAATCCTTCACCCTGCTCTTGTAAAAAGGGAATTTAACTCTCTTTGCCTTCAGCCTTCTGCCCCTGATATCTATTTCAAAGTCCTTTATCTTCTTGGAGATTGACCGTCTGATCATTGCAATCGCGAGGGATTTGCCGAGTGTGGGGGAATAATTGCCGGATGTCACGCGTCCCGCTTCCTCCTCGTTCTGAAAAACCTTAAATCCCGTTCTCGCTATGCCCCTTCCGATAAGTTCAAGACCGATCAGTTTACGAGCCGGTTTATTTTCCTTCTCATCCACAAGGGCGTCTCTTCCGATAAAATCACCCTTATCAAGTTTTACGGTCCAGGAGAGACGGGCTTCGAGCGGAGAGGTGTCTTCATCGAGTTCATTCCCGTAAAGGCAGAACCCCGATTCAAATCTTAGGGTATCTCTCGCTCCCAGGCCGATAGGCGCCGCGCCAAGTTCCTTTCCGGCCCTCTCTAAATCATCCCAGACTTCTACAACACGGCCCGCGGGAACATAGAGCTCATAACCCAGTTCGCCTGTATATCCCGTTCTTGAAAGAATAATCTCCTCTCCGTCTTTCTCGAAAGAAAAGAACCTGTAGTAATCCAAGTTTTCTACCTTTTCAGTGAATCCCGAGCAGATATCGCTCTTGAGCATAAGCTCTCTGGAACGGGGACCCTGAATCGCTATCTGTCCTATGTCGTCAGAGATGTTTTTGACATCAACATCTTCCCAGCGCTTATCAGAAAGGTGGCGGAATATCTTCTCATAATTAGCCGCGTTGGAGACTACCAGAATCCTGCCTGAGGAAAACTTGTAAACAAGCAAATCGTCGAGGGCGTGCCCTTCGTTATTGCAGCAGACAGTATAACATATCTGCCCGTCATCGAGTGAACCCACATTATTGGTAACAACGTAATCGGCAAATTCCGCGGCTCTTTCGCCTGTAATCTCAATCTCTCCCATATGGCTGACATCGAATAATCCCACACTCTCGCGCACCCTGTTATGTTCCGCCACTATTCCTTCAAAAGAGACGGGCATGAGAAAGCCCGCGAAGTCCACGATCTTACCGCCGTTCTCAACGTGCCTGTCGTATAAAGCTGTTTTCCTGCTCATCGCTTACAACCCCTTCATCAAGTTTAGAATTAACATTAACTGTCGAAGCTGTTTAATTCAACCATTCTTCAATCCCGCGTGCTGTATTTCTTTAGCATCTTTCCCGTGTACGAAGCGCCGCAGCTTAGAATATCAGCCGGAGCTCCGCTGAAAACCACCTCTCCCCCATACCGCCCCCCTTCGGGGCCAAGGTCAATTATATGGTCGGCGTGCCGGATAATATCCGGATTATGCTCTATTACTATCACCGTATTACCCTGATCGACCAATCTGTTAAGCACGTTCATAAGCAATTTTACGTCTTCAAAATGAAGCCCCGTACTTGGTTCGTCCAGAAAATAGAGTGTTCTTCCCGTACTCTTCTTTGAGAGTTCAGAGGCGAGTTTTACCCTCTGCGCCTCTCCTCCCGAGAGTGTCGTCGCGGGCTGCCCAAGACGAATATAGCCGAGCCCCACACTTTTCAGAACCCTTAATTTCCCTCTTACAGGCGGGACATTTTCGAAAAAGCCCTCCGCTTCGTCCACGGTCATCTCAAGAACCTCGGCGATATTCCTGTTTCTGTAGGCAACTTCCAACGTTTCGCGGTTGTATCTTCTACCCCCGCAATCTCCGCAATGCACGTAAACATCCGGCAGAAAGTGCATTTCAACCTTGATCATTCCCTGCCCGCGGCACGCTTCACATCTTCCCCCTTTTACATTGAAACTGAATCTTCCCGGATTATACCCTCTCATCCTCGATGTGGGCAGTTCCGAGAATATTTTCCTCACGGGAGTAAAAATCCCCGTGTAAGTCGCCGGATTAGACCGGGGGGTTCTTCCAATGGGAGACTGGTCGATATTTATTACTTTATCAATATGTTCAACCCCTTCGATACCGTCATGTTTTCCGGGCAGAACCTGAGAACGGTAAAACTTGCGGCGAAGGGCCGTGTATATAATATCTTCCATCATTGTACTCTTGCCGGACCCTGAAACTCCTGTTACACAGATCAGTTTCCCGAGGGGAAATCCAACGTCTATATTCTTAAGATTATTCTCCCTTCCGCCTTTAAGCACTATGCTTTCCCCGGAACCTCTTTCCCCGCCCGTCTTAAGATCGAAATGCTGCTGCGTCTTGAGATATTTTCCGGTAAGACTTTTGCTTTCCGCGATAACATCATCTCTTGTTCCGGCAGCTATGAGCTGACCGCCCATCTCTCCCGCGCCCGGGCCGAGATCAATTATATAATCCGCTGCCAGTATCGTTTCGCGGTCGTGCTCGATAATAACAACCGTGTTGCCTGCATCCCTTAAATCTTTCAGAGTGGAGATCAGCCTCGCGTTGTCCCTCTGATGAAGTCCGATAGTCGGCTCATCGAGAATATATAGAACACCCACGAGCTTCGTCCCCACCTGCGTGGCCAGTCTGATTCTCTGAGCTTCTCCTCCCGCGAGGGTCCGGGCGGAGCGATCCAGTGTAAGATAGTCGAGCCCCACATTAACGAGAAACTGGAGTCTGCTCGTTATTTCCTTCAAGAGCGGAGCCGCGATTATTTTCCTGTTCCCTTCAAACCGCAGAGAATTCATAAACCGGAGTAATTCTTCAACCGTCATTGAACTCACGTCGCCGATCGTTTTTCCGCCGGTAAGAACAGAGAGAGCTTCCCGGCGAAGCCTCGTTCCCCCGCACGCCGGACAACTTTCCATAGTCATATAATTTTCACACCAGCCCCGCACAGCCTCAGAAGCCGTCTGATGATATCTCCTTCTCAGATTGGGTATCACACCCTCCCACTCAGTTACATATTCCCCCTCACCCTTCTCAAAATCATACCTTACGACAAGATCATCTTCAGAACCGTACAAGACGGTTTTCTGAACACCCTCTGTCAAATCTTCGAATGGCATATCCAGCGAGAAATCATTCTCACCGGCAAGGGACTTCAACCTCTGGCCAAACCAATTGTCCTTGAGAGCGCCCACGGGCGCCAGAGCTCCTTCTCTAATACTCAGCGACCGGTCCGGAACGACAAGTTCTATGGAGAAATCAACCGTTGTTCCAAGTCCGTTACATTCCGGGCACGCGCCGTACGGCGAATTAAAAGAAAACAGTCTGGGCGACACCTCGCCGAGACTGATATTGCAGTAAGGACAGGAATGTTCAAGACTGAAAAGCTGTTCCTTCTCTTTTCCGATCTTAGCCAGCAGAACCCCGTCGCTGATATCAACCGCGGTCTGAGCGGAATCTGTAAGACGCTCTCTGATGCCGTCCCTTAAGGTAAGTCTGTCCACTATTACTTCGATATTGTGTTTTCTGTTCTTGTCTATCTTTATCTCGTCTCCGAGCGAAAAGGTCTTTCCGTCAACCCGGACTTTTGTAAATCCCCTGCTTGAAAGTTTTCTGAGTTTCGTCTTGTGCTCACCCTTTCTCCCTCTTACCACAGGGGCCATCAGGACGACCCTCTTCCCCTTCTCATTAGCCGTGAGAGTGTCTATTATCTGTGACAGCGACTGACTGAATATCTTTCTGCCGCAGGACGGGCAATGCGCCGTGCCGACCCTGGCGAAAAGAACCCTCAAGTAGTCGTAAATTTCCGTGGCTGTGCCGACAGTCGACCTCGGGTTTCGGGAAGTTGTCTTCTGATCTATGGAAATGGCCGGCGAAAGGCCTTCAATCGAGTCAACGTCCGGTTTTTCCATCTGCTCTAAAAACTGACGCGCGTAACTGGAAAGAGATTCGACGTAGCGTCTCTGTCCCTCAGCGTATATCGTGTCAAAAGCGAGAGACGACTTTCCTGAACCGCTAAGGCCCGTTATCACAACCATCCGGCCTCGCGGAATTGTAACGGTGATATTCTTCAGATTATGTTCCCGCGCTCCCCTGACGGTGAGATACTCGTAAGCTCTGTCCGAATCTGTCCTGTCCGATTTACTTACTTTCTTTCTGCCCATTCTTCCCGCTCTGATCTTTATCTTTTATATTCCGTACTTGCTGCAGGGAACCGGCCGCTATCCTGCCCCAATCCGAATCCTTTCCGTGAGACGATATTATGTCAGTGTATATCCTCTCCGCTTCATCGTACCTCTCGAGTTTCGAATAGCACCCGGCAGCTTCAAGCTTTGAAGTAACACCCCACATTCCGCCCGTTCCAAGATAGGGCACACGGAGGAATTCCCTTACAGCTTCTCTGTATCTCTCTAAATTCTTAAGACTTATGCCCGCCCAGTAATGCGCTCTTCCCAACTGTTTCTCGTTTACCGCTATCGCGGGTATCCTGCTGTAAACGTCATAGGCCGGCTCAAAACGTCCGGCCTGACTGTATGAAAATCCCAGTTTAAAGAACGATTCGATAATATCTGAATCGGCGGGATGTCTTTCAATAATCTTTTCCCATGTGGCGGAGGCCTTATCCCAGTTCTCCGTCTTCTCGTAAATCCGGGCGAGATTCCTCAAGGCCTTAAGTGAAAGTTCGGAATCCGAGCACGCCTCTGATGCGAGGGAAAAATTTCTAGCCGCTAAATTCAGCTTTTCCATATTGAGCTGAACGGAGGCCAGCTTGAAGTATGCCATGCAGAGAATTGAAGAATGGGGCGAACCCGCGAGGAATGCGTTCAGCTTCCTCTCCGCCTCCTCATACCCTCCGGACTTGATATCACAGAGGGCCTGGTAGTAAAGAGCCTTTTGAGAATATTCGGTCTCTTTAAACTTCTCCGTAATATAATCCAGGGTTTGACGGGCCTTTTTATACTCCCCTTTACTTATGAATATCATACCCTTTTCCAGAAGAACAGAGGCCGCGGCGTCTGAACCCGCGCAAAGACTCCATATTCTGTCAAGGTCTTCTTCGCCCTTATCGTATTCTCCCAGCCTGTAGTAGGCTTTCGCCCTTCCTTCAAGCACCCTGCAGATATCGGGTTCTTCAAGCTCAAGCGCGCGGGAAAAGTTCAAAGCGGCGCCTTCTAAGTCTCCTGTTTCTCTGAGAGCTTCAGCGAGGATCGCTACGTTACCGGCAGTTTCTTCCAACATAACAAGCTCTTTATAAACCTTTACAGCCTTTGAAAACTGATTATTCGAATAATATTTCCTGCCTGCCCTGGAAAGGAGCTTTACGCGCAGGCTTCTTTTGATACCGTCTCTTGCGAGAAGTTCACTGAAGATAGAATCCGCCCTCTCCGTCTTTCTCATTCTTTCCAGAGCCAATCCCCTTCTATACTCGGCGACATCCGACAATGAACTCGAAGGAAACAGGCCGGCGAATTTTCCGTACTCCTCTTGGGCCCTTCCGTATCTCTTCATAAACAGATAGCAGTCGCCCCTTCGAATATGGGAATTCTCGGCAAGCCTGCCTGCGGGATTGTTTCGAAGAGAGCAGTTATAGGCGTCAAGCGCTTTTTCATATTCCCTCAGGGATATGCGTATCTCTCCAAGGTCATAGCAGACAGGGGCCTTGGCCGCCCCCCCTAAATCTCCTGAAATATACTCTGTTAAGAGCTCTTCCGCCTCTCTGGTATTCCCCTTATCCCTGTGTAAATAGGCTTTTTTCTTAATTGTCCGGTATCTTATACTGTCCGGCGGAGAAGCTGAAAGTATCTTCCTGCATAGGGTTATAGCGCTTTCAGATGCCCATTTTTCACCCCTCACAGCGGCCTGGTATAGAAAATCCAGTTTCTTTTCGAGGGCCCACCATCTGCCGGCGCTTCCTTCGTAATATTTAATAAACTCATCTAGTCTTTTGAGGCGGGTGGCAAGATTCCAGTCCTTGAACTTACAATCCAGATACGCCCTGTGAGCCTCTTCTCCCCACCTGGTATTATTATAGTCACGCGCCGTATTGAGCCAGAGCGAGCGGGCCTTATCCAAAAATTCATCCCGCGCGTCACCTTTAAGCTCGGTGATCTTATACTTATCGAAGTATGCCCTGCCCAGATAAAAGTTCGCTTTAGCGCGGGCGTCTTCCGGCAATTCATCCGAAAAGGAATTTTCGATAAATTCAATGGCGGTATCAAAATCCCGCGCGTTATAAAAAGTAATCCCCGATTCAATCATTCTTATATCTCTATCATTACCGCTTGATGCAATCTCTCCTAGTTTACCGGCGAGGTCTTTATTCCATCTCTCTCTCAATTTCAAGACCTTAAGACGTCTTTCAGCTTCAGGGCCGCGGTCTCCGTCAGGGTATTCTCTAATTAGTTTCAAATAGTTCTCGGAGGCGGATTTATAATCGCCGGAGGCCTCTTCAAGCAGAGCTGTTTCAAACAGCGCCTCCTGCCTTGTTCCGCCCGCTGTAACTTCTGCCGCTTCTTTTAAAGCCGTAAGAGCCGCCAGCGTATCTGAGAGCTTATTTGAATATATGCCGGCCAGTTTAACCAGGATCTCTCCCTCTTGACCTTTAATGTCATCGCCCGCCAGTGCCATGTTATAATATCTCGCGGCCTTTCTGTTGAAGCCGGCGGCGTAATTAAGGTCGGCTTTAAGAAGGAGAACTTCGGGGCTGTAGGAACTCTCCGGAAAGAATCTTTTCATCCTTTCAAGCTCTTTTAATGCTTTTTCCGTCTCTCCTTTCAGCCGCAGAAGTTTTGAGGATTTCACATAGGTCCATCCGGTTGAATCGCCCTTCGGGAATTCCTTTCTGAAATTTTCTATCAGCAAAAGTGATTTGTCCGTTTCGCCGATTTCAGAAGCCGCGTTTATAGCGGTGATATAGATATCGTCTCTACCGTCTGTCTTCTTAAAATCCTCTATAAACCGTTCAGACTCTTTAAGAGCTAATTTATAATCCTTCCCGTTATAATAGAGTTTTATCAGACTAAGAAGGGCTTTTTCCCTAATAGCGGTTTCTTCGTATCGGCTTAGGGTTTTGTTAAAATAAGTTTCGGCTTCCTCTGTCCTTCCTTTATCAGAAGCTCTCACGCCCAGTTTCAAGAGAGCAAAAGCGGCAACGGGTGAATCGGGATAGTTCTCAGCCAGTTCTTCAAGAGTAGCGTAACCTTTAAGTTCCCTACCCATACTCGTAAGAGCGAGAGAAAGGCCGTAGAGAGCACGCGGCGCCAGAGCAGTACCTCTGTATTCGTTTATCAATCTCTTAAACGCCTTCGCGGCTTCCGCCGGATCGGACGCCGACAGAAGGGATTCCCCCGCCTCAAGCAGGGCCTTCTCCACTAAAGGACAACCCCGGTATTCATCCGCGAGAAGGAGAAATTCGCTCGCTCCCTCTTTGTACCTTTCGGTTTTCTTAAGTACGCGCCCTCTGTAGAAGAGAGCCTTGCAGACCTGCTTATCTTCCGGATATGAATCAATATAAGATTTAAAAGTTTCAAGCGCCTCACGGGGCTTTCCCGCCTGCATCCAGGATTCTCCGGCGGAAAAGAGCGCTCCGGGACGCAGACTGCTCTCTGGATATTTCTCGCAGAAGCGGATATATTCCTCCGCCGCCGCGATGAACATCCCATCTGAGCGCAGTTTCTCAGCGAACCGGAAATCTTCATTTTGGCCCGCGAGGGCTCCATTTAAACCGGGAATAAGAAGCAGTGCCGCCGCGGCAATCAACCCAAAAATTAAAGCACTCGTTTTCAAAAGACTTCCTCCAGTAAAGAGACGTGGGGTCACGGGTAAAAAGTAATGTAAAATTAGCAAATCGAACCTTCAAGGTCAACTGTGAAGGAAGAGGGGTTCAAGTTAATGGAGGGGGCGGGACTGAGAATTTCAGTGTCTTAATATCCTTTTTTCTGTTAGGGCGGGCATTTGGACGGAAGACACGTTTGCGGTCAGGCTCGTTATAGTCAGAAAATTAAACATATTATTGGCAGAGGAGTCTTGATATGGGAGTTAGACACTTTTTGGCACATCATCAAGAATATGCCAATAGCAATAATCTCTAGAGAGACCTATGAAGACAGGAATGCTAAAGTCAAGTCTCTCTTTGGCATTAGCCCATCCAACAAACCTGTGATTCCCCTCGATAATTGTAAAAGGACCGTCTTTATAATGTCCCCATAGTATTGGGGCATCCCAATTCGAAGGTTCTGTTCTTAAGGGTTCTTTTTCTCTAAGAATTACCTTCTCTATTTCATTCTTGTCTGATTTAGTTTTTGAATCCCACTCACATCTTCCGATAACTCTGAGTTCGGATATATGCTGCTCATTAAGAAACTCGACTTGATACCATTTTGTTGAACACGGTATCATCGCCAATAATCCCTTTCGACCGCAGACCTCTATAAGTAGCCTGAATCTCAAATGGTTTTCCATAGGATCTTTAAAATCAGGCGTCGTGATAATTTTATGATATTCACTCATTTTGTGGGGGTTACGCTCTCCCAATTCTCCTTTTAAGAATGAATGATAAACATGATGAATAGATATTTCGGTCCATGCTTGATCACTTAGGGTTGATTTAGAATTATTATTCGTCATTATTTCAATTCCACTAATCGGCAAAAATTATTTTTTTTAATATAAATGATCAATGCATAATTCTTTGAACTTCCTCTAAGAAATTGACATATGCAGTAATACGAGTTCTATTTGGTTGAAATTTATTTACTGTGAAGTATCCGTAAAAATTGCCATTTTGGTCAACAATTATAGGAGGATTAGGTGCATATAGATTCCATGGGCTGTATTGACTATATTTAGAACCGTAAATTCCATTAGCATTCCAAATACTAAATGGCCCATAATTACTTCCATAGCTCCCATATTTATTGTAGATAGAGTCATTTTCGTATTCTGGACAATTCAAACGCCCTAGGAAAACTGAATTGTTTGCCCCACCAAATAGCATATGCTTAGTTTTTAGTCCTCTATGTTGATATGTTGCTCTTGAATAACCTCTGGAAAAACCTTTCATGAAATCTGCAGCATTTTTAGGTGTGCAGCCAACCCATTGTAAAACACATAATAATGAGATTGAAAAGAATATTTTTTTTCGATAACAATTCATATATTTTTTAATCAACTCTTTTAAAATGTCCTTCCTTCGAATGCTTCGTTTACCATCCAATCAGCTTTTTTTATGAATTGGTGAGTACGCCTACAATGCTGATAGACTACTTCTTCAAAAGGATTTTCGTTCCGCTTAACTTCATGGTAAAGTGCTCTAAGTTGATCATTTTTTAATCTCCAAAGACCATTCATCTGTTTTACTACAAGGTTGCTATCGAGCATGCATATTACTTTTTTTCTGGTATATTTTGCAGACATATCTAATCCTCTAATCAAAGCATGATACTCAGCTTGATTATTTGTTGTATGTCCTATGCATGCAGAATAATGTGCAAGCACATCGTTACTATCGCCATCACGTATTATAATTGCTATAGCCCCTGGACCGGGATTCCCACGACATCCACCATCAGTAACAAGTTTGATATATTTAACGTACTTGTTTGATTTATTTTTAGAAGCCATTTAAAAAAATCCTGCTATTTTTTAGCTCTTACACAATTTTTAAAACTCAATATTTCCAGTTTCAAAAATCCGAATGCCCCGCTTTGCTGTCTAACACTCTGCATAACCAGCACGGGAACTACCCTTGCACGTCCCACTGCTGCCTGTGCCTGGTTCATGCAGTGGTTAGCCAACGAATAGAAGGTATGCAATAAAAGCACATGTGAGATTAATCACTATTGATACGACGATGTTGAACCAGAACTTCCTTATCAGAGCTGTATTTTTGGTTTCGTTCTCCTTCTTTGCGTTTTTATCACCATTTGTAAAGCAAAACATAGTATGTATGCCATAGTTATCTATAGTCTTATATATTGTTTTGCCCAGGTATTTTCCCATCAGAGATATAGCCGAGATCCCGACTCCAGTCCCCAATAGCCAGTATAGTGAATATTTAAATATACTAATAGGTACTAGAGTGTTTGGAGTGAACTCAGCAAATTTGGCGTGCAATATGCTCGCAGACAATAAACCAAATAGGAAAGGAAGTGAGTAATGTACGAATCGGGCAATAGTCCGTTTACGTAATTTCAGGAAAGTCTTTGGCTTTGTAATAAACTCAGCCACTGATCGTGACTTCACCCACTCTTCAACAATGTTTATCAACTCATCGCTAAGTAAATGACTAATAAAATCGACGCGGCATAGGATCGGGGCGGTCTCCATTTCCACTTCACTTATCTGATCGGGATTCTTTGAAAATATCGCCTGTAACATATGCAATGGACTAAATGAACCTAGTAGAGTAACAGTCAGCGTATGTCTTTGCGGAATAGCATAGTGAGGGAGTTGAATGATGAAATCCCACTTAACGCTAGCTTTTTCAACTACATGTGTAGTATGCCAGTTATAATCTTCAAACTCTGGCCATGTACCAAATTGCGTAGCCCTTCCATTCTTATACATCACATCTACAGATGCAACGGCTGCTTTTGTGTTATGCTGCATTAGCTTTTCTTGTATACGCTCATTCAGTTCGCTAATATCTTCTGGTTCTATGCATATAATGCGCCAAAATAACTTTACATTACTATCTTGCTTTCCTGCAACAAGGTACAAAAGAGATTTCAATCCTTCTTTTGATAGCAAAGAGGCGGTTTCGCCTATCTCTGTCAAAGAACGATTTTCGTTTTTCCTAATTTCCCTTGGCTTGTCGTTCATTTGATTCCTTTCTTGGCTAACATATAGTATACAGCCCTGCATAACTAAATAACCGCAGTATAATCCCGCTGTATAATACGAATAAATTCATTTATTTTATCCCGTAAGATTCCCGTAACCAAATACTACCAAATTAATTCCCACTCATGCAACCTTTAATATATACAGCGAGAGCTTTGCAGTATAATTCTATAATTCCTCCAGCGGGCTCTTCACCCCCCACCCTCCCCCGTTCAGGATATGATTATTAATCATGGTTGCTGACACATCCTTGTGACCGAAAAGCTCCTGAATATTACGGATATCATATCCGATGATGAGTGGCACAGGGTATGGCAAGTACCTGGTCTTCCCCCGATATTCCAGACAGTCAGTTAAGCTATATTTGCCATCCTTTCAAAATCACAAGGGCTTTTATACCCCAGATATGAATGACGACGAATACGATTATAAAACGTTTCAATGTATGTGAAAATATCTCTTTTTGCCTCCTTTCTGGTTTTATATTTCTTTGAATAAACAGATTCAACTTTCAACGATCGATAGAAACTTTCCATTACAGCGTTATCCCAGCAATTCCCTTTTCTGCTCATACTGCAGATCATACCATGTTTCTTGAGCTTATCCTGGTATTTATAACTGGCATACTGGCTACCCCTGTCCGAATGATGTAATAAGCCGGGGGCCGGACATCTGGCTCTTACAGCCATATCAAGAGCGTCTATCACAAGATCTTTCGTCATCCGTTTATCCATAGACCAGCCAACAATACGTCTTGAATATAGGTCCATTACAGTAGCCGGATATAGCCACCCTTCATCAGTCGCAACATACGTAAGATCAGACACCCAAACCATGTCCGGTAAAAGAACTTCAAAATTCCTGTCGAGAAGATTGGCGGCAATAGGATAATTATGTTTTGAATCTGTTGTTGGTTTAAACTTACGTTTGCGCTTTGCTGCTATCTGCTCTTCCCTCATCAGTCTGGCTACACGTTTCCGGCTGCAGCTAAAGCCTCTATCAAGCAATTCTTCATGCACTCTCGGGCTGCCATAACTTATTTTTCTACCGGTATGAATTCTCCTAATCTCTTCCAATATTCTCCTTTTTCCCCGATATCTTTTACTTTCCGGCTGGCTCTGCCAATTGTAATAGCTCTTTCTTGATACACTTAGAACCTTGCTCATCACAGATACCGGATATTTATTCTCATTGTCTCTTATGAATTTGTATTTCATCCTTCGTCCTTCGCGAAGTAACCAACTGTTTTTTTTAGAATTTCATTTTCCATCCGAAGACGCCGGTTTTCTCTTTTTACCCGCGCCAGTTCTTCATTTTCTGGTTTCATGTATCCTTTGCCGGGAAACAAATGTTTTGCGTCTTCGGCATATTATTTCTTCCATCTCGTCAGCGTAGTTGGATGCACCCCCAGTTCTTTTGCCACTGTAACCATTTTGTTGCCTTCTTCAGTTATTAGTTTTACAGCTTCCACTTTAAATTCCCTGCTGTATCTCTTCCTTCTCTTTTTCATTCGACACCTCCTGCTATCTCTAGTTTAACATAGCTTTTCTCAGTGTCTAGGAAAACGGGGGAGGTTCAAACCCAACTTGGCCAGACTTACTATCGCACGGCAAATTGCATCTATTGTATTATCAATTTGGAAATCAAAGGAGGTGTACAATCCGGAAAAATTAAAACACGCAACGTAAAATCTATTGGAGTTAAAAATAATACAGGAGATAAAATTAGTCTTGGGTGGAACCGTTCCTGGAAACTAGATGGTTACAGGGGAGAGTATCCAGCCAAACACTGGTCCTGGACCATAAGTCCAGAGTCCCCGTCGATAAGCTATGCCCCTTGAGAACCGAATAAAGCAATGGACCATAGAGTCCCCCGATAGAAAGTTGGTTCCTGTCTTTGTGCAGAGAACAAAAATGCTTTGATGTCAACCGGGATGCCATCGGAAGGTTGATGACAAATCACTTGAAATACAAACATTCACTTATCAACCCTCGAATACCATGTATCTTTATGCGAAGATTAATTTTAAACCTATTTTTCATACAACTGGGGACGGACGCCGGATGCAATTATATGTGCGCTGGCTATAGGGGGAAATTATGTCTTGACATCTTGCCCCATAGAAGGTGTTTGGTGTAGAATGCTTATCTATACCAGATCGATGAAATTAAGACAGATGACAGAATCAGTGATCTAAAAAAACAGCTGCCTCAGGCAGCTGTCAAAAGGTGAACTTTATCCCTTGACATGGGAAGGCCTCATAGGAGTTAGGACTAATCCAAATTACTTAATTCCTATTTCTGTACAGAAAATGTTAAATGACTTTGAATTTAAACAACCATCTCTATTTCTTACGGAGGTAAACAGTTTTTTGGCGTGCAATAATTTTTTGTATTGCACTTTCATGATATTTTTTAATTCTCTCACACCATTTTTGCCTTCGAAATTTTTTTGTCTACAACTTTGTTTGATCAAATAACTGCAAGATTTTATTCCTTCGATATCACTCAATATCCAATTCTCAAACATTCTATCAGGTACAAATACAACTAATTTGTTTTCAATGTCGTCTTCTTTAATCTTAGTATTTTCAACTACTTTTCTTATTATTGACTCTCTAAGTTTTTTGCCGAAATTTTTAGCTAGAAGCCTTCTTTTTTCTCTGTCAACTACACAAACGATATGTAAAAACCTGTCTCGTAAAACGGCATTGAGTGTTCCAAGGGCAGCTGATGCATAACCTTCGGCAGTGACAGACTTTCCATTACATCCAACTTTTCTAAATTCTGGCGCACTACCGCATTCCATATAAAATTTAGCTTTGATTGCCATTATCTCAGTTTGGCCATCAACTAAAAATACTGTGGAATTAATATCAATCATTCAGGCGTACCCCCTAAATTTCCTGCAACATAATGATATCCACACCCGAATCCTGATTCGCTTATAGCTTTTTTCAGCCCAGATTTATTTGTTGCCCTGGCAGCTTTTGTAAATCCATTCTCATTTTCTACAATTACAATTTCTTTAGGAAAAACTAAATTTAGAATAGTTTCTGAATGTGTTGTTATAATGCAAACTCCTTTTTGAAAATGATCCCTCAAATATCGTATAAGTAGTTGACATGCCCATGGATGCAGGTAGTTTTCAGGTTCTTCGATAATGTTTGTTGAAGCGTTTTGACCGTAAACTCCAACAAGGAGTGCAATTGTTTTGATTGTCCCATCGGAAAGACAATTGGCAGGGCATGTAACATCATTATGATCGGTTATTGAGAAAGAATTTAGCATTGTCTCAGTTTTTGTAACAACATTTATTTTCCTGAAACCAGGTAATATTCTTGCCAATATATGGCTCATTTCTTCAAATTCTTTTCCCCCCTTTTTTTCCATCTCATGAAGAGCATTAGCCATTCGCCTGCCATCCGATAACATAGATGAAGGCTCTAATACATCGGTTGGACGTTTAGCAAGATATGGATCAATATTCCAAGCTCTAGAAAAAGACAAGTCAGCGTTAACCAAATGGCACGCATAGATAAAAACCGATAAAACAGAAAGAAACCCCATCATCTCAGGTATTCTCAAATTAAATTCTCTTTTTCCTTCCTCTTGAAAAAGATCGGTTCTTAAAGGTCCTATATTTTCCAAATCAACAATATTAATATTGGCATTACCCTTACTATTTCTTGATGCAGTCAATACCTTTTTGTAGATTTGATCTCTTGTTAATCTCTGTATTTCTAATTTCTCATAATATATCTTCATACCTTGAGTTTTTAATCTTAATGTTAGAGAATATTTGTATTTCAAATCTATTGATTCTTTTTCTAAGTCATTTTTAACGTTACCGACACATCCTATTTTCAGCCTCGATCTTGATTGATTCGAACTTAAAGTTGACAGAGATGATTTTCCTCCAACTGAAATGATATATTCAGCAATTGAGTTATCGCATACAGCGGAAATCATACCTAAAGCTTGGCATATATTTGTTTTCCCCGCACCGTTTGGGCCTATTAATACATTAAGACCTTTTCTAAAATTGAGCCTAAACTTATTTAAAGATTTAAAACCACTGACTGTAATCTTTTGTATCATAATTTCTCCTATTACTTTAGGTACTTTCTATAGTCCTAACGGGCTGCGGATCAGTGGCGGGAGAGACCGCGAGCTTGCTCGCAGGCCCTACCGCCCGCTGCATGCGCATGATGGCCGGCGCGCAGCGACGGACAGAATGCGGATGGTAATCCGCAGCCCGATGGCGCGAAGCTGAGCGCCTCCTATTTTCCCGTTAACCTTTTTATCTTATACCCTTTCCATCAGTTTTTCAACCAAAATACCCTCGCGAAGCGTCCGCGCCATCATTCCCAGCATCAACTGCGGGATGGCCTGGCGCGGCTCTGGCCGAATGGCCGAGCCGCTGCCGGCCTGCCGAAGCCTCTTGCCAGATCCGTGACAGGGCAGAACCGTCAGCCGCATAACGATAGATACTCATTGAGGCCTCCCCCTCAGCATACCAAAGTGGTATGATGGGAAGCTACCAACCTTAACCCGTAAAGGAGGAGACCTCTATGAGATTCTATACTCAAGAGCATAAATTCTACTGCGGTATCGACCTTCACGCAAGATCAATTTACATCTGCATCCTAGACAACCACGGGGAAGTCCTCGTACACTGCAACACGCGCGCAGAGCCCGGGTGCTTCCTAAACACTATCGCCCCATACCGGGAAGATATCGCCGTTGCAGCTGAATGTATGTTTTCCTGTTATTGGCTTGCCGATCTATGCGCTGCAGAGAACATCCCTTTTGTCCTCGGGGCTCATTATACATGAAAGCTATACACGGAGGAAAGGCTAAAAATGACCGTATCGATCCCAGAAAGATCGCCGGACTTCTAAGAAGCGGCATGATCCCTATGGCTTATGTCTATCCGGCTAAGATGAGATCAACCCGGGACCTCATGAGGCGTAGAAACTACCTCATGCGAAAACGCTCCGATCTGCTCGCTCACATTCAGAACACCAATGCTCAATACAACCTACCTGAGTTCGGAAAAAAGATAGCCCGGAAGATCCATCAGCAGGGTATTGCCGAACAGTTCAGCGATCCCCAAGTCCGACGAAGCATCGAAACTGATCTCGAACTGATCAATCACCTCAGCCAGCTGCTGACAAATCTGGAGAGACATATACTGCGTACCGCCCGGTATCACGACCCCCAGGCTCTATATCTTTTACAAAGTATCCATGGAGTGGGGAAAATCATCTCTATGGTGATCCTCTACGAGATCGGTGACATCAATCGTTTTCCCAGGGTCCAGGACTTTGTCTCTTATTCCCGGCTCGTGGCATGCGCCCGCGAGTCGGCGGGAAAGAGGTATGGGAGTTCCGGACGTAAGATCGGAAACATGCACTTGAAGTGGGCGTTCTCTGAAGCTGCCGTACTTTTTCTAAAGGACAACCCGGCGGGAATGAAATACAGAAAAAGACTCGAGAGAAAACATGGCAAGGCAAAATCTCTCAGCATCCTCGCACACAGGCTGGGCAGAGCTGTCTATTACATACTCAAGAGAAAGAAGGCCTTTGATATGAATAAATTTCTTGGGACTTAAGAGGAGGGGGCGGTCAAGCCAAATGTCTAACTGGAGTAACAGATGATGATCCGGCTCAGTACCATAAGACAGGGACAATGTCTGTGACCAAGATCACAACCCAGGTACTCGAGACTTAAATCATGAGCCTTCGCGATAGATTGGATGACCGCTCCGCTCCGGATACATATGTACAAGGATCGTGCCTCCTGCCCCTTCCCCGGGTCGTACGTTAACTGGAGAGTGCTCTGGCACTCAGCCATCCGTTCGATTGATCCGGCATAAGGGAACTGATGTGTTTCTTGGTCGTGAAGCTTCCGCTTCGCAGGTTCATCACCGATGAGCCGGAACCAATATAGGAGTTTGGTGCAGGGCACAACCCTGCTCCCCTTAACATGAAACAAAGTCGGGAAACGGTCTTATGTATAATTAAACAACCCGGCGATAAAATCGCCGGGGAACAGAATCATTTTATCTGTTGACAAAAATAGGCCTCATAGGAGTTATAACACCACTTATCCAACTGCTAAAATATTTTATCACGGATGTACAACAACATCATTCTCAGTGCCTTAGCCTCTATGTTGTCTAGCACATCATCCTGCAAAAATCGCCTGGTTGTTTCGGTAAGCTCCTCATATTCTTTTGCAATATCTCTGTGATCCTCAAGCCAGTAGAGTAGCTGATATGCTTCTTTATAATCGACAACATCGTCTTCGAGAATATCGCTAATTAGTCCTTTGAATTCAGTCTTGCTGTCACCTGCAATTTGAACAGGATTATCTTGATCAAGATCTTGTAACTTTAAATATACTCTAGCACATGCAATAGCATCTTCCTTTGCATCATGATGCTTGAAAGTGGGAAGCTTGAAATATTTCACCAAAGTCTTAAGTTTATGGTTCTTGAGATCAGGCAAGCGCATTTTTGCCATGGAACTAGTATCATGATAAATAAAATTAATGGCTATTCCGAAGTATCGGGCAAGTGCTCTGAGTACCTGTTCATCAAATAGACTATGCGCAACCAATGGTGAATCAAAGATACCAGCAATAATAGGATAGAGAGCACAGAACTCTGGCTGACTACATGTATGCTCTTCTTTTATCCCATGAATCTTTGACTGGAACGGTGCATGCCCTCCAACAGGTTTGATAAGATACCCTTTTGATTCAACAATATCCCCATTGGATACTCTAGCATACCCAATTGCACAAGCACTCACCCTCTTTGGATTGGCTGTTTCGAAATCGATTGCGATGAAATCTTTCATCTTCAACCTCAGTGTTATAACTTATGTATATCCGGTTTCCAGATATCCTGATTATTAGATATTTCGTCCGCATAAGAAACATTGGCATTTTATCGGTATCACATTTAGTTGTAAAGTGTTATTTAAATATTTTTAACTGAATAAGTTCTTATCTGTTTTCCGTATAACGCCTGCGATAACCCGCCAAAAACTAAACGGATAGTGAACCTTTATATTCTCAGTCGCTACCTCTAAGCAAATACGATAAAACAATCGATGCGCGTTTTTGGTCAGGTTGATTGCGTTGTTATACGACTTTTATATTAACTGAGATATTATTTTCCATTCAGTATCTTTTACAGGGAAATTCGTTCCCTGGTAGTGACGAAGAATTGATAAATTATTCAATTCATTAATTTTCAATAAATCTTTTTTTAAAATTGGTTTATTCAGCAACCTTTTCAAAATTGTCATTTCAACCCTTACAGCTTCCTCTTTTTCAGAATCATTCAACCAGTACTTTCTTTCTGCTGGATGATCCTTCCTTAACGCTGGATCCGTTTCTATCCGAGTAAGAGCATAGATTCCAGCATCTTTACCAGACATCCAGATCAATCCTATATGGTTTTTTTTAATTTTTCTTTTATGCTGATTGACAGACCAATGTATATTATTGCCAATCTCATTATCTGATAATGAGTTCAAAATATCATACCTTTGTGGATTACCCTGAAAAATCCATGTAGAAATATCTTCAGTATTTGAGTCGATAGAATAGTGTGATGTAATTTTATTATTTGCACGCTGTTTATTTTGATATGATGGCCGATCATCAATAAATGTATAGTCATATTTTTTTGATAGTTCTGAAATAAATGCTATACCAAGCTCTTTACACTCAATCCCAATATTTTCTAAAAATAATCGCCTTTCTTTAGGAATCACATTTGCGCATAATATCATTTCATAAAATGTATCTTTATTTTTACTTTTTAATCTTCCATAATATTCAGCTATTTGCCCCGAGGCATTACGATTTAAGATTCCTCTTTTTACTTCAACAATAACTTTCCTACCAACACCATCTTCAAAAAGAATATCTATTCTCTTGCCTTCAACCGAATACTGTTGCTCAATAAGCTTAAATCCTTCTCCTTTAAATATTTCTTCCGGGTACATTGCTATCAGATTTTCTATGTCTTTTTCTAACATTCTTTTTCCTCAAGTAATTAAAGTAAAACGGTTTACGGATAGGCGGCGGGAGAGGCCGCGAGCTTGCTCGCAGGGCCTACCGCCCGCTGCAGGCGCATGATGGCCGGCGCTTTAGCGACGGACAGAATGCGGATGGTAATCCTCAAAGCCCGATGGCGCGAAGCTGAGCGCCTCCTATTTCCCCGTTAAGCTTTTTTTATCTTATACACTTTCCATCAGTTTTTCAACCAAAAACCCCCCGCGAAGCGTCCGCGCCATCGTTGGCCATCACCGGCGGGAATGGAGCGTAGCAGAATTCCCGTCCGTGTGCATGGCACTGTTATGTGTTTTTCCATTTTTTTCAACAGTTATGCGAATTGACCTATTCTTGAAACTCCCCTAATCGACAATATCCTTGGGGGATCGAATAGTGAACTGAAATCTTCCGTCATACTTCACAAACGAAAACCGATAGTCGTCGGTAACTCGATCAAATGGCCACTTTTTCGACACTTTGACGGCCATCCGTTGTCTACCATCTGGGGAACAGAGATACGTTCTGTCCCCATCTGTGCGAACGAGGAGCGTGTCATGGCTTTCTATCTTTTCGGCCTCAAAGGACGGGAATTTAGGCAGATTGACCTTTTCTCGGGCGGATTCAGCCCAGTGAAGTTCCAGCCATGCCTGCGTTGATTCGCTTACGCATGATGCCAGCTCATCCAATGTTTCTTTGTCTCGGAGCCGTCTCCGAACGGTCGATGGAGATCTACCGAGATCGACGCCACATTGGGCCAATTCCGTTGAAGCAGCACGTGAGCGAATACCTGCCAGGAAGATCCATGCGGCGGCTTCGTTGGGAACACCAAGTTCGACCAGTAGTGCCACCGACGCCAGGGTATCGGAGAGTTCCTCATTCCCCATTTTTCTTATTTGCTGCGCAGCTGCATGGACAAGCCAAGGGACTTGATAACCGTAAATATTCTTGCAGATGGCATCGGCACTGGCTGTCTCGTCAAGAATATCGCGCATGGGCGTCCCGGCGACCCACGGTTCACGAACCAGATCCATTATTTCGTTTTCCGGGAGCTCCTCGACAACGGCGGTCGAGTGCTCACGAGCCCATTCTTCCAGCCATGCGACGAACTCAACAATGGACTGAATCGACTGTTCAGCGTCGGCGATTTCTTGAGCCTTTTGGAGAAACTCATCCCTGTCCCGATATAGATTCTTCGCTGCCGACAAAGGCAATCCTGTTACAACGTATGCTTTGCGCTCTCCGGAATCTGGACACGTTCGAAGAATGTTCTCAGCCCGCGTTTGTATGAACTTCAGGAATTCATCTTTGGTGAGATTGAATTTGCCATCTTCGGATTGAATAGCAGCCAATGAACCGCGAAACACATTATCCGCCCAATTTTCAGGCTCCTCGTTTCCTGGGTTTGCTTTCGCGTCCTCCTGAAGTGCCAGCAAACCATCGTCAATGAGATCAAGAATCCCCGAACATCTGGCGGCGTCCTCGCCCAACCCAGAAAAGTCATTCTCGGCAACCATGGTCATCAATTGGTTGAAATTGACACCAGCTTTCTTTGCAATATTGCGAATGAGATGGAGCACAAACAGCAATCCACTCTCAACGGGATCAGCATTCGCAGCACCGAAATACTTTTCAGCCAATTGCCGATCTTTCCGAATCTGCCACGCTTGTCTTGTTTCATCGATTGCGAACAGAATCTTCCCCTCGCCATCCACGAATGCGCGTCCGGCACGTCCACAAATATTCCAGAAGTCCCGATGACCGATGGGGTGCCTTCTTTGATACGGAGTGGCAACGATCACGCTAGAAATTCCTATATTGACCCCCTGTGCCAGCGTCGATGAGGCGATGATGATTTTGGGTGGCACTGACCGCATCAGCCGTTCCGTTGCCATGCGAACTTGAGTCGGAAGACGGTTGCTGTGGCAAATAACACCATATTGTGCTGCCTTCAATTCAATAGCATTCCCGGGAAGCTCTTCTTCGCACGTTGCATGAAATGCTTTCCAGATCACTTCTGGCCATCGGTGTTCTTCCGGATTTTCTCCAAGGGCCAAAAGGACTGCCTTCGCCAGCCCCGGGATGCTGTTGGCGCGTGCCGAGAAAATCATGACTGGTCCCACAGAGGCCAATCGAACAGCAGTTGCGGCAATAGCCTCGTTCTTATTATTGGGAAAGGGCTTCCGGCGTCTTCCCCAGCCCAGTGGGCCAGATTGGACGAACCGGGGGTTGAACGACTCAAAGTCGCCACGCCAATCAATGCGAACGTTATCGCCTTGCCATCGAAGCAGTCCGAATCTCTCTGCCGATGGCTTCCATTCCGAACGAACAACATTTTCGGAGTCGCCAGTAACCCACTCGGCGAGATGCGCTGGATTTGGAAGAACCGCTGACAACATCATTATCCGGCAATCAGTGACACTGGCGATGAATCGTAGATGATCCAAGAACAGCTCATTCTTGACCAACCGCTCGTTTGCCCCAATGAGGTGTCCTTCGTCGACCACAATCAGCTTTACGTTATCAAAAAGCTCCGGCGAAGATCGTAAAATGGCCCTGGCTTTTTCGGGAGTTGCGATGGTGATGGTTGAATCTTCCGCCAATTGCCTGTCTACGGAACTGAGTCGAAAGCCTCCGTATAAATGGGAAACATGAAACCCACACCAGTCAAAGACCTGACCAAGTGTCTGCTCAATCTCCAATGCAAGAGACCTGAAGGGAGCAAGATACAGGATCTTTGCATTTGGATCGGCATGCAGGGCTTGAAGGATCGCCAGTTCGGCGACGCGTGTCTTACCAGAACTTGTTCGCATGTTTATCACAGCGCCATGCCTTGTCCGATCCAGAGCGACAGGGACGGCTTCGCGCTGAGAACACCACAGTTCCGTGATGGATTGCTTGCTAAACAAGAGCAGTCGGATGTATCGGCGCAGCAATGACAAGTCATCCGGAAAGAATGGCGGCAGAATACGCCACAATGACGCATCGCCATTTCCCCGAATCATCAGACGCAGAAGCCGTGCGATCCACCATAGTGCTGGGGATTCGTAATCCTGGGCAAGACGCATAGCAATATTCAATGTGCTGCCTGCTGTCTCAAGGTGCCGCGATTCCCCAGTAGCGAAATATTCAAGAATCAGCGAGAGGGATCTGGCAATCGCGGTCGTCACAGCATGGTCGCAAATAGTCCAAGGGTCATTGAAATCGCTCAGGTCTGCTAGGAGATACGGGTTCAGTTGCCCGATCAGTTCATTCGGACGTTTCCGAATGAACAAAGCGACCATACGCGCGAGGTCCGTCTGAGCCTCGACCTTTCGTATTGATACAAAGGCCCGTGAGTACTGCCCTGATGCATAAAAGGCCATTGATGCCACGAGGATATGGAACCCACTTGCCGGATCGTTCTGCGCACGCGGCAGATGTACGTTATTCAGAAGGGTGGCGGCTTCTTCCATTGCCGCAATTGCCTCCGGCGAGGGCACTTCCTCGGCAAGGCTTACACCCGCAGCGAGAATCGAATAGGCCGACATCGTGACTTTGTCGATAAGAGCGGGATCAAATCGGGGGAAATTACCTTCATCCTCGCCCACTTCATAGAGAACATGGCTCGCGTTCGATTGTGCGAACAGGTTCTTGATTCTCGATGTTCGATAATCCTCAAGAATGTTGCGGGCAATGTCAGTCGGAATCGCCACAGGCATCCTCCTCAATCCCGTCAAAACAGTCGCGGACGAGACTACTGGGGTCATCAATTCCCAGAGAGATCATGACGAGATTCCGCAGTTCACTATTGGTGTGCCGGTCTACATTCGCCTTACTATTTGTATTGCTCAAGAGCAAACCAACGTATTGCAGATCGAGCTTCCCCTGTGCCATCAAGAGGGCGCAGTTTTCGACTCGGCGACCGAGGTCTATATTTTTCATTTCGAAAAGTCGGTCGGCAACAAACTGAAGAGATGCCGGTAATCCTGCTTGGTGTGATCGAACAAGACCTGCCACAATCTCTTGGACGGCCGCTTTCGATGAGGTGCCACGAAATTTGGCCTCTCCCACAAGGATGCGCACCCGCTTAGAATGAAAATCGAACGCTAAAACGTCATCACCTTTCATGGATTGTTCGACATTGGGGTTGTATCGGAGGCGGTAGATGGGTAGGTCGGCATCCGCGCCTGCACCAATATATTCCGCGAGAAACACTTCGGCCAAGTTGCCCTTTCGGGTTTTGTCGGCATGCGGGAATCTGTGCGTCCCTGCGTCGGATACGGGGTAGCCAAGCTGACGCAGATCCTCTCTCTTTCGCTGATCTCGCGCTCGCATTTCCACGCTGGTATGATGCCGGATTAACGCTTTTCGGAGCTGCCCCACCGTGTCATTACGGCTTCCATCATCCTGGCTCAGAGCGCGATGCGGAACATCTGAATTTGTATTCGTGTCTTTTGCCTGAGTATGACAACCAAACGCATCAGCTTCAGGGTGCGATCCCAATATTTCGTCTGGTTGTTTCTCTGCCATTGTCACTCGATTCCATTTCTTGGTTCATACACATAACTATGTATACTCGGTTTCCAGATATCCTGATTATTAGATATTTCGTCCGCTTAAGAAACATTGGCATTTTATCCGTATCGCATTTAGTTGTAAAGTGTTATTTAAATATCTTTACCTTAATGCCTCCCAAAGCCGATTAATCTTGAAAGAGCACCTCATATCAAATAAAATCATTCTGTTGGATCCAGCTACGTGTGAATTCTGAACCGGCAGATTGATCCAGGGGAGAATAATTATGTCAGAATCAAAGGACCGTTCGGTAAAGATCCCGGGTGTGCTGCTGATGCTGAAGAAGGCGGTATGGAATATATTCGAGGACGATATCTTTACCCTGGCAGGGGCGGTGGCCTTCTTCGCAACACTTTCCATTGCCCCCCTTCTGGTTCTTCTGCTCTCGGTTACCGGCCTGTTTTCAGCATCGTTCCACCAGGAGATCGTAGCGGAACTGAACCTGCTCCTTGGCCCGGCCGCCTCGCGCGCCATAGACGTGGTTTTGACCAATATAGAGCAGCAGCAGCTGGCTGGGAGGATATCGGCCCTGATAAGCATCGCCATTCTGCTCTTTTCCTCCACGGCGGTATTCGTACAGCTGCAGAAGGCGATGAACCGGATCTGGGGAGTAAGATCGAAACCTGGCAGAGCTGTCAAAAACTGGCTCAAGAAGCGGCTGGTATCCCTGATTATGATACTTGCAGTAGGGCTTATACTGATGCTTTCGGTACTGATGAAGACCGTCCTGAACTTTGTGTTCGAAGATATGGGCAACTTGATAAGTATACTGAGTACTCTGGGAACCATGCTCGTATATATAATACTGTTCGGCGCCATGCTGCTTTACGTTCCGAATGCAAGACTGGCGTGGCGGGATATAGCTTTCGGGGCGGTCACTACGGCGCTGTTTTTCCATTTCGGCAAATGGGCTATCGGGCGTTACCTGTCCTTTACCGGGATCGGCTCAGCATACGGAGTCGCGGGAACCCTGGTAATAGGCCTTCTCTGGGTATACTACTCCACCCTGGTTGTTTTTCTGGGCACCGAGCTGGCCAAGGCGTACACCCAGCAGCACGGAACCGTAATAGAATCTGACTGAATGTTCTGCGTAAAAACATATCACGCGGCGTCGCTCGTCCTTGCACAGATGTTGGTGTTTACTATACCTCTCGCCTTTCTCGGTTCTAAGCTGATTGGGCTGACAGGCGTTTTTACGGGAATGGCAGCGGGCTACTTTGCGGCGGGCGCTCTGGCGATATTTGTATTAAGGGATGTAATTATTGAAACGGGGGAAGAAATAGTGTATAATAGCTAGAATATAAGGGATCTCCGGATCTCTAAAAATCCGGAAAAATAGAATTCAATTATTGAGTTGAGGGATAATAATGGGGAAAATAAAGGTGAAAAAATTTATTATAATTATTTTTGTTTTAGGTTTAATCGCTGCGGCCGCCGATATGAGTTACGCGCAGCAGAGCGGTGAACCTGTAATAATAGATCATACATGCGAGGGAATTTCAGATATCCCCGATGCCTGGATAGATTCTGTTCAAGCGGTTATAAAACTTCACTACGCTCACACCTCTCACGGGGGTCAGCTTGTATACGGGCTTAGCTATATAGAATCAGATGATGCAAAATACAGCTTTGCCCGTGAGGATAATAATCTCCCTTCAGAGGAGGGCGCTTTCTGCATTTACGGCGGGCAGATCAGCGACACATATATCTCAACTTACGAATACTGGGAAACAGCAAGCGGGATGGACAAGACCAGAGCGGTTCTTGACGCCAACCCGGAAATAAACGTTTCGATGTGGTCGTGGTGCACCGAGCTTAATAGCTACACGCAGGAGCAGACGCGGGCATACCTTGACTCCATAAGTGTACTAGAAGCGGAATATCCGGGCGTTACATTCGTTTACATGACAGGCAATGCCCAGTATACGGGAGCAGAGGGATACAACAGATATCTCAGGAATCAAGAGATAAGACAGCATTGCCTGGATAATAACAGGGTTCTATACGACTTCGCCGATCTCGACGCCTGGTGGTATAATCCTGTGGCAGAGTCGTGGGAGCAGAATACGTACGATTACGGGGGCACCGCCGTGCCGGTTGAGCATGAACAGTTTAACGGCGATGAAGCGGCGCACACGACAATAGAAAGCTGCAAGCAGAAGGGCAGAGCGGTCTGGTGGATGGCGGCTCTCATTGCCGGATGGGATGGAGGGGTAATTTCAGATTCTCCTAACATACCGCCGATCTCCTTGACATTATTCCAGAATCACCCGAATCCCTTTAATCCCACGACAACAATACGGTACTATCTGCCGCGGCGAACCCATGCGGAATTGAAGATATATGATGTTTCAGGCAGCGTGGTCACGAAGCTTTCAGACGGGATAGAGGAGGAGGGGTTTAAAACTGCCAGGTGGAATGGCACAAATACCCGCGGAGGGTCTGTGGCCTCCGGTGTCTATTTCTATCAGTTGCAGGCGGAGGGCGGGACTGTTACAAAGAAGATGATTCTTTTAAGGTGAGGGTCAAACAGAAGGGTTGATGACTATTGAGGAAAAGATCAATTGATCCCTCATGAATTCAGAATATTATTTTTTCTGCCGTTCTCACTACCCCCACCTTTCCCTGATATAAGCGCCCACTTCCTTCGTGGTCAGCTGTCGGGTTGAGGCCGCGGATCTGATGAAGAAGTCATTTTCGTGTACATATATAGGTTTTGAGCTACTGGAAACATCTATATGACAGACCTTTTTCCCTTCGATCTCAATAATCTTGACCTTGCAATTGGCTGTAATAGGGGTTCCCAGCTTCTTGCATATTATATCATCTATCTGGAGCCGGAAGCCGTCCAGGCCCCTGTCTCCTCCCAGACTCTTAAGGTCATTCTCTATCCCCAATATTTCTCCGTTGTTACTGACACCGATAAGAAGAATTCCACCCTCTGTATTAGAGAATGCGGCTATCGTTTTTGCTACATTATTCTGCAGATTCTTGTTCTTCTTGTTTTTAGAATAATCCCACCTGAGTGATGATTTAAATTCGAGATTCTTGTTTTCACCTCTTGTTATCAGAGTTCTCAGGTATTTAACCTCCATATCGTTTTTTATAACCCTCTTATTATCAGCTCTTTTATCCATTTCTGCTGATTTTTCAGGATAGGGCTTACCAACGCTTCCGTAGAACTGCGGGAATTTCTCCTCCTCCATCGTCCTTACGAGAATT
This sequence comes from Candidatus Krumholzibacteriota bacterium, assembly GCA_034520215.1. Lineage (NCBI taxonomy): Bacteria > Candidatus Krumholzibacteriota > Candidatus Krumholzibacteriota bacterium. Next base: position 738,571 of record JAXHNR010000002.1, on the reverse strand, counting down.
TCCTCTTTGCTGTCAAGGTCAATATAGCCGAACCTGACATCCGTATAGGTCGGATCAATCCTCATGATCTGGTCCTTGATGCGCTTGCGGCCCTCTATTGCAAATTCTAGTATCTCCCTTTTTTCATCTCTGGTAGCTTCCCTGTTGGGGTACAGTATCTTAAGAAGCCCCGAGAAGGTTTTATTTATACCGTCCCTGTCCCTTGTTGAAATCTCCGGGAACAGTTCGAAATCATCACTGTAGAACTGGCTGTAGTCGTGGTCCCTGACAGAACGGAGTATCTCCGCCAGGTAGTCCACCACAAAGCCATACCCATCGCAGAACATCTCACCCCGGATAATATCAACTTCCCATCCGGGAATATAGAAATGAAGCCGGTCGAAGAAGGCGGAGTCATGGTACTGATGGGGGACCTCGTCGAAGAGGTCGGAATGCCTGAGCATGTATTCAACGTTATGTCTGGTGTTGCCGACGAAAGCCAGGGATGCCTCGGCTCCCAGTGTTTCTATACCTCTGGAGAATGATTTGTTGGCCATGTAATTCTTCAGGATATCCACCAGGGCCTTGTTGGAACGCTTCTTCTTCCCGGAGAATTCATCGAAAGCGACTGTATCCCAGAAGCCAACCAACCCTATCTGACCGGTTGAATTATTAACAAACAACTTCGGCACCGTCACCTCGCCGCCCGATATGAGAATACCGTGGGGCGAGAATTCAGAGTATATATGAGACTTGCCAGTTCCCTTGGGGCCGAGCTCTATCAGATTGTAGTTCCTTTCGCAGTAAGGGATCAGCCTGACCAGCTGCAGCAGCTTGCCGCGCCGGGTGAACTTCTCAGGGTCGAATCCGATGCTCTGAATAAGAAGATCGATCCATTCTTCGGTCTTGAAATCTTTTCTCTTATCAAGGTATTCATCTATATCGAAATATGACAACTGGATCGGTTTGAGAGATCTCATGATCCAAGGGCATACCCTGGAATCCTCGGTGTACTCGAACTCAAGGTCTGCTATGGACCACACTCCTGTAAGAAGGAGTTTGGGATGTTTCTTGACCGTGTCAGAATTGACCAGCACCTTCTTGATCCCGAGGTTGGAGAAAGAGGCCTCATAGGTATTGGTCTTGTCATTAAGCCGTACGCTTATCTTATCGATGACCTTGTGCCGGCCCTGCTCTCTTATCCTCGATTTAACCAGCTCCGCTTCGTTTCGGTGTACGAAATGCTTTCGCAGAACCTCCCGTACTGTCTCTATGCCGGAGCTGATGCTCTCCTCGTCGCTGGTAGCGCAGTACTGCCCCAGCAGGTACTCCAGCACGTAGGTTGGCACAATGGCGTTCCCCTTGACCAGTTTAACCAGGTCCTTACGGACCACCAGGCCGGAGAATACTTCTGTAATCTTCTCATCCAGATAGTTCATATCTAATCCCTCTAAAAGTCAAAATCACTGGTGAACGATCTTCTGAATTGATAATGCGCGGTCTTATAATCTTTCATGTGAGATGTGTCAGCTATCTGCTCCTGTAACTTCAGCACGATTTCCTGATCCTTGGCCTTTTCCGAATCTCTGGAGAATATAAATCTAACCTTTTTCTCACGATCTCTTGGGTTTTCAGATTCGTAATTGAAAACGAGTTTGTGCTCTTCGGAGATTAGATCTCCATCCGCATTGTAAAACCCCGCATGCAGCTCTATCGGCTTTTTCTTTCCCCCCACCGGTTCTGTCTGATAGAACACCACGGTATGCTGGCCGGATGAGATCACCCTGTTCGGCTCGCCCAGGATATCAACACCTACGGTGCTTATATCACTCTTTCGCTTCTTATTCACATGGATAACCGGCAATACTACTTCCTGCAGCGATGCTCCACCATGAACGTATCTGCTTCCGGAGCCCTTTTGCCGGAGGCGGTTTATGGATTTGGGGATCTGAACCTCCAGGTCGCCTTCCAGCCCCAGCTCCTTCGCCGAAAACTTACGCAAGCTGGGGTGATCTGAAAGGTTTCTGCCTATTATATATCTCCGGTCCCATACGAAAACATCCTCTTCCCTATGAACAGGTTCGGTAAAATCACTTAAATCAATTTCCCTGTCCTGATAGATAAATCCATGATCAGAGGTGATCAGAATATTATTTGCGTTTGCAGATGTCAGTCTTCTTATCATCAGCATCAACTCTTCGACGGTTTTCTCCACAGCTTCGAATATCTTAGTCTCTGTCTTTCTGTCTCCGGCGGCATCGATCCTGTTATGGTAAAAATATATGATATCGTTATCGCGAATCAGCTCTCGGGCATCGTCATTGTTCATTTTCAGGAAATCATCAGCCGGCATAACCAGTGACCTCTGATCCAGTTCCTTCTTAAGAATCTTACCACGGTTGACGCTGCCCTGAGAGTCCAGACCATTCACCAGCACCTTCCCTGACCGGTCATCAACGATCTCAAGCTTCCGATTGGGAAGAAGCGCTCCCATTCCAAGCTGAGTAAAGCTGGGAAGCATCCCCAGTACCGGCTCGGTTTCCGCGTTGAACCGGTCTTCTCCCGTGATCCTCCCTGCCAGCTCTTCACCCACTTCATAACGCATGGCATCCGATATGACCACAAAAATCTTTTTTTCATCAGCCAGATAGGGCCATACTCTTTTCTCATAAAACTCTCTCTGGCTCTTCACCCCGGACGCGCTCCACTTATCCATACTATCCACAACCCTCTGCCAGTTATTGTTAAGCTTCAGGAGAAAATTATTGTTATATATATTCTCGATTTTCTCATAAAGGGTACCCAAAAGAGTCCTGTGACCGGACTGATTAAGATAGCATATAAACTTTCGGTATAACTGGTCAATCCTGAACCAGGTTTCAGCATAAGCCTTTACACCCTGAGAGGCGGATTCAACTTCCAGCGAGATATTATTCATCTTCTGCAGGAATTCGGAAGCGCAATCAGCCGCTTCGTAAGAATGCCTGTAATTCTCATACCAGTGAGTCTGCCTGCGTTTACGAACAATTTCCGCGCAGTCCTCAGCTGATATGGTCTCATCAGTTACCTGCCCTACAAGCTCGCTGAGTATTTTTCGGTCTATTACCTCAAAGTAATCCAGATCTACCAGATTAAGGTAGTCCATTCCCACAAGATCTTTCTCAATGCTCAATAAACTGGAGTATTCTGAAGAAAGCTTCTCGAAAGATTCATATCTCTTTCTGTTGTTTTTCCATCTGTTCAGAAATATCAGCGCCTCATCATAGAGGCGGGGAGTATCTCCTGCCCCCATTGCCCAGCAGGATTTGAACAGTTCAATGGCAAAATCGCGCACGCCCGGCTTGTCCGAGCTGTACCCGAAAAGCGCCTCCATCTGACCCCAGAGAAATCTGTCCAGTCCGCATCTTTCAATAAGTCTGAACTTACTGTCTTTCTCCTCAGAAAGCTCCTCCAGCAGACTTTCCAGAACATCATTGATCGAAGGTTCCGCAGAAGCGCATACCCCCAGCATATTCAACTTCAGCTTCTTTTCGCTTACCGTCCTGGGAAGGCTCTTCATGAGAGCTTCACGCCGTTTCCCGGCATTGAAAAACTCTACATGTCCCTGCAGCACATCTGTGAACTCAGAGCCCAACCCCAGCTCATCCAACCAGATAGATACCTGATCTGTATGGAACACCCCATTCGCCAGTTTTATATCCAAAAGCCAGTTCCTGATATCTTCAGGTTCAGGCCCCTCATGATAGAGCAGAAATTTATCGTCCGTCTTCTCCCGGAGCACTGTGTACTTGATACCGAATTCATTGTTGTCAATCACCAGCTTATTCACTCCGGGGATCATCAGCTCTTCAAACTCATCCCTGAGCTCAAGCTCCCTGTCATACCAGAACACTATCCGGTCCTTCTCGAACATCCCGGAAAGCCGTTTCTCGATGCTGCCGCTCATTATGATCTCTTTCAGCTGAGCCCCATGACCTTTCGAAGAGCTTTTCCGAACTCAGGATAGTTCACCTTCACCCCGTCATCCAGGTCAATATCTATATTCTTCGTAGCCAATGGATACAGAACTTCTCTCTCATACTTCTCAAGCTCGTTAATTATCTTTCTGATCTTCTCTATCTCTTTTAGGGCTTTGGTCTTCTCCCTCTTATCCTCACTGCTTAATCTCACATGCTCCAGATGATCCTTCCTGGATCTGAGCTTGGCCCGGTAATCCCGAAGGTATCCGTTCAGCACTACACTCACCGTATCGGGACGGTACCGGTGCATATATATCAGCGCCTGAAAGCTCTTCTTCGGGCTGGAGAAAAGCCAGTATATGGGACGCTTTTTATAACGCCTCACATGATCTTTGTAGAATTTTGTTAAGAAATATTTACGGACTGTCAGCTTCTTCCCCTCTCTGGGCTCCAGAGAGTTTTCTATAAATTGCAGGTTCTCTTCAAACTTCTCCTCGCCAAAAGCAACCTTCAGGAATCTGTAGAATCGTTCTGTGATATCGTCGTTAAACCAGCCCCTGTCAAGAACCGGAATAACGTTGTCGTCATCAGCCATGAAGCTGGGCTCGGGAACCTTCTCCAGGTAGTCACCTATGGTCTCTCCCTGGTTGGCAAGTATCAGCCCCGGCTTATCCAGGGAGTATCTTCCGAACATGCATCCGACCGCATAGGAGATGAGTTCTTTCATGGTATCGGAAAGAAGGAGAGCTTCCAGCTCTTCTTCACTTCGGTCTCCTTTGTATCTGTAATGGGGGTTACAGGTCAGGGTGATCTCCTTCAGGGGAACATCCGGAGTCAGCTCTTCTTCCAGCCCGTAGGCCTCGATAAAGATGCGGTTGTTCTCTTCCTCCAGCTCTTTCATCCGGTCTGTCATCCCCTGCCAGTGTTCGCGGAGTTCGGAGTAGGTTTCTTTGAGGGTGGGGTGGCGGAACTCAGGGCTGAGCAGTGGGAGTGTCTCGAAATCCCAGGAGCGTTCGTAGGCATCCCAGTCGGATTTGGCGATTTTAATATTTTCTCTTACTATTTTGTCAATGTCATTCAAAGTAATACGATCGAGAGCAATTATTGGAGTTTTAGCAATCTGTCCAACCTCATAATTTAAAGTAGGACTCAAAGAAGATATTAAAGGATCTTTTATGACTCCATTAAAGAATCCTAATAAATGAATTATTTTATTATTTTTTCCGAATATGGAACAACCAGCGACATCAAAAATAAATCCTTCTGGAAAATATCTCATAGCTAATCCACCAGAGGTAACTTTAGACCATGAAATGCTTTCTCTAAAATAAAAATGCGTATTTTGAGGTCTAGATCGAATATTTCCAGAGCTGTCTTTAAAGTTTTTTATCCTTTCACCATCATTTTCCCAATCTACCACGTAATAATGATTTCCATACCATTTTCTATATTTACCACCGCTATTATATGGAAACCACTTTAATGATTCCTCAAATCCAAAGAAACCAATTTTATGAAAACTGATCTCTTGCCAATTTCTTCTAAATAAATTATTGTCCCCGGATTGTAAACCCACACAGGGTTTAGCAACCGGGGACAATAAATCACCTATCACAAATATCTCCCGCACCCTCTCACTCGCCCAATACGCAATCGGCGACCCGGGTATTTTCTTGAAGTCGCTGGCAGAGGCGCGGAAGGGTTCCTCTCTTTTTTTAATAAGTTCAGATTCCTTCTCCTCCTCGTTTTTACCGTCAACAAGTCTCAAATAAGACCCCTCGTATTGCGGTTTGATAGAGTTTTCTATAACAAATGAAGTTGTTGATACTACATGCCCTCCGATGCTATCAAAAGCATTTGGGCCCAAATGCGCCATAGAAAAGATGGTGCTGCTATCCAGAATTTTATTACGAAGATTTTCGAAAGATGACAGAAACATCCAGCTTTGCATAGTTATCATACTGACAAACCCATTTTCACCTGCTAATTCCAGATTTCTTTCTATAAACATCGCAAAAAGATCCGATTTGCTCTTCTTGTAGTTTTTTCTGGAAAACTCCTTCAGCCGCCCGTTCATATTCTTGCTTCCCATATAAGGCGGATTTGCTATTACCACATGGTATTTCCTGCCCAGGTAGTCTGCCTGCTCAAGCGCTTTTAGTACCTTCCTGTGTGTTTCATGCAAGAAAATGTCGCTGTACATTCCCTTCTCTTCAAGGGTCTGGCGGATATAGCCAAGGTCTTTCACTTCCGGTCTGATCAGGGAACCGAAGTTGTCTGCCTCCTGGAACTGGTTGAGGGTTGTTTCAAGATCGGCGGTGAACAGGTCCCTTCCTATCCTGTCCATGTACTTTTCCAGCTCTCCGTGCTCGAAAGAGATATTCTCCAGCACACAGATATTCGGCTGAGTGGGATCGCTGAAAAACCTCCTGTCTTTCTCCCGTGCCTTCATTACCAGGGCGAAGGCAGCCAGGGCTGCTGCCCGCTGGTCGATCTCTATTCCAAACAGGTTGTTCTGCAGTATCAGCGATGGTATCTCTGATGCCTGATACCCCTCCCCCTCGTATACTGCGTACAGCAGATCGAATGCGTATACCAGCATGTGGCCGGAGCCGCAGGCAGGGTCGCACACCTTTATCTCTTCAGGGGTGTTTATCCTGAGAAAATCATCCTGTTTTTCTTGATGCTCAATGTAATAATCCATCCGCTTTTTTAATGCTGAATCCGGCCGGTTCAGCATCCATAGCCTTCCCAGGGAGTTCTCTGTCAGGTATCGGACTATCCAGTGAGGGGTGAAAAGCTGGGTGACTGCCGGTATCTCTTCCGGCTGTACTTTCTTTTGCTTTTTCAGTTTCCTGTATACCTGCTCTTTTCTCTCCGAGATGTAGAACTGGTACAGCCATCCGATAACCTCCACATCCCCGCATCTGTCCGCTGTCAGAGTCTCTCTTACGGCATGCAGTATCGAATCTCCCGAGAGCAGGTCCTCGGGGATCAGAAGCTCGGTGTAATCGTCTATCTGCTCGAACATGAAGGGCATTATGGAGTTGTAGTAGTTGCACACCGCTACCAGGAGCATCCTGTACGCTTCTCCCTGGGGATCTGAGGAAGGCACCTGACCATTAAGAAGGCCCAGTACCCTCTTGCTGTCAATGAACGGGACCAGTCTGTCCTCTATATGCCCACCCTTGGCGTTTCTGAGCATCTCCGGCTGGGTGAACCCCGGCTCCGGCGATACTACACCTTCTTCGGTGTAGTTATTTGCATCCATGAACCTGAGGGCGCAGAAACGGTTGAACCATATATATGCGATCCGTTCGGTCACTTCCCCTCTGGAGCTGGCTTCGATCTGTTTCTTGAGAGCATTCACCGCAGCTTTTCTCTCGCGGAGTTCAACGCTGTCTGTGTTCAGCACCCAATCCAGCCGGGCTGATACCTGATCAATAAGCTGACGCCTGGCAGACCTGGCAAATTTCTCAAGGTGGCTGGTGTCCATTAATATCCCCTTCTATAATGCTAGAGACTTATCCTTTTGCCCTCTTCAAGCGCTTTCTCAACAGCTCTTCTTAGAGCTGCGACATACTCTTCTAAATCCTGCCTGTTCTTCAGCTGCGTTTTATTGAAATCTATCCTGATCTTGCTGAAAGTAACATACTTAAGCTCTTTTTTCTCGCCTGCCATTTCTGACATATTCTTAAGAATTCCAGGATATTTTATCTTCTTAAAATCATCGATCCTCTCTCTGATCATGGAGATCAAGCTCTTCTGTTTCAGTTCGCTCTCAAAGTTTTTGAATGGATTCAGCAGCTTTTCCTCATCATCCGCTGAAAGTTCCTTAAACTCATTCTCTTCCTTGAGGTTATCTCTCAGATCATGCAGGATCTTTAAGGCTGCTTCCAATTCTTCCTCTCTGAGTTTCCCGATCCTCTTTTCAAGATCTGACTTCAGCTTCTTCGCCCGCCTCATGGAATCTCCCCGGAAACATTCCGGGTCGTTAAGTATACCTTTCAGTTCCTCCTTTTCCTCTCCTTCGAGGTAGTCCAGGTTTGGGCCCTGAAGCTTCAGAAATTCTGAGATATCATCATAAATCTTCAAAGGGCTTCCGCTCATAAAGTGCCGCACCGGGTCTATGACCTGCTCCTTGAGCCGGAGAAGCTCTCCGTGTTGTTCAGGCAGCTCCAGCAGATAATATTTATATGACTTCCCTGTGCACTCGCATATCAGCCCTACCGGTTCTTCCAGGACGGCCAGAAAGGGATACCTGTGTTTTTTATCAGCGATAGTTTTCAGTTCTTCAACCAGGCTGCCGAAAGCTTCTGAGGCCTCCTTTCCCAGAGATTTTGCCTCGCCCGCCGACGGTGGCTGGTCGAAAAAGTCGCCGTAGAACTTCCTGAGTTTATTCACCATTCTGGGATCAATTCTTTCCCGCAGATCTATTATCACGTTGCCGTAGGTGTGAGTGTTTAGAAGTACATCTTTCATTTTATCTTCGTCGATCAGATTGCTATCTCTTACCAGGTCTATCTCGCCCCTGACGCATAATCTTCCAAGCTGGCAGAGTATAGCCATTAACGGCCAGCCATAGGTATTACCTTCAAAATGGCTGACAACCTCCTTGATTGTGGTGCGTTTTCCGCTGGCTTTATTCCTTCGGACAAGATTTAAGACTTCGCTTTCCGGTTCGTTTAATGCTTCATCTCCTTCAAAAAGCTCTTTATCTTTTCTCCGAAGAATATTGTCCAGATCTTGCTCTGTATAATCATATTTCCCCAGCATCCTGAGATTCGAATAGGTTCTGCTCACAAGTTTTTCAAAACCCCGGGATATCCTCTCTACCGGCTCGCTGGCCGAAACATCAAGCTTTTTGCCTTCAATGATTAGCTCCGAGTGCGATATCAGTTCCTTCAGCTGCTGTTCTATTCTTCCCAGCAGCTGGTTATTATGAAATTGTTTATCGCTGAGTATCTTCTTTTTGGATTCTTTCTGTGTTACGCTGACATTCTGCCTTACATATTTTTCAGTCCTCTTGTACATGATAAGATCAGAAAGCATTCTATCATCACCGGGCAATCTTACCAGCAGTTCACTGCGGCCCATGGACTGAAAAATAACATTCTGATTATCATAATTTTCATTAAAAGGAGTGATGATATTAAGGGATAATTCATGTTCTCTGCCTTTCTGACGGCCATCAACCTTTCTGGTAAAACTGAAATCCAGGTTGTATTCGCTATGCCGGATTTTCTTAGTTTTAATAATGTCATCAAATATCATCTTTGACATCTCATCAAGGATTGCTGAATCTTCCACCTCTGTATTCTTTATTTCCTGTTCAATGTCCTTTTCCTCGTCGGTCAGAAATTCGTACTCTTCTCCGTTGAATTGGATATAGCTCTGGTTCTCCAGAAGCTCCAGAGCGCTCTTGATCTTATCATGGAAAGAGGTTATATCGGCGCTGAAGCTATCCAGCATTAAAATCCCGATATTTCTGAGGTCAGCCTTGAATTCCTTTATATATTTAACCAGGAATAATGCTTTAAGAACCCGCAATGCGAATTCATCGTCCAGATTCTTCTCCGCAACCAGTATTGAGCTCTGATGATTTGATTTCAGTGTCTCACTTATTCCATCGAACATCCGGTCGAAAGAAGCGATTCTACCCAGCTGGCTGTCTGATATTTTTTCCACCACTTCCTTGAACACCGCAAGCATTGATCTCTCCCCTACCGACTGGTGCTTTCCCTGAAAGGCGTTCTGAGCTGAAAGGTTCTGTATGGCGGTCTGAAACAGAGTAAACTGATACGGTATAAATGGATAGCAACTGATGAAGTGATCCAGGCCCTGGAAATTCCTGTATTTTCGAGAACTTCCTGAGAAGCCGAACAGAGTCATGAAATTGTTCTCCTGCTCACTGTATATATCTGAAAGCTCTGTGATGCAGCTCTCCTTTTTAGCCAGGAGCCGCTTCTGTATCACCTCCTCCACATCCCTGCTGGTCAGTGATATCCTGGTCTTGAACCTGTCTCTAATCTTTGAGAAATCGGTACTCTGCGCCCCGCTTTTCTCCCCCAGAACATCCTTCATCTCCTGCTGTGCCGTTACAAACAGCCATGCTCGCCCTCCGCACTTTGTACCAAGGCTCTCTGCGATTGTCTGAAGGTTGGTCATAAGTTTGACATTCCCAGCCACGTACTGCCCCACTTCATCCACGAAGAAGTTTATCCGGAAATCCTTGTCCTGGCTGTCGATATATCTTTTTACCTGCTCGGCGAAATCCTCTATTGATACCCTGTACTCCTCCCTGTACTTATCTATTATATCCGAGGCCGCGTTTTCATCATCCATCCCTCTTGTCCTTGCATATGCAGCTGCGATATTGTCTGATTCCAGAAGTGTCTCCTCTCGCCCCTTCTCCCAATCTCTCCCGGCTACCTCCCTGTAATTTTCCATGAACTCCTGATATTCATCCCTGCTATCCAGGTCCCTTTCAAACTTCGCAATATACCCCTGCTTACCGTAATATCCACACATCTCATCAAAAACCTTCATAAAGACAAGAAGTACAGCGTCGATATCCTTCTTGGATATGATATCCGCCTTCTGATCAATGTTGAAAAGAACGCTTTTTGATGGTATGCCAGCCGCCTTCTTGAGATCTGCCCTTAGCATTTCATTATCACCACACTTGGGCAGAAACATATCCAGGACAGGTTTTTCATCTATAGATCTGTTCTCAAGAAGAAAAGCGAGCATTTTCAAAAGATGAGATTTTCCGGAACCGAAAAAACCGGAAATCCAGACACCGTTTCCCCCCTCATAGTTATTGTAGGCATCCAGCATCGATTCCAGATTTTGAGCCACCTCATTGGTAAGGACATATTCTTCAACTTCGTTTAAAAGATGTTTCTGGTCATCAGCCTTTATTACTCCCTCGATCGGCCTTTTAATATCCTTTTGAAAAATATCTTTAATCTTCAACTTATATCCCCCTATCAAACCTTGTATTCAGCAATATTAAATGCCCTGTAGTAATTATCATCATGTAGCCGCCCGAACAGTTCCAGGGATGCCCCCTTCTCCGGTGAGTGTATAAACTCTCCCGGAAAGAACATAACAGTCGGCTTTTCATCAGCAGTACTCTGCAGATTATTAAGAACCGTATGAGATCTTATATACGGGAACACTTCTCCCACACCGGTGATAAACATCAGATCAAAATCCTGCCTCTTCATCTTCTCTGCTATCGCCGGAATAAGGTGATTCTCTATATCCAGCGGCCCCTGCAGGATCTCCTTGAACTTTTCTTTGGTTGTATCTTTTTCGATCTCGATTAGCTTTTGCCAGATCCCTCTTTTTTCAAGCAGTTCAACTGAAAGATCATAAAGATTGATCTTAAGCACATCTATACCCATATTTTTCAGCTTTCCCATCAGCTGCTTACCCATCTTTGAGACCTTGTTGGAAAACTCGGGAGGGAACGGAAAGATAAAGAACGGCACCTCGTTACCCAGCCCCTGTTTATTCAGAAACCGGTCACTGCTGAGTACTTTTAATAGGTGCTCAAAACTGTCTTTTATGAAGCCGCTAACCATTCTTCTTACCCGCCAGTACAGCCTGAATATCTCTCTGAGAAACCGGGAAGGCGGTCAGCAGTAATTTATCGTCCCGGATGATCACCATTGCCAGTTCCCTGTTGAGAATCACTGGATTTATCAAACCCTCCTCTGAAATAATACCTGCCTGTCTCATGATCTTGAACAACACTTGCCTTATCTTAGATCTGGTAGAATCGCTGAGTTTTTCCAGCTCTTCATGCCACTCGGCCTTATCTGCATAGAAACGGTCAAAATCCTGGTAGGTGACCAGCATTTCCAGATGGAGATATTTCTCTCTAACCACTTCCTTAGCAAATTCAAAAATGAACTGATGCCTCTTACATATCGCAATCCACAGCAGGCAAAGCTTCTCAAATCTGCTGCCGGATAGTAAAAAAACGAATTCGTCAGCAGTCAGGCATTTCAATCTTTCTTCCACTTCGCGGTAAATTCTTATCGCAGAATTCATCCGGTGCGCCTGTAGCAGATTATCCTGCAACACCCTCTCTTTCGTCTTTTCCCAATCCTTAAGTTCATTATAAACATCAGCCACTATGACCGATTCGTTAAAGCAAAGGTTCCCCGCAGTAAAGGACATGTTGTAATGCTTTTCAGTCTTCATGATGATTCTCACTTACCCACACTCACAGTTAATATTTTAAAATCATATTTTCATTACCAGGTATCCCGCATCCAAAAGGCAATTCCGTAAAACCATCATTTTGAGTCAAAAAACTCCCCTCATGTACCCCCGGAAATTCCTTTCAAAAAGCTTATTTTATGGGGAATTACCCCTGAGTAATAATGCTGCTGGGATTATACCCCATGCAGGATAATATTAAAATATTTTTTTCTGGTAGAGTTCTTAATTGACCGTCTTGAAATGAGCCAGGATGTTCACGTTGAAGACGTTCAAATAGTGCCTTTGCTGTGGAATCAGGTTCTTTCTGCAACCATCCCGGAACATCAAACCAGACCGATTAAAAGGATCTTTCCTTGTTCTCCAATGACGTGATTCAGATGATTTATTGCGATGAATCGCTCGAACTTCCCTCGAATGCCAGAATTTTGGCAGTTGACATGAAGCCCATCCTTAGTTATAATATAGTTATAACAAGGGAGTTGACATGATCAAACAATTACGAAAGCTCGGTAACAGCAACGCCTTGATTCTTGACAAGCCTATTTTAGAGCTTCTTGGGCTTGAGGAGAACGGCCAAGTACATCTCACGATTCAGGATGGCAATCTGATCGTCACACCTGTCAATCCACAACTCGTCAATGCAGAGGAGATGAACGAACAACTCGATTATGTCATGAAGAAACGCAGGAATGTATTGCGGCGGTTGGCCAAGTAATGCAACCAGTCGCTTATCTATCGGTAGAAATCGTATTGGAGATTCATCGACGGGTCATTGAGGAGTTCGGAGGGGATCCTGGACTGCGTGACCGGGGAATGCTGGAATCAGCAGTTTCATTACCACAATCAACCTTTGATGGCAAAGACCTTCACACGGGATTGTCTGAGAAAGCTGCGGCGTATCACTTTCATCTCTGTGCGAATCATCCATTTGTTGACGGCAACAAACGCGTAGCCGTTACTGCGGCAGAATTGTTCTTGCTAATTAACGGAAGAGAGCTTCCAGCGAGTGATGAAGAGGTGGAAGATCTTACGCTAGGTGTCGCCGGTGGGCGGCTATCCAAAGAGCATGTTATTGAGTTTTTCGTGAGATTCGTTAAATAGTTATATGTCAGTTGGATCAGCGGCGGGAAAGGCCGCGAGCTTGCTCTCAAGGGCCTGCCGCCACTTGCATTCGCGTGATAACCGGCGCTTTAGCGGCTGATTTTAACCATAATACTGAGTAATTGCTGAACCCAATATTGATAATCTTACTTTTACGATCTATAGAATTTCAGGCAGGCTTAGGGATTTACCGGGATCTTTTTTCATGCCGGTTGAGTATATTTACCGAAGGGTTAACAGTCTTAAGGTTTTATAGCCGTAATGAAGTGACAGGAGGGAAACTGATTTCAGCTTCCCTCCCGAGTCTTCACACCTGATTAACCGCTAATTTCAATTCTTATTGAGAACTCTCAGCATTGTAGAGAGCTGAAATCTCAGAGCCGCTCAGCGCTCTGTCATAGAACCGGATATCATCTAGGATCCCCTCGAAATGTAACGGATCGCCGGTGGTCCGGAGCTTCCCGATGAGCACGTTGTCGTCATTCAGCAGCGGGTCAGGCATTGAAAAGCTTGTCTGCCCCAGCACGCCATCATAATAAAATCTTATCTCATCGGACATGGTAACAACCACGTGGTAGTACTGATCCAGGTGGATATATTCAGAACCGGTGGTAGTCCAGTTGCCGCCTGAAGTTACATGCGTGACATTCATGTTGCAGTAACTTGCTCCGCCGAATTTCCGCAATCTCAGGGTGTAGTTTCCGAAATTACTTCCCTTGTTTATCAGGCAGTAGTCTCCGGGGGACAACGGATCCGGCAGAGTGGGCAGGGTTGAGATCCTGACCCAGAAACTTATGGAGTACTCTTCAAAATCGAAATATGTCTCATCGGGAAGTTCTATGTAATCATCAGTTCCGTCGAACTGGTAGGCGGAATTCGCGTAACCGAAACGGTCGGTGGCAGGAGTCGCGCCGTAAACGGTCCCGTCATGGCCGTGCCCGCTGACATCTATCGCATCTCCATCGAACGTGTAATAGGCCACCAGATCCGGGATAATTACGATCTCCTTACTGGCCACAGGGCTGGGATCCATACCCTCCTTGAATGCCCGCGCCTTTAATACGCAGCTGCTATCAACCCGAACTAATGAGAACAGATGTGTGGAATTGGTATCCGGGGTGCTCCCGTCAGTAGTGAAGTAGATATCGGCGTCCGGAGTGGCGCAGGTGATTGACACAAAAACGGAACTCTGATAAACCACTGACCCGACATTGATAAATGGCGCTTCGACTTCAGGTAAATCAATAATATACTCCGCCTCGGCGATGGCGCTGGGGTCCATCCCGCTACTGTAAGCCCTTGCCCTGATAGTGGTAGTGCTGTCCACCCGAATCGAATCTTCCGCTGCCAGCATGGTGGAAGATTCATCGGGGTCCGAACCGTCTATTGAATAATAAATATCCGCTTCCTGGTTGTCACAATTGATCTTTACGGATATAACACTGTCGTAACTCCCCGCGGCCGGATCAAAGGTGGGTGTGGATACACAGTCAGTATCGGCCTGAGTGGGTGACGAATCGTCGTCTGAACAGCCGAATGAGATCAGAACAACGGCTGCCAGCGCGATGATAGCTGCTTTCCTCAAAACAGAACCTCCTTCTGGTTAAAAGTTATCTCTAAACAGTTAAATTATTATTAATTAATAACATATCTTTTTTATACAACAAATAATTTCTTTGAGAAGCAAGCAAAATTCCTGCCTCCTTCCGAAAAAGGGATGAAAAAAGTCGTTTTTCAGAATAAATTTCAGTCAGATTCTATTACTTTTTTGAGCCGCTGAGTATACGTCTTGGCCAGCTCCGTCCCCAGAAATACCACCAGGGTAAAATAGTATACCCACAGAAAATGTATTGCCGGAGTGCCCGCCGCTCCGGACGTAGGCGGAGCCGATCCCTGTAAAGGCGAGGTGCCTCCATATGACCCACTTGCAGAAATAAAAGAACAGGGCGGTTATTACAGCGCCGAAGCCGATATCCCGCCATGCCGGACGAACATCTGGAACGTAAAACGCTTTTATCTGCAGGGGCGAAGATGAGGACGATGGGCTACAGGAAGCGTAAGTCTGGAGATAATCCCCACTACAGAATCCTCAGTCTCCCTTGTGCGACCGCATGCTTATGACCGACCTCTCCAGAGCCGCACACAGGACTCTGGGCTCTGAAAAATAAATTCCTGGGCTTGCGGCTGAGATGATCATCTCGAGTGAATTCTTATACGGAGATTCCTGACCTGGATTTATTACAGGTTATTTCATTATAAGCAGTTTGCGAGTAAAGGCGCGTTCACCTATCCGCACCACCACAAAGTAAACACCTCTGGAAAGAGGGTTCTCTCCGTTATTTCGGGGGTTCCAGCTGCGTATCAGTGCTCCCTTTCCGTATACACCCTCGGCAATGTCGGTAATCTTCCTTCCGGTTACGTCATATATCGCCATTCTTACCTCATCCCTTTTAGCCAGTGTACACCTTATCTTTAAATCAGAACTGGCAGGGTTGGGATAGATATCGACCACCTGTTTTGATATTTCTTCGGCCGTATCAGAGTCTGTTACAATTATTTCCTCTCCGAAAAGTGAAGCGGTGCCCGTTCCGCCGATGTTCCAGCCGCCCGCGGTGAAACTTCCTCCGCCGCCGTCATGCCTGGTAAAATGCCTCAGCCCTGCTACTGAAATTCCGAGTTCTCCCAGGGTATCAGCGGATTGATAGGTGAAGAGTGGAGATGAGGACAGAGGGTATTCCCCTTTAAAAAGGTATACCCTTCCGAATTGAACTCCGGCGCCTCCGTAACCGGGGGCTCCGGCTATTATATCCTCGATGCCGTCACCATCCGCATCGGTACAGGAAAGAGAGTATCCAAGCTGTTCTTCATAGGACCCACCGGGGATTGTGCCGTCCTGTATTCCGTCAGGGTTAGAAGCGCCCAGAAAAAGGTATATTATGCCGGCATCATCACCGTATATATTGTTGAAATAGGGAGCGGAAACTATCATTTCATCCATGGAGTCTGCGTTGAGATCTCTGACAATCTTACCCGCGGCGCCGAACCAGTCTCCTATTGAAGCTCCGGTCATGGATGCGTCGGGGATAGTATCAAAAGCGGCGCCTCCCAGATAGAGATAAGCTTTCCCTCCCCATACTGCGCCGTCATCATTTCGGGGAGCCCCGATCAGCAGATCGTCTTCCCCGTCGCCATTAACGTCACCACCGGCGTCTACCATATCGCCGAAGAAATCTCCGGTGTTCTCTCCGTTAATAGTGATATCTTCGTCTGTATCGAAAGGGTTTCCCCCGAAATAGATATAGACCGTACCTGATGAATCCGCTTCGGAGGCCCCTATAATCAGGTCACTGCAGCCGTCTCCGTTGATGTCGCCGTTTATCGACATACCCCTTCCGAACCGGTCGCCGGATTTTGTGCCTGTCAGCACCGCATCGGGAACACCATCCAGAGAGCATCCCCCGAGAAATATATATACTTCGCCAGGATCTCCTGAAGAACCGGAAGCGTAAACTGCGATATCATCGTATCCATCGTTATTGATATCTCCTCCGCCGGCGACTCTGGTTCCCAGTCGGTCTGCGGTTGAGCCGGTAAAAGTCATATCCGGGATTGAATCAGGGGTCATACCGCCAAGGTAAAGGTAACATCGCCCGGCAGCGTCACCTCCGGAATCCTCAAGGTTGGCGCCAACCACCAAATCGATATACCCGTCTCCGTTGAAATCACCGGCAGTACTTACCGAAATGCCGAACTGGTCGTTCTGATATTCTCCCGGGAAGGTTGTAATCTTCTCTATTGAATGGATATTCCCTCCATGAATCAGGACGATTAGAATTACCGGCAGATATAAAAATATTTTTATTCTCTTGAATATCATAATCCTCATTTTTTGATCATGCATTTACCGGTTACACATTTGCATTCGTTTTAAAAAACCACAGTTGCTATTTATTGCCTTAGAAATGCAAGGAGCACCCCTCCCGGAGTACTCCTTTTGATTTTAACTGCCGACAAATATTATCTATGTATAGATTTAACCTTACCCCAAGTTGCTTCCTCAGTACCTACGGGTGAAGATACTGTGTTGAATGATGTGACCATATTGTCATCATTAAGATAAACAGTTGCGCAGGCAACGTCTGAGGCAAAGCCCATCTCAGCAGTTACGCAAAGTGCGTACTCACCGGGTGGTACCGCTTCAGGAATAGGCAGTTCCAGTTCCTTAACAACGATTTCCCCTGCGGGCATATATACTTCAAACGTGCCGGTACCGACCTCTTCACTATCGTAGGTCAATTCTACTGTCAGTTCAACCATTCCAGGCTCGGTTCCGCAGTTTTCCAGAGAAAAGTAGAGCTGCAGAATATCGATAGTCTCACTCTCAACTACTTCTGCTCCGAGTTCTACGTCCACACAATCATCGGCATTGGCTGGCATTGCATAGAGTGCAATAACCAGTACGCTGAATAATACTAATAACTTTTTCACAAATTCACCTCCTTTTATAAGTCCAACTCTAAGCTATTGTATCATAATGATATACTTTCGTCAAGGAATAACCCTGTGCGGAGCGGGAACTGCGCGAGTGCCAGATAAATCTTGACTTAATATACTATTTGATGTAATATGTGAACGTAAATTGTAATTCTAAGAGGGCATTCAATAGAATCTAGGCTAATAAAAAGAAGAATCGTAAGAGCCACTCGCCGGTTCGTCTGTTATAAGGGGGTAAGAGGATTTTTTCTTTTTTTTCCATAAAATCTTCAGCGGATTTTTCGATTTCCATAATAAATTCAGAGTTGGGTGTCATTATATGCTTCCCTTGTGGAAGGAGTGTGCCATGATTCTGAAACCACCATGATTCCTTCAGATCGAAAAATATTTGTAGAATACTCGCAACTATGAAATCAAAAAAGACCAATATCCAATATCATTTAGGAGGGGACTATGAATTATCGACGAACAATGTTTGCACTTCTCTTTTTTCTCATCGCCTTGCCACTCTCACCCTGCCTCGCGGCCAGCGGTGAAGATAACGCGGAGAAACCGAAACCAGCAGAGCCATTCTTATCGGAAAGTCAAATGCTCACTAGCCAGAGTCCTTCCGATAAGTCGATTCAACGGGCTCCAACCGGCATCGTCGCGGCGACACTTAATGTGCCGGGCGATTACGCCACCATACAGGCGGCCGTAGACGTCGCCCTGTCGGGCGACGTGATAGTGGTTGCCTCAGGAACGTACCCGGAAGCGATCACCGTCAACGGCAAGGACCTGACCATTCAGGGAGCGGGCTCAGGACTTTCCATAATAACCGGGACGACAGCTGTTACTACTCACATCGTGCACATAACCGGCTCCGCCACGGTCGATTTCTCCGGATTCACCGTCGACGGTACCGGGAAGGATATACAGTACGGCGTCTACGCCGACAGCGGTACGGACGGAGATATCCATGACAATGAGATCAAGAATATCGCTTATCCGGGTGCCGCCGGCCTGGCGGTGCGGAGAGAGGACAGCCAGATCTACGTAACCAATAACGATATTTACGGATTCGGCCGGATCGGTATCTATACCAGGGATGAGAACATCCTCAACAACGATACCGGCGTCATATCCGGAAACACCGTAACCGGCCTGGGAGGCGCCGACCCCGACCGGATCAACTATGGAATATCCTGTTACTACGGAAATCCCACAATCACGGGAAACCATATCTATGACTGCCTTTCGGGGGCCAACCAGACCAACTGGGCCTCATCGGGAATGGACCTGTGGAACGGAGGAACCCCGTCGGTCACCAATAACGACATCCATAACTGTGGATACGGAATCATGGTGGGAAACTCGACTGTGTCGCTGTCGGGAAACACCTTTTTCGATATCGACGGCGACGATGTCCGGCTTGACTTCATAGTCAAGGGAAACCCCACGGCCCACTGGGCCGAATGGTATGACACCATTCAGGAAGCCGTGGACGCGGTGCCGGTAAGTTCCTATAAGTCGCTGGTGTGGATCGCCATATACAGCGGTGCGGGCACCTATGAAGAACAGGTGGAGATCGACAAATCGCTTCGAATGTATGGAAATTATTCCAATACCGTTATTGTTTCCCCAGAAACACTTACCCAGTTTTTTACCACCAGCGGCGATAATTACCCTATCGTCTATGCCCACGACGCGGATGAGGTGATCATAGACGGCCTGGTAGTCGACGGAGCCGGCAGGGGAAATAGCAATAACAACTTTATCGGTGTGGGCTATCACAATGCCGGTGGATACGTCAACGAAGTAGAATTCAAGGACGTAAAGGACACGCCCTTCAGCGGAGCCCAGCACGGCGTGGCCATGTATCTGTACAATGAAGATTCGGTAGCCCGTGAATTCGGCCTGTACAGCAGCACCTTTACAGGATTCCAGAAGAACGCCGTGGCCCTTAACGCTTCCTCCACCACGGAACTGACCGTGGAGGTTGCCGGAAACGTTATCACCGGAGCGGGAGCGACCGATGTCACGGCACAGAACGGGATTCAGCTTTACGGTGAAATGATAACCGGTACCATATCCGGAAACGAGATATCCGGAATAGCTTATGATAATACAGCGGCGGCCACCAAATGGTGCGCGACTAGCATTCTTAATTATTTAGGCGATGCTGAGGTAACCGGTAACACCATCACCGGCGCCCACATGGCAATCTACCACTACTTCGGCAGAGGCCCTGTCCGCGAGAACGACCTGACCATCGAGAAGATCGGAGTATACGCCTACGGAGTGGTGACCGCGGATCCTCCGCATCTGGTGCCGTCACCATTCAGCGGGGAAGACGGCGCTCTGGGCAGCTCGAGAGAGATCTACAGCGCTGCCGCGGCGGATGTCAATTCCACCGTAAACTCCAATGTTATAGTGTTCAGCGGAACGGATAACACCGATACTTACGGCGTATCCCTGGAAGCCGGCTACGACGCGGACAATATCACAGCGGTGGCGGACAGCAACACGGTAACCGGATTCGGTACCGGAATAGAGTTCTGGTCCTGCCAGAGCGGCTGCGGGACGGGACTTTTCGCCAGCGGTGACGCCCATTATAATAATATCAGCGGCAACACCATGGGAATGTTCTCCAATGTCGACTATATCACAGTGGACGCCACCAACAACTGGTGGGGGCATTCCAGCGGGCCTTATCACCCCACACTCAATTCGGACGGGCTTGGAGACGAGGTAAGCGACCGCATTCTGTTCGATCCGTTTATCGAGCCGGGAATCAGCGTATCCCCCGTCTATGCGGTAACCACCTGTTCCGATCCGCTGACCTTCACATTCCTCTATGACGGGACTGACGTGCCCAAAGAGGTACGCGGCTATGAGGTGACATTCACCATAGATCCGGCGGTAGTGACGGTACAGGACGACGGCACTGATATAGTGGAGGGCTCCTTTCTGGATTCTTTCGGCGACGGCAGTTTCTACGCCACTGATGAAGGCGGCGGAGCTTACACTGCCAACTGCGCTATTCTGGGCGGAGATACCGGAGCAACCGGCAGCGGTGACCTTTTCAGTGTTGAACTTACTCCGGTGGCGGAAGGAACCAGCGCTATAACCATTACAGGTGTGAAAGTGAGAGACCTGGACAACAACGACATGTCCGCTTCAACAGAAGGGGCTTCCGTACAGGTAGACTGCACCGTTCCCACCATGGAAACGATAGCTGAAGCGGAAGGCGGCTGGTACAACTCCGCTCCGGTTTTCAGCAACTTCGGCTTCGATGACGACGTAAACCTCGACGTTGCCGAGTATCAGATAGATGGCGGCAGCTGGACCACCATATTCAGCGGCATTGACGCTACCGAATGGAATGATGACGGATGGACCCTCCCCGGATTCTCCGGGCTGAGCGAGGGAAGCCACACCGTATACTTCAGGGTGGCTGACGACGCCGGCAACTGGAACGGCGAGAGTACTCCGGACACCTACAGCTGGCAGTTCAACAAGGACACTACTCCTCCCGAACCGCCAACCGCATTCGCGGCCGCGCCGGGTAACAACAAGGTCCACTTGTCCTGGACCAATCCTACCGGCGACGCTACCTTCGTCGGCGTTGAGCTCAGAAGGGCTGCGTGGGGAGATTATCCCGAGTACATCACCGCGCCCAACTACCCTGCCGATGAGACAGAAGGTGTTTTAATCGCTCAAACTTCCGCTGAAGCGTATGACAACTCCGTAACGGCGGGAAGAGACATTTACTACTATACCGGTTTAAGCTATGACCTGGCCGGTAACTATTCAGCCTATGACGCCGACGGCTCCGACAGGGCTACCAGCTACTGGCTCGGCGATGTAGCCTCGCCCTATGACGGCTATGTTAATTATACCGACCTGGTCGATTTCTCACCGGCTTTCGGGGAATCGGATGGAGATCCCGGCTGGAACAATGAGTGTGACTTCGGTCCCACCTATGACAATTCCAGTTACGGAATCCCTCTTCCGGATGATGTGGTTGATTTCGAGGATCTGATGATCTTCGCCATGATCTACGGCAAGGTGGACGCCCTGGGTAGCACCAGGCTCCTGGCCGGGACCATTCCCGAACCTCTGGAGAGTAAGGTTGCCTTCAGCCTTGAGAAGCAAGACTCTGACCAGAATGGAACGGTACTGTCGCTTAGAATCGACAATGACGCCGAGACTCTCAAGGGCTTCAGCATCCATTTAAGCTCTGGAGACGGAGGCAGGATTCTGAGCGTCCAGAGAGGTGAGATCTTTGAAGGCGGCAATGATCTTTTCTTTGGAACCATGAGAACAGACAACGGCTCTGTCGAAATAGACGCGGCGGCATTGGGAATAAACCTTCCCATCAGCCAGTCGGGCGAAGTAGCCAGGGTCGTGGTATCGGGCGGTTCGGCTTCACTGAAGATGCTGAGCGCGGATCTAAGAGACCTGGAGAACAGGGGCACACATGTGGAACTTGAAGGAGAATTCGAGGCTCCGTTCATGCCCACCTCTAACGCCCTGATGCAGAATTATCCCAATCCGTTCAACCCGGTTACTTCAGTAACCTTTGATATCGTAAGGGCCGGAAGGGTCAACCTGAGGATCTTTGACGTGAACGGACGGCTTATCAAAACTCTGGTGGATGAAATCAGAACCGCTGGAAGGCACACCATAGAATGGAACGGACTCAATAACAGAAATGAATCCGTACCAAGCGGAGTGTACTTCTACAGAATCGACAGCAGCGGCTTCTCGGCCACCAGAAAGATGATTCTTCTTCGTTAATACGGAGGGGAAGTCAGGAGCGGGGGCGCTCGTCGTTGTCCCCGCTCTGTTTAAACCAGGGAAGAAGAACATGAACTCGAGTATTAAAATCAGATTCCGGTTATTCGGCCTCTCGCTGGTGTTTGGAACGTTGTTTTTGGTTACAGCATACAGTTTCCCGGACGCGGAATGTGGCAGCATTGTCAGCGGCCCAGCGGAATCTTCCAGTTCGACCGTCTACCTCCTGCCCGATTCTTCCCGTATACTACAGGGTGAAAGATGCACTCTCAGCGTGATGGTGGATCAGGGAACTGATTCTCTCAGCTGCGCGTATTGCGAGATTACTTACGACAGTACTATGCTGGAAATCGTCTCTGCGGGGGAGGGAGCGTTATACAGTGAAACCTCTTTTTCAACTTTCTTCGATTGGGAGGTTCTCTACCCGGGCAGAGTGATGGTCAGCAACTGCGTGCTGGGATACCGGAGCTACATTCTGGCGCCGGGAGAGCTGTTCGAATTGGTCTTCGAGGGAAAGTCGGATGGTTGGTCATGGGCGGAAGTCGATTCCGCCACGCTACATGATATTGACCGGGACCCTGTCGGCACGGTTCCCGGAATTCCCGTCGATATCTATATTGGAGAAGTCACCGGAGTAGATAAAATAATCTTCCCGACCGGCAGCTTCACATGCAGGCCCAATCCTTTTAATCCTCTTACCAGGATTACCTTCCAAAATTCGGACGGGGAAAACCCTTTAGCGTCATCCGGAGAGCTTAGGATCTATTCGCCTTCTGGAAGAATCATCAGGGACCTTTACAGGGGAAGGCTTAACAGAGGAAAAAATGAATTCGTCTGGAAAGGAAAAGATAACAGTGGAAAAATCGTATCAGCAGGCCTTTATATCGCTGCCTTGAAGGCCGACGGCGCTCTTTTTACTCAAAAGCTGATTTTGGTTAGATAACAATGATTGGAGTTTCGATGAAGTTCGACATAAAGCAATTATTATTAGCATCGGTTATATTAGCAATCTTCCTCGGAACCCCCCTCGCGGTCAGGGCTGGATTGACACTCTCGATACAGCCGGACACCACACAGGTGGACATAAACTGCGAATTCGAAATAAAAGTCCACGCCGGTCCGGATACATTAGATTTTATGGGCTATGACGTTAGACTTTTATTCGATCCGGAATATCTTGAGATTACCGGCTGCTCCGAGGGTGAGCTTCCTTCAGGTTCAGGAGAAGAAACCTTTTTTTATTGGCAAATTGAGCCGTCCTGTGATATAATGTCGGTAAGTGGAGCGATACTGGGTGCCGAGATTGAGACGCCAGGGGATTTATTATCCATCAGTTTTAAAGCCTTAAAGTCAGGTACTACAAACATAGGAATTACTTATTCCGACCTGAGGGACGGCAATAATGATGGTATAGGGCACGATGCCAAAGGGGGGGAGGTCTCGATTATCACAGAGATAGGGGCTGAAAATACCTCTTGGGGAAGATTGAAGTCTAGTTATATAAAATAGGATGAGGGTTTATTCTTTGACGGAGTACTTTTGAAGAACCAGGCAAGGAGGTGATTAAAAGAGATAATTTAAATTGTTAACGTAAATTACGTAAAGGAACTGGATTCAAAAAAATCGGAGGGGTAAAATGAAATTTTTGAAAATGACGTTCATTATTGCTTTGACACTGTTATTCGCCTGGCCCGTTTTGGCCCAGGACTGCGAAGGCGCGAATAATCCTGACGGAAATTATACCACCAATGGAGGAGATCTTCTGGGAGGACGCGTCTCAGAGGCAAACTGCGCCGGAATGGGCCCCGGATACCCGGGAAACACTCAGGACGCTCAATCCTGGGACGGCTCAACACTCATGACCCAGTGGCACGTCTGGGGAATGGAGATAGACGAAAACGGCGCTGTGGAAACCGCGAGATACTTTGACGAAAACGGAAACGGCTGGATCGACTACTCGACGAATTACACGGGCGGCTACTTCTGGCTGGCCTCCACCGGTCCGTGGGGCGACGGCTCGATGGACTATACGGGTTATCTGAACTATTACAACGTAAGCACCAGAGTCAGCTACGAAGGAGGACAGCCCGTCGGAAAAACATCCAACGTTTACTTCACTGGAAACTTCGACGAGATGGATTGCTACGACTGCGCGCTCGACTTTGTTATCTCAAACGCGCTGATGGTCTGGGAAAGCACCAGCGGAGAACCAAAACCCGCTGACTATCCCGATTTTCTATGCGGAGCAACCGACGGCGAGCTTTTCGACGCCTGCTGCATCGACGCTTCTATTACCTGCGGAGCGGTCGCTGCAGAAGAATCCACATGGGGAGCTGTAAAACAGCTCTACAGATAAACGCTCGAATCGCTGTAAATCGGACAGATAGGGCGGTGAGATACGAGGAAACCGGATAGCTACTCGTCTTTCTCACCGCCCTATAATCATATTTAAATCCTGAGGGTTCCGTTTTTCTCTCGTTCTCTTATCCATTTTTTTAAATATATCTAACCAGGTGTTATGCAGTACACCGGGAGTATTGGTTTTTCCCTCATAGATGTTACAAACCGGCCCGTTCGAGCCAATACAGCACGATAATAATGAGTGCTGCGGCGGGAATGACGATCACCCAATCATTGACTTTGAACAAGCGCGGGAAGGTCAGGTCGCCAAAATCGCCTTTCATCATAATGCTCTGACTAAGCCGCGGATAAAGTGCGGCAAAAAGGCCGGAACCGATTAAAATTCCCGCCAGTCCTCCGACCAGGGCGTCCAGCGCGCCGTTACCGATAGCGCCCGCAATGGTACCGGGACAATAGCCCAATACCGCAAAGCCTACCCCAAAAATCAATCCGCCTATAATGTTCTTGCCCGCAGAGCCTGATTTGGGATAAAGTTTCACCCAGCCCAGGGTCTTCATCGCATGGATACCAATCATTCCGATCAAAACAGCGGAAAGCATGATTTTTATGACGGTGAAATCGGTAAGCAGCAGCTGCCCGACAATCACGTCATATTTTGTCGCGCCGCCTTTCTGAAGCAAAAAGCCGAACGCAATACCGAACGCCAATCCCCAGAGCAGGGGCGATATGTCTTTCTTTGATACGGATGTCTGTTTACGCTTATCCATAAATTTACTTGTTTGCATGTTTACCTCCTGCTAACCGATTAAGGCGAAGATAATGTGAGCCGACAGAATGCCGCCAATGAAAAAACATATAGCCGAAATCCAGCTTGAAACGGCAAGCTGGAGGGTTCCGCTGATACCATGCCCGCTGGTGCATCCGCCCGCCCATCGTGCGCCAAAACCGATGCAACCGCCGCCAACCAGCGCCACGATGAAGCGCAGTACCGGGTTGCCGCCAAATGCGTCTGCCCAGAGCGAAGGAACCCACTGCCAGCTAAAATCACCGGACAGCAGCGCCGAAATCAGCGAGCCGATGATAATGCCCGCCACCAGCATCCATTGCCAGTCCACGTCAAGCCCTATCTTCTGGTAGTAAGGCTTCAGATCAACCTTTTTCCCCGAAAACAGTCTTTCAATCATGCCGCTGGTCCTGGCAAAGCTTGTTGAACATGCGAGCGGTTTTCTGGAGATGAGAAAGCTGAACCAGCTCAGGATGCCGATGCCAATCCCGACTGCATAAGGCGACCAGCGCACTTCTGTTAAGAATTCCATCAGATTGCCCTCCATTCTTTATTCTGTATCCCTGTGTTTTTTAGGTTCGCTAAAGTTCGTGAAAAATCTCGAGCCATGCGGATTGACACAAACCCGGCACTCCCGGATATACTCGGCAGCGCTATAGCCAGACAATCCTCCGGCTACATTATAAACATTGTTGAATCCATGCTGTTTGAGAATGCTGGCGCCGAGTGTGGAACGATTCCCCGAGCTGCAAATAAGGACGGTTGTTTTGTCCTTGTTCAGTTCATGGTGGCGGGTGCGCAACTCGGCCACCGGGATATTGATGGCGCCTTTGATATGGGTATCCGCATATTCAAGCGGTGCTCGTACGTCCAGCAGTACAAAACTGGTGGTACCGGTGATCATGTCGTGCAAGTCCTCGGCTGAAGCCAGCTCGATATGACTGGTCTTAAATCCCGCCACGGCCCAGGCGACCATGCCGCCATCCAGACAACCCACAATATTATCCACACCAACCCGGCGCGCCCAGGTATTAGCTTCCAGCGCCTTTTTAAAATCATCTGCTATCAATAAGATATCCTTGTCCGTCGGCAAAACCCAGCCGGCAAAAGTCGGAAAGTTGCCGTTGAGATCAAGATGCCAGACGCCAGGGATGTGCTGGCTGGCAAAGGCGTGATAACCGCGGGCATCCAGCAGCACAATATTGGCGGCGCTCATGCGTTCCTTGAATTGGCCTGGGTCCAATTCCTCCATAGTGGGGAGATCGGTAACCAGAGCCGGTCCTTGGCGGTTGATGTCGCTGCAGCGGCTAAAATGATCTGGGGCAGGGGGCATATCTTGCGTTAGCGATTCGATAAACACGGATTCATCTTTGATTTGAAGAGCAGGGTTAAAGTTGCGTTCATAGCCGATGGTGGTGCGCCATTTGGCGCCCATAGCACGACCGCACAAGGAACCCGCGCCGTGCGCCGGATAGACTTCGACATAATCAGGCAGCTTCAACAATTTGTCATGCAGGCTGTGGTAAAGTTTTTTCGCCAGTTCCTCCGCCATGTCGGGAAAAAGATCCGGCCTTCCTACATCCCCAACAAAAAGCGTATCGCCCACAAACACACCAACCGGGCTATCTGACCGGGATTTGTCGATCACGACATAGCTGAGATGTTCAGGGGTATGGCCGGGGGTTTCCAATACCTGGAGAAGCATATCCTCCAATTCTATGGAATCGCCTTCCGACAGGGCCACGTGGTCGAAGGTACACTGTGCCGATTTCGCAACGTAAATTTTTGCACCGGTTTTTTTCGCCAGATCCATATGCCCCGAAATGAAATCAGCATGAAGATGGGTTTGAAGAATATGGGTGATTTCCACGCCCATCTTACGGGCTTCGGTGATGTAGACATCGACATCCCGCTGAGGATCGATGACGGCGCAATAATTCTTTCCCGCGAGAAGGTAAGAGCTGTGAGCAATTTTACCGACAAAAAAATGTTTGAGCAGCATTAATTTCTCCTTTATTTTCTGAGTTTATAGATAGAAAAAGAAAAAGATGGGCACAACAACCGCAAGAAATAGCAAGGTCATTCCGCCGCCGGCTTTAAAATAGTCTGCATTACGATATCCGCCGGAGGACATCAGGAACGCATTGACCTGGTGGGTGGGCAAAATAAAGGAATTTGCCGCACATACCGCTGCCATCAAAGCCAGGGGACGGGGATCGAGTCCGCCAATTTGCGCCATGCTCATGACCAGCGGGGCCAACACCACAATCGCACCTACATTGGACATAAACAACGAAAACAGGGTGGATAAAACCGCAACGGCCAAAAGGATAAGCGCCGGATGGCTCCCCTGAACCAGCGACATCACTTTCCCTGCCAGAAAAGCAGCGGTTCCGGTCTTCTGCATGGCGACCCCTAGCGGAATAAGCCCGGCAAGAAGAAAAACAACCTTCCATTCGATGGCTTGATAGGCTTCCTGGATTGTGAGCGCCCGGGTCAGTACCATAGCGATAGCGCCGGTGAAAAATGCCAGCGAGATGGGAGCGCCGGTCATTGCTAATCCAATGGCGCACAGGAAACAGAGCGCAGCCAGCCAGAATTTTGAGGGCTTTTGTTTCTTTCCGACCGTGAACGGCGTCACCACCACAAAATCAGAGTTCGTTTTCAGATCGCTTACATTCTCCCACACACCATAGACAATAATTGTGTCGCCGGGAAGTATCTGACGGTCTGAAAAATCACCCCGTATTTCTTCTCCCTTGCTGAACATCATCACCGGCTCCACGGCATACCGTTTGCGAAGTGAAAATTGGCGAATGGTCTGACCCATCATTTCCGAACGGGGCGGGATAATGATTTCCGCAAAACCGGCGCGCGCTGGATCGTTGAGACTGGAAAATCGATCAGCCTGTTCTTGATGTATCAGGTTGTAGGCGGAGGCGAATTTTTTAACATTTTCTTCGTTGCCCAAAAGCGCCATCTCCTGCCCAGCCTCGAACTTTGCTTCTCGCCAGGGCGCATATTCCGCCTCTCTGCCTTGCGAGATACCGAGAATATTTAGATTAAATTTTTCCCATACACCCGATTGTTCGGTCGTTTTGCCTGCCAATGCGCTGTCTGGGGGAATGGTATAGTGCCAGATATGATGCGGCAGATGTAGTTCTTCAATGAGTTTATCCTGCTCCGAAATTGATTCGTCCGAAGATTTTGAATGAGGTAGAACGAATTTGCCAAATAAGAAAAAGAAGCCAATTACAGAAAGAAGCAACACAATACCCACCGGGGTTACGCTGAATAATCCATAAGGCGCCAAGTCAGCGCCGCGAAGCAGGTCATTGATCAGAATCAGCGGGCCTGAGCCTACCATGCTTAATGTGCCGCCTACTATGGTCGCAAATCCTATCGGCATGATCAAAGCCGATGCCGGGATTTTTTCCCGGCGTGAGGTAGTGAGAATACCCGGCAAAAAAAGCGCCGCCGCGCCGATGTTCTGCATAAGCCCCGAGAGCATCCCCGCCGATAAGGACATTACTCCAATCACGCTCGACTTTTTAGTCCCCACTTTTTCCAGGACTGCGCGTGAAAACCGATCCATGATGCCGGTTTTAGCAATGCCTTGCCCCAAAATCATGACGGCTATCATAGCGATCACGGCATTGCTTGAAAAACCGGAGAGCGTTTCTTGCGGCGTCAGCACGCCGGTCCATCCCAACGCCAGCATGCAGATAAGCGCAACGACATCTATGCGGACGGTCTCGAAAATGAGCGCAACCACAGTGCCAATGAGGATAGTCAGAACAGTGATGATGGCTGGATCCATACTAAAAGTTCCTATTATAATATATGCAGAGTTGTCACATAAAGCATACGTAAGGGATATCCTATCTGAAATGCAGTACCAACGATTTCCATTCCGATACCTCTTTCAATTAATGTATGCGATATTTATTGAATTTGCCTGCATAACAACCTTCTATTCAGCCGCGGGCTTCACTGGCGCAAGTCCTCCGTGACAGGGAAGCCTGCGACGGCTGCAATTGATGTAATGGACTCCTCAGTAAATCCGTATGACATTGATATAATTAAAACTGGTGTCATTTTATCGTTTCAAAAAGGAGAAGTCAATAAGGGATAGTATCACAATCGCCGTCGATATTGCAAAGTCTGTCTTTCATGTTGCCGGATCCTCTCCGGCAGATCCTGAATCCGCCGGCAGTGCTTATGGAATAAGGGGAATATAGAAAGCAGAAAGCAACATAGCCATTGGTGTATTCCCTTCCATCTTCGAACAGGCGTATCACCCTCTTCGCAGTCTTTACGGTGAATAGATGAAGATCAGGGCAGCAGCGAAGGCCACGTTTCCTCTAACTATCCCGGTACAGGTAATCCGGCCAGGCTCCTGAAAAATCCTAGAAGGCGTTTCCCATAACGATGTAATACCGGACCTTCTCCTCACCTTCCCTGGGATCGGGATTGAAGCCGGCATCAAAACGGACGATGCCGATCGGGGTGTTAATTCGGATTCCGGGGCCGGCGGAGTAACGAATACTGTCGAACCGGCAGTGTCGTATCCTCCTCCATACATTTCCGGCGTCGAGAAAAACCGCGACTCCGACCCAGCGCCATACCGCTTTCCTGATCTCTCCGTTCAATACCAGTTCGAACTGTCCGCCAACGGGATTACCCCCGGCATCCAGGGGGCCCACCTTCCTGTATTCGAAACCCCGGATTGAATTGGGCCCGCCGGTATAAAACAGCTCATTTATCGGAACTCCGCCGGAAGCCCCGTAAATATCAATCCATCCGGCTTCTAATGACGCCGCAAGGACATTACCCAATCCCACAGATCTGAAACAGCGGAGATTCAATACTGTGCGGTTGAATGCTTCGGTGCCGCCGAGAAAGGTTCCAGACAGTTCGTATGAAAAATCCAGGAACCAGCCCCTTGTGGAGTTGAAAAGATCGTCCCGGGTATCGTTGGTAAGACCCAGGGTTATACTGCGCAGCCTTGGTTTGGTATTCTCAGGCAACTCCAGGATCTCCACATTACGGAGACGCTGATCCTCGTGACGGTAACGCAGAGTTAAATAACCGCTACTACTAATGTTGCGGCCGAATGTGAGAAGGCCGCCGTGACGGCTGACGTCGAAGCCGGGTTGATCCTGATAGCTGTAAAAGAGATTCAGATCGGTGGTAAAACGGCTGCCCATGGTCCTCGGTTCAGAAAAAGAGCCTTCCACCCTCCGCTCGATGAAATTCGCCTTCATCCTCACACCTGCCTTCCGGGCGGTGCCGAAGAGATTGTCAAAAGAGATCTCAACCCTTCCCATAACCTTCTCTATCGAACCGTACCCTGCCGAAACGCTGAATCTGCTGGAGTCCTTTTCCCTTAATTCAACCACAAGGGCTCTCTGTCCTTCGGAATCCCCGGGGCGCTTTGCCGGGGTGATGCTGACACTATTAAACAGGCCGGTGAGATAAAGCTGTTTCTGGGATTTCATAAGCTTTCTGCGAGATATAATTTCTCCCTTTTTGAAGTTCAGCTCCCGGCGCACCACAAAATCTCTTGTCTTATCCAGTCCCCTGATCTCGATATCAGAAATGGACATCTGCTTTCCCTCGTCTATTATCAGATCTATTATCACCCGGTGTTCCCCTTCGTTAATTCTGGTTTCCGGTGTGACCGACGCATCCAGATATCCGTTATCCGCGTACAAGGTGGCTATCGCAATCATGCCGTCCTGAAGCTTTTTTCTCATGTAGGGAGTTCCGGTCTCAAGTTTTAACAGAGCCGTCAGGGTTGAATCCGGGAATGCACGGTTACCTAAAATGCTTATACCCTCCACCGAGGTAACCGGCCCTTCATCTATCGAGATGAATATTCTGACATGGTTTTCATCCCTATCTCTTGACACTGTGGTATCGGTTATCTCAGCGTTGAAATATCCGTTCTGCCTGTAGAACTCACCAAGTCCGGACAGGTCATCCTGAAAAACTGAATGGTGGAACTTTCTGGACCGGAACCAGCCGGATGGACGGGTAACCATAAGTTTAAGCAGCTCGTCATCTTTGAATACCCGGTTTCCCTCAATATTTACACTTTTCACAGTCCATTCAGGCTGTTTTTCCTCTGCCCGCCCCTCTGCAAAAACGTACGGCGCGGCAATAACCAGAATTGCTATCTTAATAATCACAATTCTTCTCATCGGAACCTCAATGAATAGGTCAGACTCGCTGAGGAATCGCCGCTTCTGCTGGTAGAGCCCTCGACCATCCAGCGCCTGCTCAATTCCCAGTTGAGATTTATCCGTTGTTCATTCAGATGCCCCACGGTAGTCTGGTATGTAACAGTTACTCCTTCGGACACCTTCTTTGCCATTATCAGTTCAGGCTTTAAGATCTTGCCGGTGACCGTTACTCTGTCGAGCCCGAGGGTCTTCTCCAGCTTACGGCCCGCGTAACCCGTTATCTGCCGGCTGGCCAGGACCTTTCCGCGGTCTTTCAGCACATTGCCCGTATCCCCGGTCAGTTGGGCCCTGGTAGCTCCCAGAGTAAGCAGCGATACAATGTCGGAGCGCTGCAGAGGCGGATCTGCGGTGAGTTTGATAATCGGATCCTGGGCCTTCCCGGTAATTTCCAGGGAAATCCTGTATTCGGCACTCTCTGTCTGCCGGTATGTGGTAACATTCGTGACGGCTCGAAAGATAATATCAGGATTGATCTCCGCGGGATCAGAGAAAAAAGCCACCCCTTCCCCGACCTCGAATTTCCGGTCCAGATAGAGTATATAACCTTCTTCCAGCACCAGGCGCCCACTGATGCCGGGATCGGCAAGAAATCCTGATATGCTTAAATCAGCCGCCGATCTGAGATGAGCCAGGTTATTATCGATCCATATCTCATCGGCTCCGGCGATCTTTATTTCCATCCTGGTTCTGGCCAGCAGCGGAGGCAATTCTGTTTCTACCTCCTTTGTCTTCCTGGTCCAGGGCATGATCGATGCCGGATGAAAATTGCGGGTGTAGCGTATTTTCCCCGGGTCGATATTACCGCCCAGCTTATAGTATGCCCCATCCCGTTCCCAGAACACATCAAGGGAATCGATGTTAACTTCCAGGTCATGGTTAATGACAAACCCCACGCGGCGGCCATGAAGTAACATCGATATATCTGAAATGCCGGTGGTGTCCAGATTGGCATACCCGCTGCCTGTGATCACACCCCCGCCCAGCCGGGCGGAAAGGGCTTCCATCCGGATAGTGCCCCCGTCGAACTCCGCCAGAAACCGGCCTTTTGTTACGGGACGATCCAGAGCCTGCGGCTGGATCTCAAGACCTCTCCCCCGAATATTTCCTGTAATATCATTCTTTTCCGGAGTACTGCTCAGATGAACCGATGCGAATAATTGACCTTTCGTCAGCTTAACACCCGGAACGAACGGTTCAAAGATACGGACATTCAGGCTGTCCATCTCTATATTCAGGTCCTGTTCCTCCCGGGAAAGGATACCCCTTGCCGTAAATACCTGAGCGGCTTCCATCCCTCCACGCAGATCTATCTTCAACCGGTTTTCCGGGATCAGAGTGGCGGAACCATTCAATGAAACCGGCGTGCCGTTAACATTCGCCTCTGCTGTATCCAGTATAAATACTGAATCGGCTAGGGTTCCGGAGATATTAATCCCGCTTACTGACTGCGCTTCCTCTCCAGCTCTTCCCCAGGCAGCTGATTCTACCCGCAATGAACCCTCCGGCTTCGGGTCGAATATGATTCCGTCCCAATCCAGATCGATCCAGGCCAGACCCTTTATAGACCATCCTTCCGGAAAAAGACTGCCAAACTGCTCAAGATTAAATTGTTCAACGTCAATACGGCCGCTGGTTGGGCTCCCGGGAGTCACGGTCCAGCCGCCGGAATCATCTTCAGCCAATTCCATATATAACTGGCCCCGTAATGATTGCGCGGCGCGTTTCAGGTATACTTTTTCCACTCTCAGTATTCCATTCTCAAACGAACTGTCAAGGCGAAGAGAATCCATTCGGACACCGCGGCAGCTCGGTCTTTCCACCTCCAGGCGAAGGCCCGCCCTCAAAGAATCGACTGGACCGCGGGCAGTCACTTCAAACTCCGCTACTCCTCCGGCCGTTATAGTATCACTGACAGCCGACGCCAGGGCGTCTATATCCATCCCTCTGCCGGATCCTTTGAGGTAGAATGATCCTGTTTGCGGGAAGCTGAAATCCAAGTCAAGACATCCGGCTGATTTACCTATATCGGTCGGTTCAGGCCAATCTGCCGAATCCGCAACTCTGCCCCTTCCGGAATCGTAGAGGCAGGCGGACAATCTTCCGGAAGCGGATATCCGGTCGAAGTACCCTGCCGCCCTCACCAGCAGCGAGTCTCTCCCGCAGGAAAGTGAATCCAGGAAAATCTCTGTTCCTTCCATCCGGCCCATGCAGTAAAGAGCATCCAGAAAGACTCCCCGGACCTGCAGACTTTCCGCCTTTATTTCGGCTTTCAAGTCCGGACTGCCGTATGTTCCCTCTATATCCATCTTCGCCGTCATCATCCCGCTCAGCTGCCCGGCATCTAATAATTCCGCCAGAAGTTCCAGCCGGTCGATACCGGCGTCCACTGAGCCTTCCAGGGTGGAATCGCCAAGGATGACGTTTCCAGTCACCCGGCAGTATTCCTGGCTGAAATCAAGGTTTAAACGTCTGTCCCTGAGACGCAGAGACAGCTCTGTATCCTCAAAAGGCCGTGACATATAGCGGGTCCCACGGGACTGGACCTCTGCCGTAACATCCCATTCCTGCCAGCGGGGTCCATTCAAGTCCAGACTGACATGTCCTTCCAATCCACTTCTTAAAGGAGAAGGGGGTTCACGGAATATGGCCCAGATATTCTCTGTTCTAACCGAACTGAATGCCAGATCCGCTCTCCCTTTCAATCCATCCGAGTAAGAGAGGAAACCGTCTGCAAGGATGACACCCTCTGCCGCGGCGGCCCTCAGGGTATCTACTGCCAGGGTATCGGGGCCTCCCCGGACTTTCAGAAGACAGTCTTTAAACACCAACCCGCGGTAATGAATTTCCGGCAACACTACCCTGGCATCGCCCCGGGGAAAGGACAGAGGGCCCTTCAGATTCGCGGCAGCCGATAGGCGGCCCCCGATCTTATCCACGGGCAACTCCAAACTTTCCATTATTTGGCTAATCACCGGCAGCGGCTCACCCTGCAGCCCGAGCTGCAGATCCGACAGGTATTCCCCGTCTGTCTCCACCGATCCGGTTACCGACAAGATAAACCCACCCACAGCAAGCCGGGTGGAATCGGAAACAATCAGGCCTTCGCTGATTTCACCGCTATAAAAGAAGGAAAAGGGGATTTCAGGCAGGGTCTGGTACTTCATCATTCCTGTACCGATTTTTATCCTCGCGCTCCTGCCTGTATGTCCCGAACCCGGGCTACCGGCCAGAAATAAGATTTGGCCAAGCCGGAAATTCACCGGGACCAACCTGTCGATGTAACTTATATCCGCGCCGGTTATCCTGACTGCCCCCGCCTCTATATTCCATCTTCCTCCCTGCACGGCTGTTTCCCTCAAACTATCCTCTGGTGGCGCAAGCAGGGAATTCAGAAGAGGAAGGTTATATCCTCCGGTAGAATCCCTGACGATATTCAACCGGGGCGACCTTATTTTTATTGAATCGATTATTACTTTCCGGTTCAGCAGCGGCTTCAGCCGGTAGTTAAGTTCTACCGCCCCTATTTTAACTCCTCCGCCTATCGAATCCGGTGCCGGGATATTTATATCCCTGATGATTAACCTGGAAATAATATCTGTTTCCAGATCCCCAATCAGCGTTTCCTGGTGGGTAATAGCTGAAACCCGGCCCTGTATCACCCTTCTCAGGATATCCTCTCCGGGAGGAAGAGTGGCGAATATCAGCAGAACCGCTATCAGCAGGATCAGACCGCCACCCGCGATAAATAAATATTTCACAGCTGATCGCAACTTCACAATCCATGTATTAACAGGCATTTTCATCATCCGGGATAAGATAGTCAGTAAATGGTGTCATCTTTTTACCCATAAATCAGTCATCCGATTCATATCTGTCACTGAACTTTTTCGAGGCAGGTACTCCGCCAATCCCCCAGTTCGTCATAGGCACTTCATGCACCAGCACATCAACGGCCTCTTCGGGAACTTCAAGATCCGCGAATACTCTGATTATACCCTTAATCACCTTTTCTGCCTTTTCTTTTCCGAAACCTTTCCAAACATGCGCGTGAATTACCGGCATTTAATAATCTCCCTGTTTTTAAGCGATATTATCATTTACGGCCGCATTGAAACAAGCAGTCATTCACCATGGCCATCAGTTTCCCGATCCGCCGCGGCAGACTCTGAACCCGCCGTCGGTGTTCAGGGAAATCTTATGGTTGGTGCCCCTCTTCAGGGTCAATATCACCTCAAAGCTGCTGCTTGTGGCAAACGAACCCCCCAGTGGCGAGCTGAAAAGGTTCTGTTAATGCCGGATACTGCAATCGGCAATTCCTATTTGAAGGTTATGCAATCCCCCTGCGATAAAGGTAAAATCATGTATTGACGAAAAATCTTTAAATCACTGCGGTTATTCTGCTAATATATAATATCACGGCTCTGGCACGATTATTTAATGCTGCTGGTGAATATGATGAAACGTTTTCTTATTCTGACATTGCTCTTTATGCTGCCCCGGGGCGTTTCCGGAATGGCAAATGTCGCCTCCGAGCAGCCGGAGAAGTTCAACCGGCTCTACAGGCTGGTCAGGAAGAACTATTCGGGAGCTGAGCTCAGAAAGCTCTTCAGCTCTCCTGATGTGGCGCGGATGGAGGAAAAAACGGACAGGAATCTCAGGTTTCTATTGAATCCGCTTTCTATCAGGAAACAGAAGACTCAGCACGAAAATGCATTTCTGAAAGATATTGACAGGGAATTTATCGACAAGGGGGCCCGGTTCTTCGAAGAGCACAGAGGGATATTCAAAGAGGTTTACCATAGATTCAAGGTCCAGCCCGCTGACATAATCGCGATCCTCAACTCGGAGAGCAGCCTGGGGAGCATAACAGGAAGCCAGAAAATCATTCAGATCTTCATTGGCCAGTACTTTTTGTGGGAAGAATATATCGAGGGATTTGAAAAAGAGGGCGCATTCGGGGAAAAAGGCGCGATGACCCGGGCAGAAGCCATGAAAAGAGGCCGCAGGCTTGAAAAGAGCGCTCTTTACAACCTTGCCGCCCTTCTCAATCACGGAGCGGAGATGAACTTTGATCCTGCTGAAGTAAGGGGATCCAGGGCGGGTGCAATCGGATACTGCCAGTTCATGCCCGCTTCTATGCGGTTCGCCCTGGACGGAGACGGTGACAGCCGGATAGATCTCTTCAGCATGCCGGATGCTATTTTTTCAGTAGCAAATTTTCTGGCAGAACATAAATACAGGGAACGGGGAAGAGAATATTCTTTCAAACGGTACAATCCGGACAGCACATACGTTAGAGGTATAAAAAAACACTCCGAGATGCTGAAAGAGGCCGGAGTTAAGATATAAAGAACTTAAGAAAAACAATATTATAATTACCCCGCCCTCTCAAACTCCCGCGCATTCCCGCCCCTGATTATGTTGGTGTGAAGGTTACATCAGGGGGATAGCCATCGTAATAATATCCCACTTCAGTAAAGAACCTGTACAAAAAAGTAGTACGCCGCTATAATGAAAGGGCTACAGAAAATTGATGGCGGTATAAACGCAGAGGAGGCGCCATGAAGAAAGTTTTTATAGTACTAGCGGTAATTGTAATTGTAATTGCGGCCGGGATCTGGTTTCTGTACTCGAACCTGAATTCCCTGGTCGCCGGAATGATCGAGAAATACGGAAGCGAGGCGACTCAAACCTCCGTAACCGTATCAGAAGTTGATATCTCCATATCCGACAGCAAGGGCTCGATTAAGGGGCTCACGGTGGCTAACCCTGATGGGTTTGATGCTGCCAGCGCCTTTGAAATGGATGATATCACCCTGGACATAAACGTGGAGAGCCTTCGGAGCAGCCCCATAATTATCGAGGAAATAAGGGTGATGGCTCCGGTGGTCTACGCGGAGTTTACCGGGAGCGGAAGTTCCAACCTGAACCAGCTCCGGAAGAATGTGGAAGAGTACACCGCGGACAAAACCGGCGAAGCGGAAACGGAAAAGAAACAGAAGCGTCTGATCATAAGGAAGTTCATCTTCGAGGAAGGCAAAATAGAGATGGACGCGACGGCGCTGGGGGCCGGGGAAAGGACCGTTACCCTCCCCGAAATCAGGATGACTGATATCGGAGGCGAAAAAGGTGCGACCCCCGGAGAGATCGCGTCAATTATACTGAAATCTGTGGCCGGAAAGGCAGCCTCGAGGGTGGCAGGCTCCGAACTGAAATCAATCATCGAGAACAAGCTGGGCGATGAGGGAGCCGAAAAAGCGAAGGAATTAATCAAAAATATGATTGATTAGAAAAGAGGGCAACATGGCGCTATCGAAATTCCGGCTTCTGGCAGCTGTGACTGTTTTTTCCCTGACTCTGTCCGGTTGCTCCGTCCTGGACGGGGAGCTTGGAAAGGTTCTGGAAATAGGAGGCGGCCCGAACGGGGCGCTCGACGAGCGAACCGTGGCAGCGGGGATAAAGGAAGCCCTCCGGGTGGGATCGGACAGAACCGTTGAATCCACTTCACGGAGGGGCGGGTTCCTGGAGAACAGGCTGATACACATAGCCATCCCGGAGCAGCTGCTCAAACCTGCCGGTATTATGAGGGATTTCGGGATGGGAAACCTGGTGGACGAGCTGGAATCCGGCATGAACAGGGCGGCCGAGCTGGCCGCCGCCGAGGCGAAACAGGTCCTGTGGAACGCCATAACGGAGATGACCGTTCAGGATGCCTTCGGGATTCTGAGGGGCGGGGATAACGCCGCCACCGAATACTTCCGCCGGAAAACAGGGCCGGTCCTTAGAAAGAGGTTTCATCCCATAGTCGAGAGCAAGATCGAGAGTATCGGGCTATCCCGGGTTTACAACAGGTTCGCGGACGCTTACAACATCATAGATATCGAAGGAAAACCCGAGTTGGTGGAGCTGGACGAGTACGTTACCAGCCGGGCTCTGGACGGGCTGTTCACCGTTCTGGGAAGAGAAGAACTTAAAATCAGGGAAGACCCCGTCGCCCGCACCACCGAGCTTCTAAGGCGCGTTTTCGGACAGGACGAAGCTCAATCCCCCGGATAACAGGCTCGCTCCAGGTTCTCTTTGATCTCTTTCAGGGTAAACCGGTCCGGCTTGAACCTCATCGATAGTGATATCCTTAAAAATCAGCAAGCTGCCGCCGGCCGCTCCGGCTGCATATTTTTTTCGTATGAAATCTGATTTTTCTTTGATTCGAATACGGCACGGAGCACCCTTTCTGCCCGCGCTTCCCGGCTTATACAATGTCACCCCCGACTGATATGACATTTACCTGTACCGTATGTCTAACCCCGGCTTTATCCAGAGCTTTTTCCACTATCACTTCAATTCCGCCGCAGCAGGGCACTTCCATCCTTGTTATGATTATGCTGTTAATATTCCTGCTGCTGAATATTTCAGCCAGTTTATCGATGTATTCATCTATACCGGAGTCCAGTTTCGGGCAGAGAGTGATCACCACTCTGTCTTTGACGAACCGGCGATGAAAATCGGCAAAGGCGAACGGTACGCAGTCGGCGGAGATAAGAAGATCGGCATTCTCCAGGTACGGCGCGTTCGGGTTTACCAGGTGTAACTGCACCGGCCACTGCCTCAGCTGGCTTTCTATCCTGCCGGCAGTATCCCCGGTGCTGTCCTTCTCCCTGCCGGGTTCTATGGTTTTCGATTCTGAACCGGGGCATCCGCACCGGCAGCCAGAAAGTTCCATCTCCGGTACAGGGATCTCTTTTTCATACAGTATCGCCAGCGCTTCACGGAGATACTCCATCTGGCCGTGATCGCGGAGATGCTCCAGGTGGGCTTTTATAGTATTATCCCCCTTATCGATTATATTTTCCATCACCCGCGCTTCGTCGTAGGGTTCCGATTCACGCTCCTCTATACTTATCGCTCCCTGCGGACAGTCACCCATACAGGCACCCAGCCCGTCGCAGAAGAGGTCGCTCACCAGCCTGGCCTTTCCGTCTATTATCTGAAGGGCCCCTTCGGGGCAGGCAGGGATGCATTCACCGCAGCCGTTACAGAGTTTCTCGTCAATTTTTATTATTTTTCTCTTCATTTTTTTAAGTTCTCCCTGTGAATCATTTACCGGGTTGATCTTTAATCTTTGATAAAATCAGAAAGCTTTATACTTTTGTACATTTCATAGATATCTCTGGAAATTCTCGTTACTTCATCTCTGAAGATACAGCTTTCGAATCTGCACACCTTCCTGTCAAAAGGGCACCCGCCTAATTCAATCTTTCCGTCTATAACTTCCAGAATAGCCAGAAAACTGATCTCTTCCGGAGGTCTGTTGAGTTCAAATCCCCCGGCCGGACCCCGGATGGATCTGACCAGCCCGGAGGCTGCCAGCTTCTGGAATACCTTGGCCATATGAGCTCTGGAAGCGCCGAGCTTTTCTGAAAGATCTTTTACCTTAAGCCTTTCAGACTGATCTGCGGCTATCAGGGCCATTGCATGAAGGGCCAGAGATGCGCCCTCTGATACTCTGATCAGACTCATATTACTCTCCTTGTCTATTAACGTATTTAGGATAATGAATACCTAAATAGATTTCAAGAATTTTCTTATAGATTAATCAATTAATTCTATCAAAATCCTGAATTCCCCGTGCTTTTCACCAGGCCCGGGATAGATCCTTATCTGTCCGGGTATGGAACAGGGCGGAACGATAATCCGTGATCATAATGGGGCATTCTGGCATCTCATTTGCTAATATACCAGTGTTGGAGCAGAATCTCTATTTTAAAGATCATAATGTATTCACGAATGGAGCAGAAATGTCACAGTTTATGGAAGTTCTTGAGTGGTTCGATGAAACAGGCGAAGAGATAGTTCATCGGCTGCCCCCGGAAGGTTCAGCCGAGATCAAGATGGGGGCCCAGCTTATAGTAAGGGATAACCAGAGTGCGGTTTTCTTCAAGGACGGGAAGGGGCTGGATATCTTCGGTGCCGGAAGGCACACCCTTACAACAAAGAACCTGCCGATACTGACCAAGGTGCTGGCGCTTCCCTGGGGATTCAAGAGTCCGTTCAGGGCTGAGGTTTACTTCGTCAATATGAAAACATTCCTTAACCAGAAGTGGGGTACCAGGGATCCGGTGGCCTTCAAGGACAGCCAGCTCGGACTGGTCAGGCTCAGGGCTTTCGGGCTGTACACTTTCCGGATTAAGGAGCCGGTCCTGTTTATTAACCATGTAGTGGGCACACAGGGCGAATTCACCAGCGAAATGATAGATAATTACCTCCGGGATGTTATTGTCTCGAGGATGAACGATATGTTCGGGGAACGGCTGGATACCATATTCGATCTGCCCCGTAATTACGATGAACTGGCCGAGGAGATAACCGGAAGACTGGAAAGCGATTTTTCGAAGTATGGAATGGAACTGGCTGATTTCTTTATCAACTCCATTACCCCTCCGCCGGAAGTTCAGAGGATGATAGATGAACGGTCTGGCCTCCAGGCTGTGGGTAATCTGGACAATTTCTTCAAGTTCAAGGCGGCAAAGGCTATGGGAGATGCCGCATCCGGCGGTGGAGCGGAAGCCGGAGGAGCAGCCGGAGGAGCCGCGGGGGGAATGGGAGTGGGTGTAGGAGCCGGACTGGGTATGATGCTGCCCGGAATGCTTGCGCGTACCATGAATGAACCATCCGCGGGATCGGGAAAAAAACTCAATTGCCCCAGGTGCCATAACGAAGTCTCTCCAGATTCCCGTTTCTGTAATAACTGCGGCGCTCAGCTGGTTACGCTCAACCGGTGTCCGGAGTGTAAGACAGAGCTGCCGGCGGAGGCTAAATTCTGCTCCAACTGTGGAAAGGAACTGTCGGAAACCCTGATCTGCCAGCACTGCGGAGCAAAGCTGCCGCCGGGAACAAAATTCTGTACCAGCTGCGGCGAGAAACTGAAAGACTGACCATGCAGGTTAAGTGTGAACTCTGCGGAGGAAAAAATGAACTGCTTCCGGGTCAGAAGATGCTCAAGTGTATCTATTGCGGCTCAGCGCTGGCGGTGGAGGATAAAGAATATGAGCACCTTATACTGCCGCACCGCCGGGACGACGGGACAGCTGAGGATATGCTTCGCTCTTTTCTTCTGAAACGGGGCTGCCCCGCTCCGGATGATATCGAAACTGAATTCAGTTACGTCCCCTTTTCGGTGATTGAGGATGAGTCGGGAGGAACCAGCTGTATTCCCACCGACGGGGCTTCTCGCAGGGTTGGCCCGCTGGCTGATATTCCGGCCGGGGACTACTGCTTTTTCGACGAGAAGCTTACTTCGGGCGAGAACCTGGTTCAGGCAACCAACAGGGATGACCGGGCTTCCAGGATGATTCATTTACCCCTGTACCTGATATCATTCAGGATGGGGAAACAGAGATTAGACGCTGTGATTACAGGAGAGAACTGGCATGTGCAGATGGAAAAGGTTCCGGCCAGGAGAAATCAATCCATGGATATTGCTTCACTACTGCCGGCAGCAGGACTGTTTTTAATATATCTGCTGGCGGGGAAGCTGGCCGGTTCCTGGATGGCCAGGCTGGGTCTGATGGCTGCAGCCGCCTCTGTTGGTTATTCCGTGTACAGAATCAGAGATAAGGTGGCTTTTCTATGAGAAGCGGCAGAATCACAACCGATCCCGCCGCCGTGGCCAATCTAGCGGCGGATACCCCTGCCGAACCGGAGATAGAGCTGAACGTCCGGCACACCGGGGATGGCTCAAGGGAGAATATTGGGATCAACTGCCCCTCATGCGGAGGCTCGCTCAGTATACCAGAGGGGATCAGGAGCATTCTGTGTGAGTACTGCGGATCTGATCTGTATATACTGAATCCGCGCGGTGTCCGGAGCTTCTATATCGAACCGGGAATTACCGCCGGGAAGGCAAGGCTCAGGGCACTGAATCTTCTGAATCAGCGAACCGGCGGGCGAATCGGAGCAAGGCACACATCAGTGGTTGATTTGAAGCTCATCCACGTTCCCTTCTGGAGGATGAAGGGAAGATTTATCGGATGGATCTGCGGAGAGGAGTTCAAAACAAGAACAGTTGAAAAGTACACGGACACCCCCGGCGGAAAGATGAGCCGAAAGGTCATCCAACAGGAAAGAAAGCCCTTCTCAAAATTCATTTCAAGGAATATTAACTGGAGTGCACCGGCATGTGTTATGCGCCATCTTGGGCTCCAGGGAATATCCTTCCGGTCCAGATTCGGTGACTGGAAGGTGTTCGATCACAGCCTGAAGAGATCGATGAATATTGCTCTGGTCACCGTTCCGCGCAGAAAAGCGGAAGCGAACGGATTCAGGTATACCGCGAGTCTGTCCAGGCCGGCGGGGTCCAGGATAGACGCCAGCCGGTTCCACCTCTTTGATAAGAGACTCTCCGTATACTACTACCCTGTCTACCTGCTGTTTTATAAGTACAGGGGGATTATCTGCGAAGTGACCATTGACGGGAACGATGGCCATATCATCAGGTCGGACGTTCAGGAAACAAGGAGGATAAATCCGGCGTACTACTTTTTCATACCTGCTGCCGCGGCTTTCCTCGCCGGAACCTGTTTTCCCCTTATCTTTGCTGTCATCTGTCTGCTGTACATATCCGATATGATTAGAAACAGCAGAATGATAGATCCGCTGAAATGGATGAAGTATAAACTCCACAAATGGTTCGGAAGGGGATAGGA
Source organism: Candidatus Krumholzibacteriota bacterium (assembly GCA_034520215.1). NCBI lineage: Bacteria > Candidatus Krumholzibacteriota > Candidatus Krumholzibacteriota bacterium. Next base: position 694,926 of record JAXHNR010000002.1, on the reverse strand, counting down.
ATGCTTGAAATAAAAAGACTGGCCTGTCCGCACTGCGGAAGGGAACTTTCCGGCTCAGATGATTATATAACCAGGTTGTGCCAGTCCTGCCTGCGGCACTGGATGATAACGGAAGATGGCCTCAGGGAGTTGGCTGTATACAGGGCGGTGGAAGAGGGCGATGCTGATCTTATGCTGCCTTTCTGGATAGTTTACATAGACAATAAAAAGCTGGCTGAGGATCTGCGTGCAGCCGCGGGAGAATATATGCAGATAAAGAAGGCTCTTTACGGAGTCAGGCTCGAGGACAAAGGAGAAGCAACTCTGCTTTCGTCATTCTCCGAACCGCCCGACGGGATGGAGAAAATTGAAAAGCCGGCCGGAATACGGATGGACCGGAGGATGGCCGGAATAAGAGAAATTGAGCATTTTATAGATAAGATGGCGGGCAGCCGCCCTTACAGGGTTTATATACCGGCGTTTATTTCAACGAACCCATTTGCTTACCTGAAAGCGGGGAGACTGCTTACCTCCAAGCAGCCCTCCTTCCGGATGGAAAGCTCGGCAGGACTGAGAAATCCCGTGCTGTGTTCGGTGGAAAGCTCGGAGGCAATGGCCCTCGCGGATTTTGTGTTTCTGGCCTCACTTCCGAAATCTATACTCAGGTGCGGAAGAATGCTGGAGAATATATCGCTGCATCCCTCTTCGCCTGCCGTTCTGGTTAATTTTCCCTTTATCAGGCGGAGAGATTCTCTGATTTCACTGATAGGCGGTTTTTCTATCTCATCCGGGCTGCTGCAGCCGGCTGAAGCGGGCTAGATCATTGTAAATTGTGTCACCTCTCGGGGAGAGTTGGATGAGTTATAATCTGATTCTGCCTCCCCCCCACCACAGCAAATTCTGCTTTAACGGCCCGGAACACGGCGAAGAACAGCATAAATGGAGCTGCAAACCTTCCGGTCCGCACTTCCCTCGTTGACAGAAAAAATCGAATTTCTTGTAATCAGCCGGAATGGTCTCATGCCCCTTCCCCGAACATAAGTATAATAAATTCGGCATCTTCATCCCGGTTGTTCCAGAACTCGTGAGCTACTCCGGCGGGGATCATAACGCTGGTCCCTTCCTTTATTTTCATGTATCTGTCTCCGATCCTTGCTTCCGCCTCGCCGGATGTAAAGACCAGCAGGGTGGGGAAGGGATTTGTCTGATCCTCCGGGCGCTGATTGATATGCTGGCCCTTCTCGATCTGGTACCATGCGGAGCGGAACCCCTTCTGATAGTAAAAAGCCGTTACATTGGCCCCGTGTACTACCCGGGTGTTTTTTTTATCTCCGAACTTAATCATCTCAGGGAATCCTCTGGTCCAGAAGTGGAAGGTGAAAGGGGTGAAAAAATCCATAAAGTCGCCGGGGGGAGAGTATCCAGGCATCATCTCGAAATCCATTGGCGCGGGATCGGATGCGGACGCCCTCCCCATCGCCGTAATTACACCCAATTCTTCCCGGTCCATTTTCCGCAGGGTTTCCATATCGGTCAGGTATAGGAAGGACGGCTCCGGCGGCTCCCCCTTCTTCAGGAATGCTTCCCCTTCGCCTCCCAGCTGTACCGTCCAGATGCCAAGCCCTTTTATTTTAACCCCGAAACTCAGTTCCAGCCCCTCCGAAGCCACATCCCTGCGGAAATCCTTCACATATCTGTTCAATATATCATCCGGGCCCGAACCCAAGGCAGCGGTCGCGGGCAGGATGAAAAGCAAGGTTATTAATACGGCAATCTGTTTAAGCATTCTGTTTCCTCCTGCTGAGAATTCAATAAAGGAGATTTCAACCCCCGGCCGGGGGAGCATTTATTAAAGATAATTCTTTATACATTTGCGATGTTGTCAGTTTCGACACAAGCGAAACATATTCTTCCGGAGTGGGATAAACCGGCAAAAAGGCTGTAGAGACGACAGGATGAAATCCTTAACTTAAAAAACTCCGGGTGCGTTATTCCTAGACATACGCCTTACGCATCTGCTCATCCGTCAGGACATGCTTGATAAGTTCCTGCCATCTATCAGATTTCCAGGTACCCAGCTTACCGTGGGTAATGTAATAGCTCTGAGGAATCGGATGAGTGCCGACAACCACGTCCAGATCAAAATGGGCGGGAATAAATTCAGTAAAAAAGTTCAGCCGCGGGCAGGGCGGATATCCAACCACCAATCCGGTTGCAAGATGAATTACATCTGCCCCGTTCTTTTTCATCTCCGCCGGAGCGTACTCTATATTTCCTCCGGGACAACCTCCGCAGGTGGTATAGCCGGCTAATTCAACTTCCTCATTCTTATACAGGGCGAATGCCCCCTCACGGTTCCGCAGGGATCGAAGACATTTCCCTCCCGCGCAGTTATGATAACGGTCACAGATAATTATTCCGATTTTCTTCATCTAACCCGCCTCCTTTTTATTTATATATCAATTTCCATATTTTTAAGATAGAACTTCTTTATTCAAAATGAAATACCGCGCCAACGGAGGCGTAGTTTATCAACGTAAAATTATATACTTCATCATTATCCGCTCCGCCCTCCAGAATTCTGTAACCCGCGTACATATCGATCTTATCGGTCGCTTTAAAGGTCAAGGCGGCAAGAATATCCTCTGCGCGGCCCTGAGGAGCTACAAGGGCGTCTCCATCCAAGAGAAACGCGAACTTCTCAGCAAATTTCCATAAAAGCCGGTAATGAATTATCGGGACGAACCCGACATTGCTTTTTTCTGATTCGAGGCCGTCCCCTTTTACGGCAATTTCCGCGTCTCGTATCTTTCCTGTAAATCCAATACCCATTTCGATTTTATCATTTCTCATAAAGTCATAACGGTAGGTCAATCTGTAAGAATTAAATGTATATTTTGCTTCCAGGGGGGTATGAGCCGGGAAAGTCTTCCCTTCGAATACGAGGTCACGATCCAACCCGCCGCTTGACTGAATTGAAAGCGGGGCATAAAGAACTCCGAGGTGATGACGTTCATTGAAATTATAGAATACTCTAATTCTAAAGAAACCTTCCGCGCCGGTTTTAAGCTCCTCGGAAAGGGAAAAAAGCGTTCCCCCGTCCCCGGGAATCCTCACATCGTTGTACCCGCTGAATACTGCGCCTGTTTCAATCTCCAGGTCAACCTGGGAGAGAAGATCAGGTGTATGCAAAACAATAACGCTTAACAATAAGATGAAAAAGCTGCCTGCTTTTTTCATGACCTGCTCCTTTTGCAATATAAATTGACCTTCATTTTAAAGTGCGCGAGGACAGAAAACCGGGGGAGCTTGAATTCTAAAGCTTAACTTCCAGTTTCACATCAGATCCCCGAATTGCAGCCAAAGCCCCCGCGTACCATAACGAACTTATTGGAATAACAAATTTTAGGATATAGAAAATATTAAGTCAATGAAGTTTACAATGTGGAGTTTCCCCAATTTTTATAACCTATAAGGTAGTCGATGATTTGTAACAGTATGCGGCTGATTAATATTTTCAAAATCGTTGTCGATTTCCCCGGCGAGGGAATTGCACGCTCTGCGCCTCGGTCTCGCTCTTTCTGCCCCTTCGGGTCAGAAATCCTTGCCCGCTCGCCACTCGGCGAGGGTTTTGAAAATATCAATCAGCCGCACTCATCAGCAATGAAAGCCCTATTCCACTTACTAACATCAGTTAGCTGATTCTCTGCCTGAAAATTGGGGGATGTCCAAAAAAAAAATAGACATATACAAAAATCAGAGAATAATATAAAATTTGTTATTATAGTATAATTCTCCAAATGTAATTTGAAAGAAACTGCGATAGGGGTAAGGTCAAACAATATTTTAGGGCGCGGTGATAATGCTATATATCCTCAACAATATTGAATTTCCGATATCCTGTAGGGAAACCGCGGAAGGAGACAAATCATGAACATGCACAAAAATCATAGAATCAAATTTACACTGGCCGGGCCGGGCAGCAATCCGCTGATGATTTCCGCCGCCGGCACCTTCGCGTTACAGGGCTTCACCGTGGTCAAAGCGGGAGGTCTGGTCGTCAACGCCAACAACAACCTGGACATAAACGACAACACACTGCCGGCGACAACCTCTATATCAGCACTGCTTTCGGCATGAACGGACGTATGGAAGTAATGAACCACAATTCGAACCCACAATTCGAAGTGGCCTCTCCGGTAGAAGGCAATACAACCTGGGGGGTAAGCAAGAACATGTTTGCCTCTACTACTATCGGCGCCGAGGGCGTAGGCGAGATGAACGGCACGGTGACATTGACCGGCAACACGCTGAACGGCACCGAGGCCAGTCAATGCATGGTGATCGCCAAGGGCCGCGTCGACGCCGACAACAACGACGTACTGTCTGGCAACATCACTGTCATAGAGGGCCCCCTGCACCTGTCGGGCAACACAATTTCCTCCTGCTACCTGATCGACAGCTGGCCCGAGGGAGGATTGATGAACGACCCCGTGGAGGACAACGACGGGCTTACGCCGTACAATGTAATTACTTTCGTGGACTTCGACGACAATGGCTGTTGCGACTACCCACCCCCCAGCAACGAGAAGGACGAGAACGGCGACTGCCTATGCGACGGTGTGTCGCCGCCGGGTGGATAAACAGAACCAGAGTATGATCTGAATATTCAGACTATTTACCTCTTTTAATCGACGTACAAGATCCGAGGTAAGCTAAATGTGAGAAAGATTGTATAACATCAATTTGCGCCGGACACACCTGCCGGTGAAGCGATGCTCTTTATAGGGCTTTGGATATCACATGAGAATTTGGGACATTAATCCAGGTTATTTGAATCGGCAAAGCCTGTTAGGTGAACATCGGGAATTACATGCAGTAGTATCGATTGTTCGTAATAATAAGAAGGGATACTCAAAGCACCCCGAAACTCTTCGCTGGATTGGCTATGGATGGGCGCTCAAGCAACGCCATAAATTGATCGTCGCTGAGATGAATCTTAGAGGCTACGTTGATAGGTCGCCCGTGAATTTAAGATCAAAAAAAAATCAATGGCCAGCCGTGTTCATTGATTCCCCGGCTTCTCAGTTATCTATTCTGTCTAAAAAATATGAACTGCTTGAACCCGGGAGAATACCCTTACCTGAAAACGCACAACAATTATGGGCGCAACATAAATATTCAGTAATGGCGAGAGATATCGAAACGTATAAAAGGATCGGAAAATGGTTAGCATCAAAGCATGATCTGAAAAACATCGATGATATCTCCCTGGAATTAACAACATTATTAAAAACACCGCCAAATCCAAAACTTATTCATAACGCGGCGCTGCACATGTGGGACTATGTTTCTGAATATTCATCGACAGCAAAAAATAAGATTGACTCCATTCCAACTAAGAAATTGTTAAATAAAATTCAACGTCTGGCCTTATCGAATAATTCACGTTATTTGATAGATTCGACAGCATTGAGCGAACTACGCGCATGGAGCGACTAAAGCCCTTTAACAAACGCTTATGCCGTTAAAAATTGTTGAAAGATAAATATCCAGTGTATTTTAGATTTATTTTATGAATAGCAGGGGGCGGGTTAAAACCGGAATGAGTGGCAACTTTCGCCGGAATACAAAAGTGTTAAATTTTTTTTAAATATTTATTTATATTGAGGGAAAATTGGCTGGAGTACCACTCTAATCTGTCTGAACTATAGTGTTCCTCCGCTTTGTTCTTAATCCTAAGATAATTAAAAAAAATAGATTGAAGGAATTTGCCAACCATACTTTACGTTAAAAAAAACGGATGTAAAAACTTCATCAAAACCCATAAGAACTTTGATCGGGTAGAATTAGAATTGTAATCCGCAGATCAAAAATGTTAAGTTATTTATGTTCTACTGGTTGACTCTTTATTCAGCAATTTTTGTTATATTATACTATCGGGCAGTCTGGTGGCGCGGCATTAAATATTACAACTGTTGCATTTCAAAATTGAATTCGTAAAGCAAAGCAGCAGGGAAAAAAGTTGAAGATAAAAAACTACATTATAGCAAACACGATACTCCGAACAACTCGCAAAGCCTTTTCATCGAATTCCAATACATCCTCACGCCCTCCTACTACCGCCGAGTGTAAAAAAGCTTGCGGATGCTTGTTCAAAATTGTCTTGCCTTTTATCTACCTGGTTGAGCTGCTTTTCGCGGCAGCAGTCCCTCTATTTGGAATATCCCTGATTGCTCTTACAATAGCCGGCCAGCTTCTCTTCTACTTTTCAGATAAGCAGAAAGCGAAAAGAGCCAGCCGGAAAGCTCATAATAAATTTGAGGAAAACGATTTCCACGGAGCGCTCGAATTTTTCAAAGAAGCCCATCGTCTTGACTGCAGCGACTATTCTACAATTAGAAGTCTCGGATATACTTACCGCCTGGTTGAAGAGTATGATGATGCCATCGAAATGCTTCAGAAGTACTTATCAGAATATCCCGATGATCATTTTGCTCTCTTTCTGCTCGGAAGCTGTTATTACGACACTGAACTATTTGAGAAGGCCATAGAAGTGCTGCAGTTAATCCCTGAAAGTTATGAGAAAAATGCTAAAGTACTTAACCTTTTAGGGTCATCATTTTATCAGTTGGGTAAAGTGGATTCAGCGCTCGACACATTTAACAGGGCTCCTCTAAACCAGCCGATAGATAGCTATGATCTGAAAGAACTGCATTACAATCTCGGCCTGATCTATAATGATCTGAAGGAAGAGGAAAAGGCATTATCACAATTCAAAAAGGTTTACGCGCGGGACATCAATTACCGGGATGTTGAGGCGCTGATCGAATCCCTGGAATAATTGATGTACATTTTTATAAAAACAAAAGGGGCATCCCTCTTCTATCGCCCGTCTTTCTAAGAAATATTTACCGCTTAAGGACTCAGCCTGTTTATCAGTCTCGGGAAGGCAATCGTTTCTCTTACGTGCTTTATCCCGCAGATATAAGCGAGGAGACGCTCCAGACCCAGCCCGAAGCCGGAATGCGGAAAAGCCCCGTACCTTCTCAGATCCAGATACCATTCAAACGCTTTTCGAGGCAGCTGCTCTTCTTCTATCTTCTTCTCGAGATATTCCAGATCGGAAGCCCTCTCGCCGCCGCCTATGATTTCCCCGTACCCTTCGGGAGCCAGAAGGTCCACCGACAGACTTAACTTATTGTCATCCGGATCCGGTTCCATGTAGAAAGCCTTGATGGCGGCGGGGAATCTATGCACGAAGAATGGTCTGTCAAATTCCTCGCTCAGTACGGTTTCATCATTCCCGCCGAAGTCTCCTCCGAATTCAAAATCGACACCCTTCTCCTTTAATTTAGCAGCAGCGTCTGTATAAGATATCCTGGGGAAAGGAGGCTTGACGCTTTCCAGCATACCTGTATCCCTCTCGAGAACATCCTCCAGCAGGTCCCTGTATGTATCAACAGTTCTTCCTACAACCTCGACAACAAAGTCCTCCGCGAGCTTCATTATATCATCGAGACGGGCGAAAGCAACCTCCGGCTCCACCATCCAGAATTCGGTAAGATGCCGCCGTGTCTTCGATTTTTCAGCTCTGAAAGTAGGACCGAAGCAATATACTTTTCTGAAAGCCGCAGCGGTGGCTTCATTGTAGAGCTGACCGCTCTGAGTAAGATACGCTCTATCCCCGAAATAATCCGTCCCGAAAAGTGTTGTCGTGCCTTCACAGGCGTTCGGCGTAAAGATGGGAGTATCACAACATATAAACCCCCTGTTGTCGTAGAATTCCCTTATGTAACGTATAACTCCGGCTCTTATCTTCAAGATAGCGTTCTGTCTGGAGCTGCGCAGCCAGAGGTGTCTGTTGTCCATAAGAAAGGACATCCCATGCGATTTAGGGGTGATCGGATAACCATCCGCGATATGAATCACCTTCAAATCAGTGACGTCGAGTTCATAACCGCCCGGGGCGCGCTTGTCCTCTTTAACTGATCCGGTAATCTCGAGAGATGATTCCTGTGTGAGGGATGAGCCCGCTTCAAAAATTTCATCTCCTACCGATGATTTCTCTATGACACACTGTATAATACCTGTGCCGTCTCTCATCTGAATAAAAATTATCTTTCCGCTGGAACGTATATTATACACCCAGCCTGACAACTGTACACTCTTCCCCACAAAACCACTTATACCGGAAATTTCGGCTGGCTGCATTTTCTCTCTCCTCCTTAAAAAACAAAATTGATTTCTTTCCGACACTATTAAGGCGGCATCTAATACCGCGCCACATTATTCTATTTACCACTTCAATATGAAGATGTAAACAGTGAAATGGCAATAAATGCCTTTTAACCCCCTATTAAACCTCTAACGGCATGATTATTGCCGAAAATATCGGGGAAAGTGTTAAATAACCGCTGTTTACATCAGAGAGGCAGATAAATAATTGAAAAAGAGGTTCTGGCAGAGGAATATAACTAAATCCCCGGCGATTATTTCACTGTGCGCCCTGCTCTGTATTGCATTATGCACTTCAGCTCTGGGCAATTCACTTGACGACATAAAAGATTCCGGAATCAAAAGTTATACAAACGAGGAGCTGCGCGTGGGGGCGCCCGCGCTGAACTTAAGCTCCAGACTTTTATACAGCGAAGCGATGAGAACCCTGAAAGAGGGAAACCGGAAAGAGGCAAAAGAAAAACTGCTTCTAGCGCAGGATCTCTCAAGTGACTACGCCGCCCCTTCATACGCTCTTGCCCGCATCTCCCTGAAGCAGGCAGACTTCAATTTTATTATCTATCTTTTAAGTGGACTGAAGAAACAAAGTTCGTCTTTCTACAAGAGGAATCTGGTTCTGATAAATCTTATTATCACCCTTACAGCGGCTGTCGGTATAACTCTGCTGATTTATCTCATACTCCTGCTGGTAAAATACAGTTCAAAGATAAACCACAAAATCACTGAAATCTACGCGGGCAGATTTACTTTCCCCCCGGCAAAATACATAGGCCCTGTTATAATAGCGGGGCTGCTGCTTACTCGTCCCGGGCTTGCCGCCTACGCCTTTCTTCTTATTATCGCAGTATGGAGCTTCAGTTCAAATAAGGAAAAGGGGATATTGATATCACTCATCGTCTTAATATCCATTTCTTCTTTTTTCTCGGAAAAAATTAATAATTTTGTTCCGGGGATCGATGAATACAGCGTAACAAGACGACTATCTTTGATTAACGAAAAGGGAGCGGATAGAGAAACAATCAGTTTGATTGAGGAAATTGATTCGCCGGAATTTAGCGCCGAAAGAAATTTCGCTCTGGGAACTCTGATGTACAGAAGGGGAAATTTACAGATTGCAAAACGATATCTCAGACAGTCTATCGAGGAAGAAAACGATTTCGTTGAGGCTTTCATCAATCTCGGTAATATCTATTTCAAAGAGGGTGACTACGATAAAGCTTTGAACGGATACCGTAACGCCGTCTCCATAGACTCAACTAATTCTGTAGCACAGTACAATATCGGTCAGACCTGTATCAAAAATATGCGTTTCAGTCTTTCGAGTTCGGCGCTTACAAAAGCCAGTGAATTTGGTATCGAAAGATACAAAAGAGAAAACCCAGCTTCAGATTTTGCTGATAACGAGATTCTCGGGTGCGGCTTTAAAAAATCACATTTGCGCCGTATAGCCGCCCGCGAAGCTAAAAACCGAAAACTGCTCCTTATAGACGAAATCTTTAGAAACTGGATTCTACTGCCGTTTAGCATCCTCTGGCTGCTGTTTCCGATGAGCGTTTTGGCCGCGATCTTTATAAAAAAAGCCCTTCCCGAAGAATGGGAGGTATTTAATTGCGATAATTGTGATAAACCGGTCTGTCCGAAATGCGCGGGAACTGAACTGGGAATCAATTTATGCCCCGACTGCGCCAGCATGATAAATGGACTTTCAAGTGTAAAAGTCACTGAAGCGCTTCTTCGCCGCAAACGTCAGAAGACAATCAAAAGAATATCATCAGCCAGGTGGAAGAGGATGCTTATATTTCCCGGCGGAACACACATATACACTAAAAAGACTTTCA